>DATLCB010000061.1:0-9264 GCA_035526625.1 Chitinophagaceae bacterium
CCCACTATCGGTACAGTAAAAATAAGGGGCCGGGTAGCTTCCCTATTGGAAGTGGGAACAGGTTTTCATCCGGAATTGACAGGAAGAGAAAACATCTATCTGAACGGTTCAATACTTGGATTAAAAAAAATTGAAATAAACAGGCAGTTGGATGCTATCATTGACTTTAGTGGTGTGGAAAGATTCATTGATACCCCCCTAAAACATTATAGCAGTGGAATGGAGATGCGGCTGGCTTTTTCAGTAGCTGCACACCTGGAACCTGAAGTCCTGCTTATTGATGAAGTGCTTGCAGTTGGTGACCTGGAATTCCAAAATAAGTGTATTGGTAAAATGAATGAGATAAGCAAGAGCCAGGGTCGGACGATCCTATTTGTTAGTCATAACCTGAGAGCGATAAACGAACTATGTAACAAGGTCCTTTTCTTAGATAATGGTAAAAGCATTGCCCTGGGATCCCCGGAAGTAATAACTGAACAATATATCCGCTCTTTGAATGCGGGTTCCAGTTTAAGAGAGATCAAAAACCATTCCGGCAGTCCGATTGCTATCACTCAACTACGGTCCCTTGATGGAAGTTTGAATAATAAAAACCTGTTCAGCCATAAGGAAGAGATTGGCATAGGTATCACCATCCAAAACCTATCATGGACACAAAATTTCTCCATAGGTTTCGGGCTTCATAAACTTTCCAGGGAAAGAATATTAAGAAGTGAATATCATTCAAGTGTGCTCCCTGAGAATTCCCGAAGTGAATTCATCGTCTGGCTGCCAGCGACTATACTGGTACCCGGCCACTTCACTTTCAATGTCTCATTGATCGATAATCACCGGCAGGTCATTGATCTGGTGACTGATGGTTTGAATTTTTCGATCTCAAACGTCAATTCTGAATTTGAAGGATCACAAGTTGATCATGGCATGATCTCGTGCCAGTTAAAATGGGATACTCTCGGAGAAATATGAGCAAGGAAGGCTATATATTATTACTGGACCCGGCTTTACAAGACAATAACGGGACCCCTTCTGATAATATTGGCGACGTCATCATTTTTGAGGCGATCCACTCCATACTTACTAAGCTTTTTCCGCAGTCTGAGATCATCCGGGTTTCCCTGCACCAGGATCTGAAAAGAAAAGAAAAGGACCTTGTCAAAAATGCCCGTTATGCATTTGTAGGTGGATCGAATATCCTGACTTCGGATATCAGGAATTTCCCGCGTTTAACACCTGTAAAGACAAAAGGGTTTTATTTCTACCCGGGGTTTAAGAACGTTATATATATGGGTGCGGGATGGTGTGCGTACCAGAAAAAGATAGATTGGGCCACCCGGATATACTACAGGAATATCATGCATAAAAATATCTACCATTCGATTAGGGATGATTACTCTTTGCATATGTTGAATGAGATCGGCTGCAGAAACACTCTTTTTACATCCTGTCCGTCAACATGGGAATTAAAAACCGCCTACAAGAATATCTTTCAACATGAGCTCAATAAAGTGTTACTCATGTTTACCTATTACTATGCCGACAGGGAAAGCGATAACGAGGTCATCGAAATTATTTTAGAGACGGGTACAGCCGAGATCTTTTTTTTCCCTCAATGCAGGGAAGATACCGCATATCTCAAATCATTACCATCCTATAAAGACAACAGTGCGAAATTCAGGATCATGTCACATTCATTGGAAGAACTTCATCAACTTGTTTCTTCTGTAAAACTCAATTACATCGGAACAAGGCTTCACGGAGGCATAAAATGTATGTCCTTGGAAAATCCTGCTGCGGTCATTGCCGTGGATAACCGTGCAACGGAACTGGGAAAGTCTATCAACCTAAATGCGGTGAAAAGAAAGGAACTTAAAGGACTGAGAAAATGGGTTAACGGGGATCTGCAACCAGGACCTGTTGTTTTACCAACTGAAAACATTAAAAAGTGGCAAGACCAGTTCAAATGACAATTTGTATTGCCTCATCCAACTATTATCCCCCGTTTGGAGGTATCGCCACTTTCACACACAGGCTATCCGCATTACTAGCTAATAATGGACATACTTCGATCGTGCTTACTGTCTCACATGATCTCTCAAGCGAAGAAGATAAAATAGAAACTCTCGGCAACGGGGTGATCCTCGTAATGTTAAAAACTTCTTTTTTAAAATACTATACCTATTATAAACAATATTTCAGACGCGGAGGGCTGGATGCTCCTTACTGGATCGCCATGGGCATGTCCATGAGGGATTGGCTAATAACCAATTCTTCTTTATACAACATTGATATGGTAGATGCTTCCGCTTATGGCGGCTTAGCTGCTTTTCTTGAACATCCTTTATTACCGCCGGTCGTATTAAGCGGGCACGGGGCTTTTTTCCAGTACAAGCAATATAACCAGGACCGGATCGACGATCATGCCCTGGTAGTGGAAGAACTGGAGAGAATAGCATTTAAAAAATGTGAAGGGATCATCAGTCATAGCCCGCAAAGCAGAGAAGATATACTTAATTATACAGACCGCCCTGTCGTAATGGCCCGGATACCGTTTCTATTTGAGGAAAAAAATTCAGATCGTCTTCGCCACGAAGTTGAAAATACTCCCTATGCACTAGTAGTGGGAGCTTTGCAAAAAATGAAAGGGCCTGAGATTCTGTGTGAATCTTTATCGCTCCTTAATAACAGCACTGTGAAAGTTATTTGGGCCGGGAGTGATAATTATAATCATGAAACAAAACAACTGATGTCCGACTACCTCGCCAGTAAATATCCCGGTGTATGGAATAAAAAATTGATATGGAAGCGCTCAGTTCCCCGGGAAGAATTATCCGCCTTGTATGCGGGTGCTTGCTATATAGTGATCCCGACCATTTGGGAATCCTTTAATGTGATCCCTATCGAAGCCGCGTTTTATGGTAAGCCGGTGATATTAACTAATACTACCGGATCCTCTTTTCTATTTTCAAATGGAGAAGATGCTTTGGTCATACCGGCTGAAAACAGCAGGGAACTGGCCTCAGCCCTTGAAAAATTGTGGCGTTCGCCTCAGCTTTGTACAGCAATGGGGAAAGCAGCTCAATTAAAGATCAGCAGCCTGCTCAACGAACAAGATATCATCGGGGAACGAATAAAGATATACCGGGATTTATTGAATAACGTCAAAAAATTGTCCGCAGAAAAAGACCTTCTATTCCTGGAGAAATATATTACCCCGCCCCGGAAGGCCTATTATAAAGTGAGAGAATGGGTGCGTAAACTAACCCGTAGCCGTAAAAAAAATTAATAGTTGCCCAACCCAAGTCATATCGTCATCGCCTGCTCCTACCTGCATGTACCCGGGGGATATGAGAAAGCCATGATCAGTACGGCCAATCTTTTTGCAGAAAAGAAACACAGGGTCACCCTGTTGATACTGGATCATACTGCTGAAACATATTATCCGGTTCATCCAGGTATAAAGATCATTCACTCCCCTATGAACTTCGGCATCACTGAAAAAGGCAATACAATAAGCCGCAAAATTAAGATGTGGCAAGATGTAAGAAGATTGAAAGCATTGCTGAAAGAATTGCGGCCGGATCATTTAATATGTTCTGAGTATCATTTTGCCGTTGGAGCTATTTTAGCGGGAGCAAAAAAGATCAGCAGGGTCTATTCGTGGGAACATCATCATTATCATGCGCAGCACCTAAACAGGTTCTGGCAATATTTTCAGAAGCGTACTTACAAAAAACTGGATGCTGTGATCTGCCTGAATGCGGATGAAAAACGCTATTACAGGAAACTGAATGATAACACTGTAGTCATCCCCAATTTTATCGCTCAGCCGGGTTCAACTACAAGAGCTGCAAAAAGATTTGATTTACTAAGCGTCACCCGTTTCAACCCAATAAAAGGAATTGACCTGCTGATGGGGGTTGCAAAGACCGTCTTGAAAAGGAATGATCATCTCAGATGGAAAGTGATCGGGTATGGCGAACAAAAAGAGATCTTCCTGGATTTCATTAACAAAGAAGGACTGGTGGATCGGTTAATTTACCAGCCCGCGGATAAAGTTGATATCACGGGAGACTACCAGGAATCATCGCTTTTTGTAATGACGTCCCGCAATGAATGCTTTCCGCTTGTATTACTCGAGGCCATGAACCATGCTGTTCCCTGCATCGCTTTTGATTGTGACACTGGACCGCGGCATATTATTATCAATAATGAAACAGGTTTGTTGATAGAAAAGGAAAATGTCGAACGCATGGCAGCATCAATATTGTCCCTTGTTGATGATAGATTGAAATTAGAGAATATGAGTAAACGGTCATTGCAAGCAGTAGTATCTTATTATCCCGATAAAGTCTATGCATTGTGGAAAGCACTTTTCAGTAAAGATGATCTGTCGATAGAACTGGGAGATCGTCGATAACAATAGCGGAAAGCTATTTTATTGCTTTGGCGGATAAGCGTAGCGTAACCTTCTCCATTTCCTGTTCATCCATTTGCTGGCTTTTTCAAAGACATTCCTGTTATCACTTAATAGTTTTTCTTCAAAATCTTTTCTCTTGCGCACAACCATGAACTGGTAATCATCCTTTACCCAGATACTGTAAGTCTCCATGCGTACTATGTCAAGAGATGCCGATGCCAGTTTTTCAGCAAGCGGCGCTAAAAAAACAGGCTGGTCCGTTTCCTGCAAGGCTGCGGGGTTATTCTTTTGATCGAACAGGATATAACCGGGATTGGGGATATTGATAAAGAGTAAGCTGTCATCGTGCATCCATTTACTGAGTCGCTGGAAAACAGCTGCATGCCGTTCTACCGCTATATGCTCCAACACATCGAATAAAGTTATCCTGTCAAATTGCTTCAGGTTTGGTTCAAATTGGAGAATGTCTGCCGCGGAGAAAGAAAGATTATTCGCTTTTATATGTTTTTGAGCGAATTCGATCGACTTCGGACTGATGTCAACTGCCTCTATTTTGCCTGTCTTTATTTTTCGAAGTAATAAATAAGTAAGCGTGCCAATCCCACAGCCGATCTCCAGTACAGACGTATTTGAATGCAAACCGAGACTGCACATGCGGTTATACAACCCGGCTATCCTGTCGTTGATACCTGACTTTACCTGGGAGGAAATAAAATTATCGTAAAACTCAGCGGAGCTCATGGCTTTTGAAACTAAAGTACATCAAAGCGCAATAAAAAAGGCATCTCATTGACGCCTCATTCATTTTTTCACTTCTGACATTTCACGTTTCACTTAATCGTCCAGCTTCAACACCGCCAGGAAAGCCTCCTGCGGTACTTCCACGTTCCCGATCTGCCTCATTCGCTTCTTTCCTTCTTTCTGCTTCTCGAGTAGTTTACGTTTACGACTGATGTCACCTCCATAACATTTCGCGGTAACATCCTTACGCATTGCAGAGATCGTTTCTCTCGCTACCACTTTGGCACCAATAGCTGCTTGTATAGCGATCTGGAATTGATGACGCGTTAATAGTTCTTTAAGTTTCTCACAAAGCTTTCTTCCAAACTCCTGCGCCCTGCTACGATGGATCAATGCACTAAGGGCATCCACTTTATCACCATTCAACAGAATGTCCATCCGTACGATATCCGCTTCACGGTAGCCGATAGGATGATAATCAAAGGAAGCGTATCCCCGTGTTTGGGATTTCAATTTATCGTAGAAGTCAAATACAATTTCTGTCAGCGGCATTTCAAAGAGAAGCTCTACCCTTGTCTGCGTAAGATAACTCTGGTTCATTAAGATTCCTCTCTTACCCAAACACAGTGTCATGATATTTCCGATATAATCCGGCTTGGTAATGATCTGTGCTTTGATAAAAGGTTCTTCGATCCTTTCCGTTTTTACCGGGTCAGGAAATTCAGTTGGGTTATTGACCGTGACCTTCTCTCCTTTGGTTGTGTAAGCAATAAAGCTAACGTTGGGAACCGTGGTGATCACTGTTTGATTAAACTCCCGCTCCAGTCTTTCCTGGATGATCTCCATGTGCAGCAGTCCGAGGAAACCGCAACGAAAGCCAAAGCCCAATGCCTGTGATGTTTCCAGTTCATAGGTCAGTGATGCATCGTTCAATTGCAGTTTATCCATGCAATCCCGTAATTCCTCAAAATCCTCGGTGTTGACCGGGAAGATGCCAGCAAATACCATCGGCTTTACTTCCTGGAAACCTTTGATGATCTCCTGGGTCGGGTTAGCCGCAAGGGTGATGGTATCACCTACTTTCACTTCCTTTGCATTCTTGATGCCGGTGATCAGGTATCCCACATCCCCGCAGTTCACTTCACTCTTCTCAGTCATCTTCAATTTCAGGATCCCTACTTCATCTGCTCCATATTCCTGGTCGGTAGAAACGAATTTTACTTTGTCTCCTTTCTTTATCGAGCCGTTCCTTACCCTGAAATAAACAATGATACCACGGAAGGAGTTGAACACACTGTCGAATATCAGGGCCTGTAAGGGCTCATCCTGTTTTCCAATTGGCGCAGGTATCCGGTTTACGATCGCATCCAGGATGGCTTCCACTCCCACACCCGTCCGCCCGCTGGCATGAAGGATATCTTCTTTTTTACAACCTATCAATTCAATGATCTGGTCCTCTACTTCCTCGATCATAGCACCATCCATGTCGATCTTATTTATAACGGGAATGATCTCAAGGTCATTGTCAATTGCCAGGTATAAGTTGCTGATGGTCTGGGCTTGTATACCTTGTGTGGCATCTACTAAAAGCAAGGCTCCTTCACAGGCGGCCAGTGCCCGGCTCACTTCATAACTGAAATCAACGTGACCCGGTGTATCGATAAGGTTCAGGATATATTCCTGCTTATCCGTATGCTTATAATTGATCTGGATCGCATGGCTCTTGATCGTAATTCCTTTCTCTCTTTCCAGGTCCATATCGTCGAGTACCTGGTCCATCATATCTCTATCACTGATAGTTCCAGTGCTTTGCAACAGGCGATCAGCCAGGGTGGATTTGCCATGGTCAATATGTGCGATGATGCAGAAATTACGGATGTTCTTCATGTACTAAAACCTCAATTTTTCGAGGGGGCGAAGGTACGTCTTTTAGGTTGCTTTTAAGGTATTAGTAAGGACAGAAAATGATGTTCAATTTATTCAAACTCTTCTTTTACATGGTTCCAGAATCTATCCAGCGCTATGATCCTTGGTTTAAAAAAAGAAATGACAGCCGGCCAGTCCGCTTCATTGAAAATGTTGACCCCTTTAAGCGTGATACTGATGCGGCTGATCATCTGTCCATTCTCGTCTTCTATTTCTTTTACCCAATCCCATTTCTCCCCTGTTTCCTGCTCAAGGATCGATCTAACCTGTTCCAATTGTTCATAATAATGTTGGTGTTGCCCGCTATCCGAATGTTTTAATTCAATACTAACAGACGCATATTTACTACCTGCATCCATTCTGAAATAAAGATCACGGGTCCCTGTACGATAATTGATCCAGTTAACGGTATTGCCATTGGCCCCGGTTATTGGCCGCATATATTGTCCGAACCGGGTCCAGAATTCCTGGCGCAGATGAGAAGCTTGCTGTTTACTGTACACAGCGCAAAGATGTTCCGATAACTTCGTCCGGTAAAAATAAATTTTCTATAGTTTAGGAACATTGCACTAACCGTTATGCTGTTAGAAAGAAAACCGTACTTCCCTTTAACGAATCCTTACCGTTCATTAACAGTAAATAACACCGCTTGTGATTCTTTACTGCAAAGGATTTCATTGCATTGGTTTTCCTGGATCATTCGATTAACATTTCGTTTAACCATTTCCCGCACACTGGCATTTGCTTTGAAATATTGAAGCTGACCGGGTAATTAAAATAATCCGTACCGCAACAAACCCGGTCGTTGCGTACATAAAAAAATAAAAATTGAGTACTATGAAAAAGATGTTTACACTTTTTACCGGTCTTTTGATGGCGATAGCCGTAATGGCTGCCGACCGAAGACCCATGGTAACGGTGAACAGCATGAGGAACTACAAGGTAGTGATCGATGGCAGAAGCTTTTTTACCAACAGCCGCGCTATCAGCATTGCCAACCTTCATGATGGCCGCCACTCCATCCAGGTCTATGAAATGCAGCGAGGTCAGTTTCAAAGAAGAGAAAGGTTAGTTTCCTCTAGCTCCTTCCGTCTTAACAACAAAGACGTGAAGATCCTGATCGACCATTATGGCCAGATCAACATCCAGGAACAAAGACGTTATGGCCGTTTCGAAAGAAATGACCGTGATGACAACAGGGACTGGAATGACAGGGATTGGAAAGACCGGAGCGACAGGGATGAAAGAGACTGGAATGACAGGAATGATCGGAACGATCGCAACGGCAGAGATGACCGGAACGGAAGATACTGATCACCTCAGGATCATAAGCCGTCACCACAGGTGGCGGCTTTTATTTTTGCTCAACAGGCACTAAATTGTGGCATGAAGTCTTCCGCTGCTGAATTAGAAAAAACAATTGATCTTCATCTCGGGGCGCTCCAAAATATTGCTGAAGCAGCATACAGCTTAAAATCCTCTCCTGCCAAATGGAGCAAAAAAGAGATACTCGGGCATTTGATCGATTCCGCTCAAAGTAATATCCGGCGCTTTATAGTGGCCCAGTATGAAAAAAACCCTTTCATAAAATATCAACAGGATAAGTGGGTGGTCATTAATAATTACCAGCAATGGGATACCGCTGATATCATCACTCTGTGGTATTCTTTAAATAAACAGGTTTGCTATATCCTCAGGAATACTCCAGAAGACATGTATCAACGGACCTGCCTCACCGGTGAGCCCCATAGCCTAGAATGGCTTGCGGCGGACTATGTAAAACATTTATTACATCACCTGCATGTGATACTGGATCTCGAACCTGTTACATACCCTTAATCGTACCCCTGCTTCTTTTATTTATCTTTGACCATGCCCGTTTCCATTGCCAAAGCATCAGATATTCCTTCATTAGTAACCCTGCTGAACAGCGCTTATCGCGGCGATGCATCCAAACAGGGATGGACGACCGAGGCGGATATGATCAGTGGAGAGATTCGTACGGATGAAGAGCAGTTGAAAAGATTGCTTGAAAACCCGGGAGCGCTTTTCCTGAAGGCTACCAATGAAAAAAATGAACTGGAAGGCTGTGTCTTTCTTGACAAACGGGAAGGCAAACTCTACCTCGGTATGTTAAGTGTAGATCCGGCATTGCAGGCTAAAGGCACCGGCAAACAATT
>DATLCB010000062.1:0-14292 GCA_035526625.1 Chitinophagaceae bacterium
TGAGAGCCTTACCACTTCATGCAACCGGTGACGGCGTTCATTGATGATACCAAAACGGGGCATGATGCAGCGGACCTCGAGGTTATTATCGTTGGCTTTTATGGCCAGCTTGTTCACGATCTCTGAGAACTCCGTCAGTTCCAGGTAGGGCGACATCTCATTTGCGATAAATAAAATTCTTTTCTTTGCTGACATGGGCGTCCCGTTTTGTTTTAGTCCCCCTGCCTGCTCCCATGGGAGTCATTCGGACCGGCAGGCAGGTTTTGTAAAAGGCAGCGAAGGTAGTTATTTTACAGCTAATTACTGTGATTCTCATAATGCTGTACACAATTTTCAAAGTCAATGATCTTATTCAAAAAAATAGCAGAACAGCGTAAATGGCTTGATGCTCAACAGAAAAAGGGGAGCCGCATTGGGTTTGTCCCTACTATGGGTGCATTGCACCCCGGACATATTTCCCTGATCGATGCTTCTAAAGAACACGACAGCATAACGGTTTCAAGCATTTTTGTAAATCCTACACAGTTCAATAACCCTGCTGATTTTGAAAAATACCCGATCACTATTGAAAAAGATATCAGCCTGCTCGAAGGGGCCGGTTGTGATGTTCTGTTCCTTCCTGCTGTCAAAGAAATCTACCCAAACTGGCCGCCATCCCCTGCTCATTATGACCTGGGTTATCTTGAAACAGTACTCGAAGGAAAATACAGGCCAGGACATTTCCAGGGTGTTTGCATGGTAGTTCATCGCCTGCTTGATATTGTGAAACCTGATGATCTGTACCTGGGACAAAAGGACTACCAGCAATGCATGGTAATAACGAAACTGGTCGGGTTGGTCGGTGAAGCTGGTAAAATAAACATTCATATATGCCCTACCCTTCGTGAAGATGACGGACTCGCCATGAGCAGCCGCAATATGCGGCTTAACGACAAAGAAAGAAGTATTTCTACCGCGATCTATCGGTGCCTGGCATCAATAAAGAATAATATCCGTCCCGGCGATATAACAACACTGAAACGTGAAGCAACTGAAATTCTGAAACAGGCTGGATTCAAGCCTGATTATGTTGAGATCGCTAATGCTATGGACCTGTCATTAAAAACAAACTGGGATGGTAATGAAAAACTGGTAGCCCTGGTAGCTGCCTATCTCAATGAAGTACGATTGATCGATAATATGCTGTTGAATGGATCTTAATCCTCATCATCGCCGGAGGATTGTTTATTTTCGGTACTCATGAATAAAAAGACACGCACTATAATTCAATATATATTCTTTTTTGCACTTGGTTTACTTTTCGTTTGGCTCTCGCTCAAGAATCTCAACAAAGAAAATATCGCCCAGATAAAAAAATCTTTTTACGGTGCAAAATATTGGCTTATTCTCCCGGTTTTTGGTCTTTTGATCCTCAGTCATATCATCAGGGCTTACCGGTGGAAACTGCTCATCGAGCCATTGGGATATAAAGTTTCAACACTCAATGCTTTTTTTGCTGTGATGATCGGCTACCTCGTTAACCAGGGAGTACCCCGTCTGGGTGAAGTGATAAAATGCAGTATGCTGAACCGCTATGAAAAAGTACCGTTGGATACATTGATCGGTACGGTCATCGTTGAAAGGTTGGTAGATGGTCTGTCCTTCTTAACTGTATTGGGTATCACCTTTGCACTCCAGCCTGGTCTTTATTCGCAGCTGGTGGATTCACTTTTTTCCAAACCCGGTGAAACGAACGTTGATACACTCCCCGGCTACATTATTCTCCTTGGCTTCCTGTTGATCATAGCTGTCGCCACTGCTGCCTGGATGATCTTAAAAAGAAAAACATTTAAGGATCTCCTACTGTTGCTGAAAAAAATAGGTCTCCATATCTGGCAGGGCATCACTTCCGTAAAGCATCTTCGCCGCAGGGGTTTGTTCATTGTACTGTCTGTTCTGCTATGGACCATTTATCTTATCTCCGGCTATATAGGGTTCTTTGCATTTGCAGAAACAGCTCATTACGGGATGAAGGAAGCATTTACGGTTTTATCTGCCGGAACCTTTGGTATGCTTGCTGCTCCGGGTGGTATTGGCGCCTACGCTTTTTTAGTGGAAAAAGCAATGATGGTGTACGGATTGAATGCAGGTGTAGCGCTTGCCTTTGGATGGATACTCTGGATCGTCACATTTGCAGTGATCGTAATGGGAGGTTTAATTAGCTTTGTTGTGATGCCTTACTATAATAAACACCGCAAAATTGAAGAGAGCCGAATTGATACCGCAGAAAATACTTTCTCCTGAACAGCTAATGCAAAAAATTGCCAGTTGGAGAATGTTGGGGAAAAAGATCGTTTTCACAAACGGTGTTTTTGATATCCTGCATGAAGGGCATATTTTTTCTTTATCACAGGCTGCCGCGGAAGCTGATCTTCTTGTCGTGGGCCTGAACTCGGATGCGTCCGTCAAAAGATTAAAAGGTGAAAACCGTCCTGCCAACAAAGAAGGATCCCGCGCCCTGATCCTTGCTTCTTTGCTGATGGTGGATGCTGTTATTTTATTTGAAGATGACACTCCGCTTCAGCTCATCAAAACTATCCTTCCCGATGTGCTGGTAAAGGGTGGCGATTATACGGTTGACCAAATTGCAGGTGCGAAAGAGGTCATTGCGGCAGGCGGCAGGGTTGTCATCAATCCTATTTTAGAAGGGTTCTCCACGACAGCTGTTATCGAACAAATGAAAAAAAGTTAAGCACTAAAACTTAATCTCTTTTTTTTCGATCCTTCATTAACTTTATCCATTCCCTCAAAAATTATTTCATGGCGCATCATCATCACCCCAAACGAAAAACCATTGCCCGGGATATTAGCTGGCTTTCTTTTAATGCCAGGGTATTGCAGGAAGCTGCCGATTCAACGGTACCACTCCGCGAACGGATCCGCTTCCTTGGGATCTTTTCTAATAATATGGATGAGTTCTTCAGGGTCCGGGTCGCTACGCTACGCCGGATGATACAATTTGGGAACAAAGCCAATATGCACCTTGAAAACAACCCCCAACAGATCATTGACGAGATACAAATGACGGTGCTGAACCAACAGGGGGAGTTCTACCGCATCTGGGAGGAAGTATCAACTCAATTGAATGAACAAAAGATATTCCTGCGGACTGAAAAAGAACTGACGATCGAGCAAAAGGAATTTGTCCGTAATTATTTCGAAGAAGAAGTAAGTTCTGATGTGATCCCCCTGATGATCGAAAGCATCCCGGATTTCCCGGCATTACGGGATAAATCAATATACCTGGGTGTAGTGATGTGGAAGAAAGAAAGTGCATTAAAAAGAAAATATGCGTTGATAGAGGTCCCCAGCCGTGCACTCGGAAGATTCACCATACTCCCTTCCGCAAAACCAGATGAAACCAATATCATCTTACTCGAGGATGTTATCCGGTTCAACCTGCCTGATATTTTTTCTTACTTCGGGTACGACCAGTACCAGTCGCATGTTTTTAAAGTAACAAGAGATGCCGAGATCGACATTGATGAGGATATCTCTACCAACATCATTCAGAAGTTGGAGAAAGGGATCAAAAATCGCCGTAAAGGACAACCCGTACGTTTTGTATATGACAGGGAGATGGACCCGGGTCTGCTTGAATATCTTGTAAGACGCTTGAATCTTTCCAAGCGGGATAATCTTATACCCGGCGGGCGTATCCATAACTTCCGTCATTTCATGGATTTTCCTGAACACATCTTTAAGGAAAAAAGGCAGCGGAAAAAACCGTTCGACCATCCCCTGCTTACGAAGGACCGTGTTTCGGATGTGATCATGAAGAAGGATGTGATGCTCCATTTTCCTTACCACTCGTTCCTTCCATTGATCGATCTTATCCGGGAAGCGGCTTTTGACCCGGATGTAACGACCATTAAGATCACCTGTTACCGCCTGGCTTCACAATCAAAGATCATAAACGCACTTATCAATGCAGTACGCAATGGCAAGGAGGTCGTCGTGATGCTGGAATTAAGGGCCAGGTTCGAGGAAGAGGCCAATATAGAATGGAAGAACAGGCTGGAAGAAGAAGGCGCTAAAGTATTGGTGGAGATCCCGAATATGAAAGTGCATTCCAAGATCTGTGTCATCAGAAAAAAGACAAAAGACAACAATTCTATCTTATATGGTTTTGTCAGCACCGGCAACCTCAACGAGAGAACGGCCAAAGTTTATGCGGATCACTGCCTGCTGACCTCCAACCAGAAAATAATGGCGGACGTGAACAAGATGTTCAATTACCTCGAGCAACCGAAGACAGGTGTGAATTTTCTGAAAGACTGCAAATACATCATTCCAAGCCCGGGTATTGTAAAAAAGGAAATGCTCCGGCTCATGGATGAAGAAATAAGACAGGCCAGAAAGAAAAAGCCAGCCGCTATCACTCTAAAGATGAATTCGCTTTCAGATGAAGACATGATCCAGAAACTTTATGAGGCAGCGAAAGCAGGCGTGCAATTAAAACTGATCATCCGTGGTATCTATTGCATGTATTCTGAAAGTAAAAAATTTGAGATCCCTGTGAGGGCCATCAGTATCGTAGATGAATACCTCGAACATGCAAGGGTGTGGGTATTTCACAACCGGGGCAAAGAGAAAGTTTATCTATCTTCGGCAGACTGGATGTTGCGGAATTTAGAGCATCGTGTTGAAGCCACCTGTCCTATTTGGGATGAAAGATTGAAAGAGGAATTAAAGGAGATCCTGAACATACAATTGCAGGATAATGTAAAAGCAAGGTGGCTGGATAATCAACTGAGCAATGATTATGTGAGAACAACCAAGAAAAAGATCCGGTCACAGGTGGAAACATATAATTATCTGTACAAAAAAACAATGATCCCCGTTGAGACTGGCAGCCATTGATATTGGAAGCAACGCAGCAAGGTTATTGATCACTGATGTTATCTCCGGCTTGCAAAATATTCCTGAATTCATTAAAGTAGTTTTGGTTAGGGTGCCGCTCCGTCTTGGCTTTGATGTATTTGACAAGGGCGAGATCTCTGCAGCAAAAACAGAGAAGATCATCAAAACCATTAAAGCGTACAAATTATTGCTGGATGTATATGAAGTAAAGCATATCAAGGCCTGCGCGACTTCGGCTATGCGGGATGCGATCAATGCTGCTGAAGTGATCAAAAAAGTGAAAGCAGAGACAGGTATAGAGATCCGGATCATCAGTGGTGAAGAAGAAGCTTCCTTCATTTACGAGAACCATATCGCGGAAAACATGGCTGCCGAGGAATCCTATCTCTATATTGATGTGGGAGGAGGCAGTACCGAGCTTACTTTTTTCAGCGATAATAAACTCATCTTTAAAAAATCCTTCAACATCGGCACTATCCGGTTATTAAAGAACCAGGTCACAGAAGCCACATGGGACGAAATGAAAGAGTTCATCCGTACAAAGACCAAAGGCTATCATCATGTAACAGCTATCGGGTCGGGAGGAAACATCAATAAGGTCTTTTCGCTTTCCAAACGTAAAGAAGAAAAGCCCTTGCCGCTCGACCTGCTGAGGGATTATTACAAAGAGTTCAGCAATCTTTCTCTCGCACAAAGGATCAGTCTTTACAAACTCAGGGAGGATCGCGCCGATGTGATCGTTCCGGCTTTGCTTATTTATATCAATGTTATGCGCTGGGCGGATACAGAGGAGATATTTGTACCCAAGATCGGTCTTGCCGATGGATTGATACATACTCTATACGAAGAAGTGAAGGTAAAGGAGATCGAAGTTTAATTAATTCGACAATTAGCCCTCATCAATTTGACAATTATTGCATTGTTAAATTGCCGAATTATCGAATTATCTTTAATTCCAATCCCAAATTTCCCAATTCAAATGAGTGTAAATAAAGAGGTAAAAAAAGTAACAACCAATACTCTCCTGAAAATGAAAGCGGCCGGTGAAAAGATCAGCATGCTTACAGCCTATGATTTTTCCTTTGCCAGGATCATTGATGGAGCTGGTATTGATGTGATATTGGTTGGCGATTCTGCTTCCAATGTAATGGCGGGTCATGAAACAACTCTGCCTATTACGCTTGACCAGATGATCTATCATGCATCGTCTGTTATACGCGGTATCGATAGGTGCCTGGTTGTAGTGGATATGCCCTTTGGTTCTTATCAATCCAACTCCGATATCGCTTTGGCTTCAGCCGTACGTATCATGAAAGAGACCGGTGGTCATTCCGTAAAAATGGAAGGCGGCGAAGAAGTACTGGATTCAATTAAGAAGATCGTCTCTGCTGGTATACCTGTGATGGGTCATCTTGGCTTAACTCCACAATCCATTTACAAATTTGGGACCTATACCGTAAGAGCAAAAGAAGAAGATGAGGCTAAAAAATTAAAAAAGGACGCTAAACTTTTAGAAAAGGCTGGCTGTTTTGCCATCGTGTTGGAGAAGATACCTGCCGCATTAGCCAAAGAAGTTTCAGATAGCATAACTATTCCCACTATCGGTATTGGTGCAGGAGGAGATTGCGATGGACAGGTATTGGTCATGCATGACATGCTCGGTATCAACACGGAATTCAAACCAAGATTTCTTCGTCAATACCTTAATATACATGAACAGGCTACTAAAGCTGTTCAGCAATACATCCGCGATGTGAAAGACAAGAATTTTCCTAACTCATCCGAGCAATATTGAAACTACTCATAACTGACAGATGATAACTGATAACTATCAGTTGTCAGTTATCACTTATCATCTATTAATTACCTTTGCGACATCAATTAAACTACATGGATTTTCTGAAAGATCTTGGTATAAGTTCTGTAAATAAAGGTGTAAGCACCGGTGCTAAATGGATAGATGCAAAAGGCGAAGCAATCGACTCCTTCTCTCCTGTCGATGGAAAAAAAATAGCATCAGTCACAGCGGCCACGAAAGAAAGCTACGAAGCGGTGATACAGAAAGCCGAAGAAGCATTTAAAGAATGGCGACTCGTGCCTGCTCCCAAAAGAGGCGAGATCGTAAGGCAGATCGGCGATGCATTGCGCAAGCAAAAAGAATCTCTTGGTAAACTCGTTTCATATGAAATGGGCAAAAGTCTCCAGGAAGGATATGGCGAAGTGCAGGAGATGATCGATATCTGTGATTTCGCTGTCGGATTATCACGACAATTACATGGACTTACTATGCATAGTGAAAGGCCGGGTCATCGCATGTACGAGCAATATCACCCATTGGGGATCGTAGGAATAATATCCGCGTTCAACTTTCCCGTTGCGGTTTGGAGCTGGAACAGTATGCTTGCCTGGATTTGTGGTGATGTTTGTGTTTGGAAACCTTCAGAAAAAACACCACTTTGCGCTGTAGCTTGTCAAAATATAATTGCAGAGGTCTTCGCGAGAAATAATGTCCCTGAAGGAGTTTCAGGTTTGGTCATCGGCGGCCGTGAAGTTGGTGAGTGGATGGCTGCTGATAACCGCATCCCTCTTATATCCGCTACGGGTTCGACAAGGATGGGGAAAGCCGTGGGTGCTACCGTAGGTGCCAGGCTTGGAAGGGCTTTACTTGAATTGGGAGGCAACAATGCTATCATCATCTCTAAAGATGCAGACCTCGATATTGCAGTACTCGGGTCATTATTTGGTGCAGTAGGCACAGCGGGTCAACGTTGTACCACTACCCGGAGACTTATCATTCACGAAGATGTTTATGAGAATATAAAAGCAAAACTGGTTTCTGCCTATGGACAGCTAAGCATCGGAAACCCGCTTGATACGACCAATCATGTAGGGCCGCTTATTGATACGGACGCAGTAAGCATGTATCTCGACTCGATCGAAAAATGCAAAGCTGAAGGTGGCAAATTCGTTGTAGAGGGCGGCGTGATTTCAGGAAAAGGATATGAAAGTGGTTGCTATGTTAAACCTTGTATAGCGGAAGCAAAACCCGGCTATAAGATCGTGCAGCATGAAACGTTTGCGCCCATACTTTATTTATTAAAATTCAAGACTATCGAAGAAGCAATAGCCATTCAGAATGAAGTGCCCCAGGGATTATCTTCCTCTATCATGACCCTGAATATGCGGGAAGCGGAACAATTCCTTTCGCATGCGGGGAGTGATTGCGGTATTGCCAATGTCAATATCGGAACATCCGGGGCGGAGATCGGCGGCGCTTTTGGCGGTGAGAAAGAAACAGGCGGTGGGCGGGAAAGCGGCAGTGATGCATGGAAAGCTTATATGAGAAGGCAAACCAATACTATCAACTACAGCACTTCCCTTCCACTGGCACAGGGGATCAAGTTCCATGTTTAATAAATCACAAAAAAACATCCCCGGTGTCCCGGTAAACAACCATAGCCGCTTACCATCCGTCAAAAAAATCTTAAAACGGCCCATTTGCTGATGTCATTCTATGTAAAAATGTATGAATGGTAATCAGTAATTTTGCTGCCTTTACCAATTTTACATTATAAACAAAAGAAAATATGAATCATTCCTTGAAACGTACCTGTTTGATCGCTTTCAGTACCGTTCTCAGCTTATCGATCTTCGCTCAAAAAGATGAAGTTCCCAAGGGCTGGCATATGCTGGATAAAACAAAAGATGGCTATAGCGGCATCAGTGTAGATAAGGCCTATGACTTTGTTAGGTCAAAGAAGTTGAAGAGCAAAACGGTGATCGTCGCGGTCATTGATTCGGGTGTTGATACTTTACACGAGGACCTTAAATCCATTCTCTGGAAAAACACGAAAGAGATCCCTGGTAATGGTATCGATGATGATAAGAACGGATATGTGGATGATTATTACGGCTGGAATTTCCTAGGTGGCCGTGATGGAAGAAATGTAGAGCAGGATTCGTATGAAGCTGCCCGTGTGTACCACCAATTCAAAGATAAGTGGGGCACTAAAGAAAATGTGAAGATAGAAAGTCTTTCACCTGCCGAAGCTTTCGAATACCAGGCATGGGTCAGGGCAAAAGCCGAGATCGTAGGCGATGTAAATCCTTTGGAGGTTTTACAATTGCGCCGCATGTCCAAAACGATGAAAACAGGCGATTCTGTTATCCGCCAGGAGCTGAAGAAAGAAGAATATTCCTGTAAAGAGCTTTCTGCTTATTCTACAGGCAATACTTCAGCGCTCAGGGTAAAAGAGATATTACTGAATATCTGCAAAGCGAATGATAATGAGGAGATCACTAACCAGCAGATCCTGGATCAACTCGAAGGCGACCTGAACAAGATGGAAGCTTCTGAAACAGCGCCAAAAGATTATCGTGGTGAGATCGTGAAAGATACTTATGAGGACTTCAATGATAAATTCTATGGTAACAGCAATGTAATGGTGAGCAATAAATCGGCTTTACATGGTACACACGTTTCCGGTATCATCGCGGCTGTTCGTAAGAATGGCGTAGGTATGGATGGCGTGGCTGATAATGTACGCATCATGTCGTTGAGAGCAGTACCTGATGGTGATGAGCACGACAAGGATATTGCACTCGCCATCCGTTACGCGGTAGATAATGGCGCACAGGTGATCAATATGAGTTTTGGAAAAAGCTTTTCTCCCGAGAAGAAATGGGTGGATGATGCGGTGCGTTACGCGGAAAGCAAAGGTGTATTACTTGTTCATGCGGCAGGCAACGATGCAAAGAACCTCGATACCACTTTCAATTATCCTACTCCCCTTTTACTGGATAATAAACGCCCGAACAACTGGATCACCGTTGGCGCAAGCGGCGATCCTAAAGCAGGCGGCTTGACCGCTAATTTTTCCAACTATGGTAAAAAGGAAGTGGATGTCTTTGCGCCTGGTGTAAAAATATACTCGAGTGTTCCCGGCGGCAATACTTACCAGAATTTGCAGGGCACGAGTATGGCCTCTCCTGTAGTAGCAGGTCTTGCTGCTTTCATCATGTCATACTATCCTAACCTTAGCGCTGCACAGGTAAAAACGGTGATCGAAAAATCATCTAAGGATCCAGGCACGGAAGTTAGAAATCCTGGTACGGATGAGATGGTAAAGCTTTCCGAACTCAGCAGGTCCGGCGGAATCATCAATGCTTATGAGGCAATCAAGCTCGCCTCTGTAACAAAAGGTGAGAAAAAACCAATGGTTGTAAAACCTACAACAACCGTAAAGCCAAAAGCGAAAGGTTAATATTCTTTTAAACGGATAAAAACCCTGTCCACCTGTAGTGAGACAGGGTTTTTTTTCAAAATCAACCTTTGTTTCCCGACTCCGGTCCAGACTTCAGACTTCCGGTCTTTTTAGTTATTTTGCACGACTGAATTTATCCAACATGAATATTAAATATACTTTGATTGGGGCGCTGTCTGTACTTATACTGGCCAGTTGTGGCAACTCTGCTGATGATGATGCAATAGAAGGTAATGTGCAAACTTCAGCCAGTACCAATTTAACCGACACGGTTGTCAATCCGGCAACCGCTATCCCTGTTTCTAATAATACAAATACCGTTACTACTCCCGGTAATACAATTCAATCCCCGGTAATAACTAAGGGTGCACAACTCAACCCTGCGCATGGGCAGCCGGGCCACCGATGTGATATCGCAGTGGGAGCGCCTTTAGATAGTAAACCTGCTGCAACTACTTCGGCCCCTAATGTTACGATCGACCCTTTTTCGACTACGCAGCCGAAGAATGCGCCTGGTGTCACGGTGACATCGACCCCTCAGACGACCCCGGTAACGACCACTAAAACAAGTACTGCTGGTCTGAATCCCGCACATGGTCAGCCCGGACACAGATGTGATCTTGCTGTGGGTGCTGCTTTAGATAGTAAGCCTGCGGCAACGGCTACTACCACGCAATCTCTGCCCCTGATACCTTCGGCAGAGATCAAACCCAGCCCGATCGTGTCGCCTGCAGGTCCGGCATCAACGCCTGTAGCAAAAACAGTTACTGCACCTGGTATGAATCCACCACATGGTGAGCCTGGTCATCGCTGTGATATCTCAGTTGGAGCTCCTTTGAATAGTCCACCAAAAAAGAATTGATATATGCCAGGTCCCGACCTCACAAGAGTTGCTGATTATTTTCATACATATACCAATAAGGTTCCAGAGAATGATCTTTCAACGGCTTTTAAGAACCAGTCAACGTTGTTAAACCCTTTTTTCAAAAACATCCCCGAAGAAAAAATAGATTACCGTTATGCCGAAGGCAAGTGGACGGTAAAAGAGATGCTGCAGCACCTGATCGATGCGGAAAGAGTGTTTGCATACCGTGCTTTATGCTTTGCCCGGAAGGACAGCACTCCCCTGCCAAGTTTTGACGAGAACCTTTATGCAGACAATAGCCAGGCTGATAAAAGAGACTGGAATGAAATGCTGGAAGAGTTCTGGGCAGTGAGAAAAACGACTGAGATGCTTTTTAATTCATTTGATGATGAACAGCTCGATTCATCCGGTATAGCCAGCAACAACAAACATTATGTGCTGGGGCTGGGATATATTATTGTTGGGCATGTTAATCATCATGTGGGAGTGTTGAAGGAGAGATACTTTTGATAAATTTGTTAAAGGACTCCAGGGGAGTCCTTCCTGCGTCCAGAGATAGTTTCTTTAAACCTCATTACAGTTAAACTAAGCGACCGATCACCAATTACTCTGGTGTATAGAACGAAAGTAGCTTTTCGTGAGCCTAATTTATTTCTTCTCTAACGTAGTTGTACAAAATTCACATACTGGAAAAGGATCTATTGCTGGCCGAATAGGCTTATATCTTTCTAACCAGGTATACGGACATACTTGCCATCAGCAGGAACGTTATTTCCGGTTTGCCAGCTATGAAGTTTATTTCGACAAAAGAAGGTCTCGAAATATCAACGATCTTATTTCATTCTTCTTTTAATAAAATTACAATTATCATGTACTGTTAATAAGAAATCAAGTAGGAGGATAGCCTATCACCGATACACATTTTTTTTTCGCCATTCGTTCCTTTATTTTCCAACTAAACCCTTGTTTTTTTCCTATGGAAATAAATAGGCGGGGTTTTTGAGCTTTATCTTCCTAAAGCTCTGATGGGGAAAAATGTACTGATATTAGGTGGTGCAGGTTTTATTGGATTCAATATATCGAAATACCTTGCAGAGAACTACGACTATAAATTGACTATTGCCGACAATTTTGCAGGCGGCAAACAAGATTCTTCCTTTAACGATCTGGTTGCAAAGCATGGAATTACAGTTATTGCCAGGGATTTTACAGACCCGGCCAGCTACAAAGAATTAGCAACTTCATATGACCAGGTGTATATGCTAGCATCCGTAGTAGGAGTTGATAACGCCAATTCAATCCCACATGAGATTATCCGTATCAATATAGCGTTGATCTTAAATACACTTGAATGGATACGCCGGTCACAGATTGGAAAGGTTTTGTTTACCTCAAGCAGTGAATGTTATGCAGGTGCTATTGAGGCTTTCAGTTATCCGACCCCAACCGCGGAGGAGGTACCGTTGTGTATCCAGGAAATTGGGCACCCCAGATTTACTTATGCGGTGACAAAAATCCTGGGAGAGTCGGGCTTCCTGAATTATTCCAAAGCTTTCGGTTTTGAAGTCACTATCGTACGTTATCATAATGTATACGGACCAAGAATGGGGTTCAAGCATGTTATACCCCACTTGGTAGTTCGTTATAGGAATAATGAAAACCCTTTTAAAGTTTACGGGCATGATCAAACCCGCGCATTCTGTTATATCAGCGATGCCGTACAGGGAACCGTATTAGCGATGGAGCATCCAAAAACAAATGGACAAATTTATCATATCGGAACGTCCGAAGAAATCAGTATCGGTGAATTAATTTATTATTCCGGTGAGCTGATGGATTTCCGCGGAACTTATGAAAATGCTACTACATATCCCGGTTCTGTTAGCCGCCGCTGTCCTGATATTAGAAAAGCCAGGACACAACTTGGATATGAAGCTAAAGTAAATTGGAAGGAAGGGGTGAAAAAAACTTTTGAGTGGTATAACCAATACCTGGAATCAGGCCATTTAGTTTATGAGTAACGAGAAATTTATACCGCTTTCCGTGCCCAATATTGCCGGTAATGAATGGAAATATGTAAAAGATTGTCTGGATACCGGCTGGATATCATCCATTGGGTCTTATGTAACTCAATTCGAACAAATGGTTGCGGATTTCACTGGAGCCAAATATGGGGTGGCTGTCATGAATGGCACTGCCGCCCTGCATATTGCCTTGTTGTTAAGTGGCGTAAGGCAAGACGATTATGTTATTCTTCCAAATCTTACTTTCGTTGCTTCTGCAAATTCCATCCGGTACCTGGGCGCAGAACCTTTGCTGATTGATGCGGATCCAGACCTCTGGCAAATGGACCTGGATTTACTGGAACATTTTTTAGAAAATGAAACCCATGAAAAAGGGGGATACTTATATTTTTCAAAAAATGGCAGGAGGATTAGCGCTATAATGCCTGTCCACATACTTGGCAATATGTGCGATATGGATCGTTTTAGTTCTATAGTAAAAAAGTATCCGTTACCTGTCATTGAAGATTCCAGTGAGGCCTTAGGCACTACTTATAAAGGAATAAGTGCGGGCCATTTTAGCCCGCTTGCCTGCTTTAGCTTTAATGGGAATAAAATTATTTCTACAGGTGGCGGTGGTATTATTATTACTGATGACGAAAAAATGGCAAGAAGGGCAAAGCACCTGACTACAACTGCCAAAGCTCTTGGAGATGATTATTACCATGATGAGGTAGGGTATAATTACAGGATGGTTAATGTCCTTGCGGCGATTGGGGTTAGCCAAATGGAATTATTGCCCACTTTTATTAAAAGAAAGAAGGAATGTGTTGCATTTTACAAACAAGAGCTAAAAGATGTTGCTGATATAAGGTTCCAGAAAGAATTGCCTGCGGTAACTACCAATGGATGGCTATTCACTATACAGACTGAACAGCAAAAAAAAGTACTGGATCATCTGAATACTAATAACATAATCAGCCGCCGTTTCTGGATCCCCATGAATAAACTTCCTATGTACAAAAATTGCCCTTATATTTCACACGAAGATCATTCTGATTACATTTACCAAACATGCCTGAGCATTCCATCCTCGACTAATATTACTGATCAGGAAATGAATATTGTTACGAGGGAGATTAAAGCAGCTATCTCAAAAAATTGAGAAGGTTTTTACCGCATATTTATCCTGACGCATTTCATCTGGCAAATAATGATACAAGAAGCCGTGAGAGAAAAAAGTACTTTCTAATTTCTT
>DATLCB010000063.1:0-5124 GCA_035526625.1 Chitinophagaceae bacterium
AGTCGAGTTTCATACCGCTGACCTTTTCAGCTATCCGCATAAAATCGCTTGCATTGGGATGTTTGAAGCGCCATTGTTTATAATATTCAAGAAGGATCTTATCCCTTACAGGAGCTCCTACTATATACCCGAGCTGTTCCATGAACACTCCTCCTTTGGAATAAACAGCAGGACTATAAGCAGCATTTAAATTATAATGATCGGCGTGTGTACTTAATGGCTCCTCTTTACCGCTTTTTGCCAGCTGTACATAACCCCGGTATGTTCCGTCATAAATAAAACCAGGTGTATTTTCGAGGAAAGCCGTTGTCCTGTCCTCTGCATATGTAGTGAAGCCTTCGTCCATCCAGCCATATAAAGATTCATTCGTGCCCATCAAACCATAATACCAGCTATGCAGCCATTCATGTAACCAGGCACCCGGGCCGATACATAATGTAGCCATTGGGTATTCCATACCTCCATCACCACCATGAATAAAAGAGAATTGTTTGTAAGGATATTGTCCGAATGTTTTTTCGATAAATGGCAATGCCTGCACAGCGTCGGTCAGCACTTTTTCCCATTCAGCAGCGGTGGCATTTGTCGGCTTGTAGAATAAATGCAGGGTCAGGCTATCTCTGGCTCTAACTGATCTATGAATAAAATCCGGGTCAGCAACCCACGCAAAGTCATGTACATTGGGAGCGATAAAGCGCCAGTTCAGTTTTTCACCAGTATGCAGGCTCACTTTTGCGCCGGGTGATTCATACCCATAGCCGATAAGGTTGGGGTTCTGAAGATATCCTGTGCCAGCCAAAATATATTTTTTGTCAATGGAGATGCTTACATCAAAATCGCCCCAAACACCATAGAACTCACGGCCAACATATGGAGTGGGATGCCAGCCTTCATAATCATACTCGCAAAGTTTGGGATACCATTGTGTCATTGAATATCTCACTTTGGAAGTAGGGTTATCTCTTCCACTTCGGCGAACCTGCAAAGGCACTTGTGCTTCGAAGTCCATATCAAATACCACTTTTGAACGCGGAGGAATAGGCTTGTCAAGGTTTACTTCAAGGATCGTTTCAAGCATCTTATATGATTGCGGTCTTCCATTCATTTTCAATGAAAGGATCTTTTGATAACCGATCTCATCGGGTTTGAGATTGAGTATCCTATCTTTTACCCGTGGATCCCAGTCGGGCCGCCCACCCGGACCATTGACAGCGCCCTGCCTCCGGCTCCTCGTATCCATCATGCTGTTGGGCTGAAAGGCATTAAAATAAAGATGGTAGAAAACTTTAGTAAGCGTATCAGGGGAATTGTTCCAGTATTCCAGTTTCTGCTTACCGTTAAAACGGTTCGTCCGAACATTCATATCAATATTCATCACATATTTCACCCGTTGTTGCCAGCGATCAGGCTGGGCAAGACTGTATAATGATATGGCAAGGAAACCGGCGGATAAAAACAAGTGCTTATTCATTAAACTAGTATTTAATCCCGGTCCTAGCATAGTCGAAGGATCGGGTGGTAAAATTCGACAAATAGATGTTACGGTAAAAACAAAAGTTGACAGGTGGTTTCATCAATCTCACTCTTTCCCCTGGACAATGATGACGATCTCCCCTTTTACTGCCTTTTCTTTGAAATGCTCCACTACCTCTTTTAATGTTCCGCGTTTATTCTCTTCAAACATCTTGCTGAGTTCCCGGCTAACGCTGCACATTCTATCCTCTCCAAAATAAGTAATGAACTCCTCCAATGTCCTTACCAGCCTGAGTGGTGATTCATAAAAGATCAATGTTCTTTCTTCCTCCGCCAGCTTTTTCAATAATGTCTGCCTTCCTTTTTTCAGGGGTAAAAAACCTTCGAAACAAAATCGATTGGTCGGAATGCCACTATTTACCAGGGCCGGCACAAAAGCGGTGGCGCCCGGCAGTGATTCGACCTTTACGCCAACTTTTATACATTCCCGTATCAATAAAAAAGCAGGATCGGAAATGCCCGGTGTACCTGCATCAGTGACTAATGCCATTTTTTTTCCTTCGAGTAGCTGGCTGACGAGATGCTGCAGCACTTTGTGTTCGTTGTGCTGGTGGTAGGGAGATAGCTGCTTTGTAATTTGGTAATGGTTCAACAGATGGGAACTGGTACGGGTATCTTCTGCGAGAATAAGATCAACCTCTTTCAATACTTCCAATGCCCGGAGTGTAATGTCCTTAAGATTGCCGATGGGAGTGGGAACTAGATAGAGCATTTATTCGAAAATTTGTCAATTCGATAATTAGACAATGAGTTTGAAAGCAGCGAAATTGTCAAATTATCGAATTATCACATTGACTAATTAACACTGACCTCGTAATACTCCATCACCGGGTTACTCAGCAGTTTCCTGCTCGCTTCCTCTGCAATGGCTTTTGCTTTATCCGGAGAATCAGCATTTATCTGCAAGCTTATATTTTTGCCGATACGCACATCTTCCACGCCATCCAGGCCCAAATTTTCCAGGCCACCCATTACTGCTTTTCCCTGCGGATCAAGCAATTCTTTCAGTGGCATCACTTTTATCTGAACTGTATAGGTCATGCTATTTTATTTTTAAAGAGCAAAGATATGATAACGTAAGCGGCCACTATGACCGGGACAGCAAGCCATTTCAGCAAAACGATCGCTATAACTGCTATTGCCAGCAGCAGGTACCTGGGCAAATTATTTTTAATGCTGTAGTCTTTGAACTTCATTGCCATTAATGGCAGTGTTGATACCATCAACCATGATAGTCCTGCAATGATCCCATAAAGGAACCACTTGTTCAACAACAATTCCTGCACCCACGCTTCATTTACATTCCAGTATATAAGGGGGAAAGATGCAACGAGTATTCCTGCAGCAGGAACTGGCATTCCTTTAAAAGAATAAGACTGGCTGTTATCTAAGTTGAACCTTGCCAGTCGCCAGGCAGCCGCACCGGGAAGGATAAATGCTGGTAATAGCCATATAAATGAGACATCTAATCCTTCTTCGCCTTGTGCATGACTTAACCGGAGAAATTGGTAAAGGACCATTCCGGGGGCTACTCCAAAACTCACTACATCGGCGAGCGAGTCAAGTTGCTTGCCCATCTCCGATGTTGCTTTGAAAAGCCTGGCCACAAAACCATCAAGGAAATCCACTACTGCGGCAATCCCGATAAATAAGGAGGCCATCCATATTTTCTCAGGGATATAAAGCAACTGCTTACCGTTCTCATCAGCAATGATCATGATACCATTCTGTAAAGTAAAAATGATGGCGAGACAACCGAAGACGAGATTGAGAAGAGTGAACAGGTTAGGGATATTCTTCATAGTGTGAAATTATGGAAGGCAATTTGAAAATTTGGTGATTTGAAGATGAGGCATCATTATCGATGCAACAAATCTTCAATTTTCAAATCATCCTTTCTTCATCAAAGATTCTATCTCTTCAACGGTAATTGGGATATTCTTCATCAGGTCCTTATGACCATTCTTCGTGATCCAGAGATTATTCTCTATACGTATTCCCATTTGCTCTTCTTCAATATAAATACCCGGCTCTACTGTAAAAAGCATTCCGGCTTTGATGGGCTCGGTCCGGGTACCGAGATCATGTACGTCTGTTCCAAGGTGATGTGATATACCATGGTAAAGATATTTGCGATAGGCCCTGTTTTCAGGATCTTCATTCTTTACATCAGACTTTTTCAGCAAACCGATCTTTAAAAACTGCTGCGTAGCCTCCTCGCCTACCTTATCTGTATAATCTATAATAGTGATACCTGGCTTCAATAGACTTTTTGCATAATCATGCAAATGAAGACAGGCATTGTACACGGTCTTCTGGCGACGGGTGAATTTTCCGTTCACAGGAACCGTGCGTGTCAGGTCGGCGCAATAGCATCCATACTCTGCACCAAAATCCATCAATATCAGCTCACCATCCTTGCATTCCGCATTATTACTTACATAATGCAATGTTCTTGCCCTGTCACCACTGGCGAGGATACTGCCATATGCTTCCCCGGTGGCACGCTGGCTGAGAAAAGAGTGAACGATCTCTGCTTCTATCTCGTATTCCATCACACCGGGCTTAATGAATTTCAGGAGGCGACGGAAAGTATTATCTGTAATGTCGATAGCCTGCTGCATCACTTGTACTTCTTCAGCGGTCTTGATCCCGCGTAATTCCTTCATGATCTTTGCGGCCCGCAAATAGTTATGAAGCGGGTACCTGCTTTTCATTTCATCGATAAAGCGATAATCCCTTGTTCTTACCAGGCTGGCTTTGCGATCATTCTCATTACTGTCGAGATAGATATTATCAGCGAGGTGTATCCATGGCTGTAAAAGTCCATCGAGACTGTCGACCCATACTATGGTTGTCATCCCGCTGATATCCCGGGCCTCTTTTACCCGTAAACGCTTTCCATCCCATTTTTCTTTGAGCTCGTTAGGGCGCACCAATACCAGTACTTCCCGGTACTTGGGATCGGGGTTGTCAGGAAATAATATCACCATACTATCTTCCTGGGTGATACCCGAAAGCCAGAACAGATCAGTGTTCTGCCTGAATCGATAAAGCGCATCGCCATTACTTGGAACCTCATCATTACTTACGAAAATGGCAATGGAATTTTTTTCCATGCGGTTGATAAATCGTTGCCTGTTCTTTACAAATAATTGAGGATCGAGGGGCAAATATTTCATGTGTGATGGTTAGGTGGTTTGTAGGAATGTTTATATGGCTAAAGATAACGAGCAAAGGGAAGAGGCAATTATTCTTTATCATAAAATGGGAAAAAGACAGCCATTTGGAAAATTTTTCCGCACTTACTATTTATTTTTCAACAGTTTATAATGGAAAAAGGAGCCTGTCAGGATCTATCTGTCATCATCAAAAAAACTTTTGTTCTTTTTTAAAGTGTTTTGCTAACACTTGTTTGTTCTTCAATCTGTTTGTCACTTACCTTTGTGCCTTCAACAAATTACGATTGCTTTATGTCAGCTCCAGTAATTAGTATCCCTAAGAAAAGCTTATTACGCCTCGGATTAAGGAACACAGAATCTATTCATTATCAGTTGTCGCCGGAAGAATTAGTACAGGACAGTATTCGCA
>DATLCB010000064.1:0-3627 GCA_035526625.1 Chitinophagaceae bacterium
GCACAAATTGCTGGAAGGAATATTCCGTGCAAGCAGCACGAGACAGTTGATCTTCCAGTCAAAGGTGCCCGTAATGTGCATCCACGGATGAAAACAACAATATGAAAACCATATGATCGGGCAATTAACAAAGGATGAGATGCATGCATTACTGCTTTCGAATGTAGTCGGAAGGATCGGCTGCAACAACGGTACAAAAAACTATATCATCCCTATCAATTATGTTTATGATGGCAAACACATCATCTGCCACTCTGTAGCCGGGCTGAAGATCCAGATGATGCGGAAAAATCCCCAGGTCTGCTTCGAAGTGGATGAAATAAGAAGTCTCATCGATTGGAAAAGTGTTATTGTTTGGGGACAATACCAGGAAATGGATGATGAAAGGGAACGATATCTTGCTATGAAATTATTTGTTGACAGAATGATCCGGCTGAAGATCAGTGAAACCGCCGTACCACCGGAGACTTCAGGTGAAAGGGTCCACCCACGTTCGCCTGGCCGTATCAAACCCGTTATTTACCGGATAATAATTTCGGAAATGACAGGCCGCTTTGAAAGAGACTGATAAATGGGAAGTTGTTAGTTGTTGTAACTGCGTGCTTCAATAATTCATCGGATAAGCTGGTATATTGTAATAAGTATAATGACCACTAAGATCGACGTATAGATCTGCTTGTTATATTTTGCAAGCCAGCGGGGAAGAAAGATATCAAAATTCTCAAGGGTTGAACGGGAATATTTCCGGGCTATTATGGTCAGCGGGCAAAAGAAATTAAAAACAAGTAAGGTAATTCCTTCCACAATAAATAACCCATAACCGATCCACAACCATATATCAATTTTATTACTGAGTGCAGCATAGAGCATGTAAAAGATCACGACATTGAAAAACAGCCAGATGATCGTGTGAGCTGTTTTGATCATATTGAGTTTTGCCTGATCATTCATTTCACCAGGATCGCTTAAAGATTCGTGGAAATAGAACAGGAAAGTGGCTGTTCTTCTTCAGCGCGTTTGGTATGTTCGGCCTTTATAATGGAATTAAGGTCTGATACCAACTCCCTGGTATTCTCCCTTTTCACCAGGTCATAATCTGTAAGCATGCTCTTTTTCTCAACAGGATCCTTGGTCATCCGTGCCCCCATTTTCAGCATAAAACGGTCATACCATGAAAGTTTACCGATCCTGAGACGACCAGCAAAGTAATAAACCTTGCAGCTTTCCAATATTTCAGTGGTAAGACTTTGGCGATTGAAATCTTCTCTTTTTTTGACCTCCAACGTAGGAGCGCCTGCGACTTGATATAAAAAAATCCTCTTATTTTTTATAAAAGAGAAATTCTTTTTACACCATTTGGCGATCTGCAGTTTACCGATATAGACACTGCTGCCAAGTATAATGATGTCGTACAAGTTTAGGGTATCTCCTTGAATATCCTTCGCATTCAATACCCTAAAGCCAAGTTCTTCCCCGAGCCAGCGTGCATATTGCTCCGTCGCTCCATATTTGCCCTGGTATATAATTATCCCTTTCATGTTGAATTTTTTAGATGATTGTTTTCTATATTTTATTTCACACGGTTAATAATCTTTATCCAGCAGTTCTTTTTCGATGGCTGTTGTCCGGGCGAACAGCACAGCACCTTCGAGGTACAGATGTTGTTCCAGGTCTGTATCCAACTCTTTTAATTTTGACATTACCACCTTATGACTGATACAGGCATTTGAAGGCGGTATATAGTGATCTGTCAATCCCCGGATCAGTAAAATGAGCTCACTTATTTTCTTATGACTTATAATAAGGTCGTCTACTGGCTTGCGAAGAGTACGAACCAACAGCACCGCATAAGATTCTTCTGCGCGATATGCATTATCCAGTTGCTTTATATAGGGGAACAGCACATTTTCTTCCATTTCCATGACAGTACGAAGCTGTTTGTCCAATAACCTGAATTTCATTTCGAGATCATCGAGGTGGGGGAACCTTTTTCTGTGCTCCTCGACAAATTCAGCAAGCATCTGTCTTGTTTGTGGTAAAGAAGCTTTTAAATAATTATGATGTACACCCGTAATATAACCAATCAGGAGCGAAGTATCCCAGGCCGTAAAGTCGATCAAATTCGAAATGACCATTGTACGTGTCGCCATTTCAAGTTCCTCTTGAATCTTTTTTACATCCAGCCCGTTCGTTTCGCAAACCATGAACAAAGGCCATTTACCTCCACAGCAATAACTGATGCCATGTTTCCGGAACACATCAGCTGTGCGGTAGTCATCGGCAACAATATCTGAAACAAAACTTTTATCGGTTATGGTCATTGGCTGTAAAAAGTATGTTCTACCTGGTTCAAAGAAAGGCGGTGTGCTCATCAAAAAAGCTGATCTAAATCATATTCTATTTTGAGTGAACTCAGCATGGGCATTCGTGCGCCAGGGTACTTTGCAACCAATGAGTGATCCGCTTACTGCTACAACGGTTTCTTGTTTCCATTGCGGGGAGATCTGCGCGAATAATAAAATTGGCATCGGGGAGAGGAAATTTTGCTGTGTAGGTTGTAAAATGGTGTTCCAGCTATTGAGTAAAAACGGCCTCTGTGATTATTACGATCTGAACCTCAATCCCGGTATCAACCAGCGTGCCCCGGTGAGAGAGGGGAAATTCGATTTCCTTGCAGATAAAAAGATCCAATCGCGGCTACTCCATTTCCAGGATGAAAAGCAGGCGCATGTTACTTTCTACCTTCCACAAATACACTGCAGTTCCTGTCTTTATCTCCTGGAACACTTATACAAGCTGAACCAGTTCATCATTTCCAGCAAAGTAAATTTTACACGGAAGGAGGTAACTATAGTTTATTCTGTTAAGGATATCTCCCTTCAGCAAGTGGCCAAGACACTGGCGAGCATAGGTTATGAACCCTATATCAGTCTCAATGACCTGCATAAAAAAAGACCCTCTATAAATAAGACCCTCATATTCCGGCTGGGTGTGGCTGGTTTTTGTTTTGGGAATGTTATGCTGTTGAGTTTCCCGGAGTATTTAGGGATCGATGCTTCAGATGAAAAGCTACGTGCTATATTCCGCTGGCTGAATTTTTTTCTTTCAATACCCGTGTTGCTGTATTGTGCCCAACCATTTTATGATGCATCCTGGAAAAGCCTGAAACATAAATTCCTGAATATCGATGCACCGATTGCGCTTGCGATCATCATTACTTTTATAAGGAGCGCCTGGGAAGTGATCGGGGGGTATGGTGGCGGTTATTTTGATTCGATGACGGGTATTGTATTCTTCATGCTGGCCGGCCGGATGTTACAGGACAAGACCTACCGGCAACTTTCTTTTGAACGTGACTATACTTCATATTTCCCGGTTGCTGTTTCAGTCCTTGATGGGGGAAAAGAAATACCCACCGTATTGCCCGATATTAAACCGGGTCAGACCTTACTCATTCATAACGAAGAATTGATCCCGGCTGATGGGATAATAACAAGAGGAAAAGCCTTTATAGACTATAGTTTTGTAACGGGTGAATCGACACCGGTTTTAAAAGAAGTCGGTGAGCTTGTTTATGCCGGTGGGAAGCAAACCGGGAATAACATAGAAATATTAGTGGTAAAAGAG
>DATLCB010000065.1:0-11720 GCA_035526625.1 Chitinophagaceae bacterium
TTTTATTCACCCGCCTTATGAATTCAATATTGCCGATTCACTCATTACTAATTTCCATCTTCCCAAGACCAGCTTATTGATCATGACCTGTGCTTTTGCGGGGTATGAACTGGCAATGGAAGCTTATAAAAGAGCGATCAAAGACAAGTACAGATTCTTTAGTTATGGTGATGCACTGTTAGTGATCTAGAGGATAGATCATGGGTTCCGAGTCATGGCTAATAGCTAAAGGCACGTGGCTAACAGCTACTCCAGCCCAAACATTCCCTTATTCAATTGCTGTAATATTTGTGTTTTGTATTCCGCAGGGACCAGCAGGGATATATTATGAGGACTTCCGCCATAAGAGACCATACGTACGGGGATATTCATGATCGAACCGAACAACTTCTTTACCATCGCTTCGGTTTGGGAGATCTGGTTACCCACTACGGAAATGATAGTTTGGTTCTTATCAACTTCGACGGTGCCAAAGGGTTCCAGTTCTTTCAATATCTTTTTCAGGTTGCTGTCGTTATCGATCGTAAGGGATACAGCCACTTCGGAGGTGGTGATCATATCGATAGGTGTTCGATATTTTTCAAACACTTCAAATATCTTACGAAGGAAACCATATGCCAGCAACATGCGGCTGCTCTTGATACGGATAGCAATGATATTATCTTTTGCCGCCACTGCTTTTACGCCCACAGAGCCGGCATCCTGGGTGATCGTGGTTCCTTTTGCTTCGGGCTGCATCGTATTCAGCAATTTTACCGGAATAGTATATTGCTGCGCAGGCCAGATCGATGCCGGGTGCAGGATCTTGGCACCGAAATATGCCAGCTCGGCTGCTTCATCAAAACTCATCTGCTCTACGGGCATTGTTCGCTTAACTATCCGGGGATCGTTGTTGTGCATGCCATCGATGTCCGTCCATATCTCACAAACACTTGCATTTATGGCAGCAGCGATGAGCGACGCCGAATAGTCACTTCCGCCACGGCGCAGATTATCTACCTCTCCTCTTGCGTTGCGGCAGATATAACCCTGTGTTACAAATATTTTCGTCCCGCTGTATTCCTTGAGTAGCTGTGATAATTTTACTTTGATAGCGCCGATCTGGGGTTCATCATGATGATCGATGGTCATGAATTCCAGCGCGGGCAACAACTGGTGATCGAAACCCTGCTCTTCGAGATAAATAGAGAAAAGTTTGGTTGACAATAATTCTCCCTGCGCCAAAATGTCTTTACTTAAAGCCTCGCTGAATGATATCTTCAGGATGATCGTGAGGAATTCAAAATGTTCGGCAATGACAGCTTTTGCTTTTGCAAGCGCTTCTTCTTTTTTTACCAGGTTGCTGATAAACGACTGGTAATGGGCCTCGAGTTTATCGATGGCTTTCTTGGCTCCCTGCCTGTCGCCTTTGGCGATGAACTCTCCTATTTCCACCAATGCATTTGTAGTGCCTGATAAAGCTGAGAGTACAACTATCACCGGCTCTGTTTCTTTACTCAGCAATGAAACAATATGGTGCATCCTCTCCGGTTTGCCCACGCTGGTGCCGCCAAACTTCATTACTTTCATTTGTTACCTCTCTCCATAAATTTTAGGATTAAAAGATCCAGCAAGCAACTTTTCTGCCGTTGCTAACCTTATGGCAAAGTCCGCAGACAGGGTCGCAAAGATAAGACGATACCTGTCACAAGCGGGTATATTGATAGAAACATTTGGCGCCGTCATCATCCCATCCTATTACAGGATACCCATCTGCCCTGTACTGGTAACGGCTGGTAAGCGTGCTTCCATCCTGGTCGAAGAAAATAATATTATTGAGGGTAGGCGGGGCAATACCTTCCAGCGATGTACCGAATATATCATTATTATAGGGAATGGTATAGGGCAGAACCAACCGCCTGAAAGGATTGGGTTTATTATCATAGTTCACGGTATTATCAGTTATATCATAGAATCCAAGCGAAGGCATCCACAGTGAATCGGTCTCTCTTACCAGGTTACCATTTAGCCAACTGGTATAGATATAAGTCGTATCCGTGCTTAGTCCAAAAGGAGGAACAAGATTTTGTTGCCTTAGCAATGTTCGGGTAGGAGAGAGTTTCATGATCTCATCTACAAAATATTCGCTGGCATTACCGGATGAATCCTTTATCACCATTCCATTCTGGTAGAAATAATAGAAGGTATCAGTGATATTATTAGAAGGAATGAGCAGGTCATTGATGTTCTCAATGATACGCGAGGGCAAAGTGTCGGAACCAGGATAAGTATACGAGTAAGTTAATATAGCTCTTATCCTTGCCGGGCCGGAAATACCGGGTGTATAGATGGTATGAATATATCCCGAGAGTCTTTTTTGTGCGTTATAATTGAAATCAAATATCCTTATCGTATCAGCCCCGGATGGTTCTGTGGTATCGATGACAATATATTTTTTCATATAGATACTGTCCTGGCCGGCGACAGGATCAGACCAGTCAACCTCTTTCTGGCAGGAGGAAAAGAACAGCACAATGCATTCAAGCAACACCGGTATCGTAAAAAATCTCATACGCGTCTATTTGAACGTCCAAGATATTGAAAATTTTTCGGCCAATGATCGAAGATCGGCTATCACCATATCCACCAGCGGAATACCATTTGCTCCTCTTTCATTTTCAAATTCTCTTTCAGGATCGCCGGGTACCAATACTTTCTCTTCTCCCGGAATTGTTTTGCAGGAGCGAAAACCCCGTATCCAGTGATCCATGCTTTTTTTAAATTCTTCAGCAGGACGAAAAGCATCGATCCGCATGGCTCCTAAAAAATGACCAATACCCTTACCAGGTTGTTGTGCTGGCATGGGCACATAAGCCGGGAATGGCGGAACCCATGGTGCATAATTCGCTCCGCTTAATAATCCGGAAAAGATATCAACGATCGCTCCAAGTGCATAGCCTTTATGCGAACCATGTTCCCTGTCACCTCCCAGAGGTAATAATGCTCCTCCTTTTTTTAAAATATTAGCATCGGTAGATGAATTTCCCTGTGCATCCTGCACCCAACCCACCGGCGTATCGAAATCTTTTCGTTGCAAGATCTCCAGTTTGCCATTCGCCGCAGTGGTCGTAGCGAGATCGGCAACAAATGCGGGTTCATCACCCGCGGGCGCTGCTACACAAATAGGGTTTGTTCCGAGCATTTTATCAATGGAAAATGTAGGTGCTACTAATGGACTGGCATTCGTCATCGCCATACCGATCATATCATGCTCGAGTGCCATTATTGCATGATGCGCCGCTATACCAAAATGATTACTGTTCTGTACGCTTACCCAACCTGTACCCACCTGCTTTGCTTTTTCAATAGCTACCTGCATGGCAAAGGGGGCTATCACCAGGCCCAAACCACTGTCGCCGTCAATGACAGCCGTAGAAGGCGTTTCATGAATGATCTTTATAGCTGGTATTGCATTCACTCTTTTCGCTTCCCACAACCTTACATAACCACTCAATCTTGCCACTCCATGGGAATCAATTCCGCGCAGGTCGGCTGATAATAAGGCTTTTGTCGCCGTAGCTGCCTGCTCAGCCGGGCAACCTATTTTTTGGAAAACAGCTTTCGTAAAATCAAATAATTCCTGGTAAGAAAATAATGGTGCTGGCATGCAGCAAAGAAACAGTATTTATTAAATAAAATCCGCCTTAGCAGGTCCTCCTTTTGTGTCCGTGGTGGTTCATAGTGTCCTTTATGCTGCGGAAAATTAGCTGATCGCAGGCGGATGGGAATACAAAGGATACAAGTATACACAAAAGAACACGACGTGGTAAACTGTTCCCGGAGGATAAGCAGAAACTAAAAATGTCCCGCTCTGAGTTCAGGACGGGACATTTTATTAAGACAATAAGTTTTAAATTAAAATGGAAGATCATCCACCGGCTCAGTGATATCGCTCGGCGATGGAATATTGCTGTTTCCGCTCATGGCAGAAGAAGCATTTGAATTAGGTTGGAAAGACCCGCCGCTGTTTTCATTCTTACTTCCGAGCAACTGAACTTCCCTTACCCTTAAGGAAAGCGAAGCGCCGGATGTGCCATCATTACGCTGGAATGATCTTACTTCAGGCTGACCTTCTACGAAGACCTGCGTGCCTTTTGTAAGGTACTGCGCTACCGCTGTCCTGTCGTTCCAGTAAGCACAATCCACCCAAATAGTTTTTTCCTGTAAAGTACCCTGGCTGTCCTTATACTTTTCGGAATGCGCAACGGTAAAGTTCATAACATTTTTTCCATTGACTGTATTCACGGTACAGTCCTTGCCCAGGCGGCCGATAACTTGCATTTTGATCATAGTGCTCAAATTTTAGATTGACGTAATTAAAATAATAAGCGGCAAGTTACAATTTTTCTGCACGTACTGCCCTCTGCGTAGAAATATTCCGACTGTGCTTTCTCACTTTGTGCATAACTTGTTGCCTGCCGCTTGTATGCACAAGATAGATGGCTAGTATGTCCTTTTCCAAGGGAAAAAGAACATTTATAAAGTTTTTTTAACGGATATGTTTGTTAGAATCCCGTAAAGGATGCTTGTGCTTCGACAGGACATATTTATGAACCACATTTAGAAAAATAGGACACATATAAATACACACATAGAATAGCTTGGCGTATGTGATATCCTATGTTCCTATGTGCCTATGTGGTTCTAACTACTTGGTTCTTTCTAGCCGCATCGATGATCCTTAAAAAAGATGGCATTCATAAAAAACTTGCAACTTAGTAACTTTATTCAGCTACAGTCGGGCTGACAGATCACAGAACGCACTGCAGAAAGCCCCGAACGTTGTACGTAGCTAACCACCTAGGAGCTTATTTTACTATATTCATATTTAGTTATGAAAAATATCATTCTCCTCATTTGTTGTTTACTTGCTAAACAGTATTCTTTTGGTCAATCCGCCTCACTGTTTTATAAAAAAGCTGACTCTCTTTACAAAATAAAGGATTATAAGAATTCAGCTATTGCAGATGCTACTGGGATCAGGATGGAAGGCATCAATGCGCCCGTGGGAAGACATTATTCCTCTGCATGTTCCTGGTCACTGGCCGGTATTCCCGATAGCGCCTTTTACCACCTTGGTATTATTGCGAGATCAGGCAAATTGACCGTTAGTCTAGCGAAGGAAATTGAAAATGACAGTGATTTTGATCCAATAAAAAATCATACACGGTGGCCATTGATAATTACATCCATACTAGATAAGGCAATCTCAAACATTCAGCTGCTAAGCGAAGCGATCAGGAGCGGTAAAAGGATTTACCCAACACTGGATAAATATGAGATAGCGCTGGCTTGGGCAACGGTAAAAAATGCAGACAGTGTTTTGTATTATCTCAGTAGTATCATCAATACGGATTACAACAGGTATAGTGATCATGCCACTCTATCCAAAGAAAAAACATTTTCTTTTTTGCACGACGATCCCCGATGGATCCCCCTGGTAAATGAAGTGAAGAAAAACACGCCAGTTTTTGTTTGTGAACACAGACCCCGTGAACTACGTATTCCTATGAAAGTTACATTTGATGCTGCGAGCGAATTTCTAAAAGATGATGGGAAGGGCAGTTATTTACAGAATGAAGACAAGGTTTCATCCAACATCTTTACAGCCTACAATCTCTTGCTTTCAGGTATAGAGCCACTTCAGCAATCAGGAAACTGGTCAGATGCTTCTCCACGCTATTTTTCAATCAATTTGAATAACCCGGTAAAGAATTCGGGTTCAGTTAAACAAGGAATAATAGTTGACCACTTTGCAACATTTCATGCCTTCTTTAAAATAGATACCACCGCTAAGCTTGATCTTATTTACAATTTTAATGAGATATCTCCGGGTACGACTATTGAAAGCCCGCGAACAGATATCCATTTCTTTCTCAAGGGTAAATTACACATGCTGAAATTTGGCTATTGGGGATCGGGAGACTGCGGCGAACCTTATACATGCGGAGGGAAAGTCAATGGTTCCGGAACTACAATGGTTAAGATTACCCGTCATACAGCTACTTCATATACTATCGAGGCTCCCAAAGGAAGTATAGGGCGTTTATGGGATATTGATAATCGAACAAAGCCTGTGAATAAAGGCCTGTTTCATTCTGGTTTTATCCTGCATGTAGAAAATCTATAAATAGTATTACGAGACTGGCAAACGTACCCCCAATAAGTGCCCGCACTTTGCGGTCATTGTGAAAGAACTAACAACGATAAAAAAGTAGAGCCCATGAGAAAAATAATTTCATTCATGCATATATCCCTCGACGGATTCGTAGCAGGACCGAACGGAGAAATGGGGTGGATCAAAGTTGATGAAGAGATCTTTGATTATGTTGGGAAGCGGATAAGAGAAGGCGACACTGCATTATATGGGCGGGTAACTTACCAGATGATGGAAAACTACTGGCCCGCCGCGGGAAATAAGCCGAATGCGAGCCGCCACGACATCAACCATTCCAGGTGGTATAACAACGTTCACAAAGTTGTTTTATCAAGAACATTAAATGAAGGTAGTTCGACCAACACCAAAATAATCAGCGACAACCTTGCTGCCAACATACATGAAATCAAACAACAGGAAGGTAAAGACATCCTGCTTTTTGGGAGCCCGACGGCAACACATTCACTGATGCAACTGAACTTAATTGACGGCTACTGGCTATTTGTCAATCCAATTATTCTTGGACGGGGTATCCCATTATTTACAGACATCCATCCCGGTAGCTACCCGGACAAAATAAAACTACAACTATTGAACTCCCGGCCATTTAACTGCGGGGTAACGGAACTTGATTACACAGTGGATAGTAAATAACACCCGATCTTAAATTGGCTTTAGCGGTCAAACGCTATCAATCATTCAAACTGCTGTACTTGTAGTTTCAAACTTACCACAGATTCGATAATTATCTTGTACCCAGATGGATCACGGATAACGCTGTAATCTGTGTGTATTTGATCTGTGCTATCCGTGGTAAAGTACAATTCAACGTGACTCACTAACTAACTACCCTTCAATCCTTTCTTAAAAAAACATTTAAAAAAAACTTGCGAAACCAAATAGTTGCACATATATTTGCAACCGATTGGCTTCGTAAATAAACATAACATCAAATGCGACGAGACATCTTCCAGGCAATAGCCGACCCGACAAGGCGGGCGATCATTACCCTGATCGCCTTACAGGCAATGACACCGAACGCCATTGCCGACAACTTTCACACTACCCGTCAATCTGTTTCCAAACACCTTCGCATACTTACAGAATGCGAACTGGTAAAACCGGAACAACATGGCCGCGAAATTTACTACTCACTGGAAATTGAAAAAATGAAAGAGATAGATAAATGGATTGACCAATTCAGGCAGATCTGGGAGACCAGGTTTAACCAACTCGATAAAGTATTATCTACATTGAAAAAACAAAAAAAATGACACACAATTTTAATTTTACCGTTGATAAACCAGCAAAAATGGTATATATAACCAGGGAGTTTGATGCTGAACTTTCACTGGTATGGGATGCTTTTACAAAGGCAGAGCTTCTTGATCAATGGATAGCTCCAAAACCAATGTCTTCCAAAACGAAATACCAGGATTTTAAAGTTGGTGGCAAAAGGTTTTATGCCATGGTAAGCACCGAAGGTCACGAACGCTGGGCGATCCAGGAGTACACTTCCATCACTCCGAAGACCAATTTTAAAATGTACAATGCCTTTGCAGACAAAGACGAGAATCCTGAATTGCCGGGTTCTGAATGGGACCATACTTTCAGTGAAGAAAATGGTACCGATGGCTATCGGGGAACAAAAGTCAGTATCAGTATTTACAATGAATCGCTTGAAAGGTTAGAGCGAATACTCGATGGCTTTACCCAGGGAATGAAAATGTCATTAAGCAACCTGGAATATCTATTGGCTACTTTATCCAAAAAATAATTTAACATGTTATGAAAGTACAGGAAGATATCAAAAAGTATATTACCGGTCACCCAGAACCAAAACGCAGTGACCTGCAAGTGTTGCACCAACTCACATTGCAGGTGTTACCAAAAGGCAAATTATGGTTCCTAGATGGCAAAGACGACAAAGGTAAAACTGTTTCTAATCCCAATATAGGGTATGGATCTTACACCATTAAATATGCTGATGGAACAACCCGGGAGTTTTATCAAATTGGTTTGAGCGCTAACACAACCGGCATATCTGTCTATATCATGGGGCTGGAAGATAAAACCTACTTAGCCCGAACGTATGGGAAAGAGTTGGGCAAGGCGAGTGTGACCGGTTATTGCATCAAATTTAAAACTATAAAAGATATAAACCTGGATGTACTTGAAGCAGCAATACGATATGGAGTCAATTTGAAGATTTGAAGATTCGGAAATGGTACAACCCTTTGATCATAATAACGCTCCCATCTTCAAATCATCAAATTTTTCAAATCAGCAAATCAATAAGAACAATCTAAAATAAAAACTATGGCACAGATCAATCCTCACATCAACTTCAATGGAAATGCCGAAGAAGCATTTACCTTTTACAGATCAGTATTTGGCGGAGAGTTTACAAAGATCATTCGTTTCAAAGAGCTGGCAAGTGCTGAATTCAGCGTGGCAGAAAAAGAAGAAAATAAAATTATGCATATTGCTTTATCCATCGGTAACACTGATATGTTGATGGGAAATGATGTTCCGGAAATTCTGGGAAAAACTAACGAAAATGAGAACAGGAGTAAAATTGTAATACGTGCAGAAAGCAGAGAAGAAGCAGACAAATTATTCCATGGACTTTCAGCAGGTGGACAAATAGAAGGACCTATTGGTGATAGTCCCTGGGGGTCATATTTTGGATGTTTTAGAGACAAATACGGTATTGAATGGATGGTAAGTTTTGACCCAAAATAAAAATGGAAAAACACGGGTGTCATTAAGGATCACCTGGCATCATGCTTCCACTACCTTCCACTTATGGACATGCTTATTGTCTTGTCGAAGAGACCGGATAAAAACTAATGCAGCATCATTGACTTCTTTGTGTCTCTCGATCAACCCCTGGTGATTGGCGGGTTTCAGCATGATCAATGTTGAATTTGGGATATGCCCTTGCATATAAACACTTGCATCCGGGTTGGTAAGGACGTCCTTATCTCCGCCAATTATCAAAGCAGGTTCTTCGATCTGCGCCAGCTCATGTGTGACATCGTACGTGAACATACCCAAACATCCTCTTGCCAAAACAGCAGGTGGTGTGAGTGTGGAAAGCAATGTAGTAAAATCAAGCTGCTTGCTTGTCTGTGTTCCGGAAAAAGTGAGTAACCGGGTAATAATATGAGCACTGCCGTTCAGGTAACTCATCCAACGGAAGATCCATATTATCGGGGAAAGAAAAATAATGAGATAACATAGTGGTGTAAGAATGGGCCTTTGGATAGCTGTCATGATCCGCCGGAAAGTAATCGTACGAACAGGATTCGTATAAGTTGTATGCTGTAAGATCGCAGCCTTGATCGAAGTACGATCATGTTCTTTTCTTGCCAGTAATGTTTGAATAACCATACCGCCCATGCTATGTCCCCATAGTATGGGGTCTTTTGCGCCTGCGTGGTCAATGACTGCCTGCAGGTCATCAGCGATCTTTGTCAATGAGAGATCTTTATTGGCAGGACGGGTGGACTTACCCATTCCCGGGAGGTCCATCATGATCAGGCGGTAGTCTTTTTCAAAATACTTTCTTTGATAATACCAGTTGTTGATATTGGCGTTCAGGCCGTGAACAAAAATAATGGGTTGCCCATCTTCCTTTCCATAATATTCAACATTGATAATATTACCGCCGGGACGTTTGATAGCGTCACGTTTAGTGCTGTCAAACAGTCTTGGCTCATCCTCATCTTTTCTTTTCGTACTCAATAACGCTTTTATCAAAAATCTTCCTAACAAAATAAATAAGAGCAGAGCAATGGCGCCGTATAGACATCTTTGTGCATAATCTTCCTCAATGGTGTAACGATAGCGATCCCACTCCCTAAATAAGAAATAAGCAATAAAAGGGCAGGCTATGGCTAATATATCTGCCAATAAAAAAACCAGGAATAATAATGGCATGCTTCGGGAATTTGGCAGTCAAGCTTCAATTACGGTGCCATAGAAGAAACTCATCTTTATTAGCTTTACTCAGCAACAGTACACAAAAGTACCATGTATTAAACAGGTGACCGATCTTACGGCAATCGCCGATCCGACAAATTCAGCTACATTAAAATTTATCCTATCATGAAATACTCTCCCTTGAACCTTTTGGGCATCCGCAGCGACGCTGAAGCTGCAAAGCAATTATTCGCTAATTAGGTTTCAAGGGTAGGCTGCATTTGTTCAATAATAGATTTTATCTTAGTGATCTATTTTTGATAATAATGGATAATACCAGGGTATTTAAAATGTCGTTTTCCGGGGTGTACCCGCATTATATCCGGAAAGTGGAGAAAAAAGGACGTACGAAGGAAGAACTGGATACTGTTATTCGCTGGTTGACGGGATATAGTCAAACGGCATTGCAAAAACAGATCGATAAAAAGACGGACCTGGAAACCTTTTTTGCAGAGGCGCCGCAGATCAATCCCCAGATTTCAAAGATCACAGGAGTGATCTGCGGATATCGTGTTGAGGAGATCGAAGACAAGCTTATGCAAAAGATCCGTTATATGGATAAGCTGGTGGATGAACTGGCAAAAGGAAGGACAATGGAAAAGATCCTTAGGAAATAGGATATCAATGGTAAGCAAGAAGTTTTGATACAATTATAAATAACCTTTCGGCAAGATGAACATAAAACTACTGGCGCTGTTCTTACTCCTGGTGGATAAAACCAATGCGCAGTCTTACGAAAAGATCCATCGCAAAGCTATCGTAGTTGATACGCATAATGATATCCTTATGAAAGCCGTGGATAAGGGGATGGTATTTGACCAGGACCTTACCGGTAAAACAAATAGTGATCTCGCCCGGTGGAAAAAAGGCGGACTCGATGTTCAACTTTTCTCAGTGTATTGTGATGGAGACCTTGCCCACTCCTTTGCCTTTGCCAATCGGCAGATGGATAGCCTGGATGCCGTAGCGGCCCGCAACCCAGATAAGATAGTAAAAGTTGCAGGGTATGCAGACCTGGTAAGAGTCGTAAAACAAAACAAGATCGCAGCCATGTTTGGCGTGGAGGGAGGTCATATGATTGAAGATGACCTTGCCAAACTTGAAGCACTCTACGCCCGTGGCGCCCGCTACATGACCCTAACACATAATATAGCGCCGTCGTGGGCCACAAGCGCTGCAGATGAAACGACCAAACCTGATCTTCCGCATAAAGGCCTAACCGACTTTGGCAAACAAGTAGTACAACGCATGAACCAACTAGGAATGCTGATCGATGTAAGTCATGCCGGTGATCAGACCTTCTGGGATGTGATCAGCCTGACCACAAAACCGATCATTGCCTCACACAGTTCCGTCTATAGTCTCGTCCCGCACCGGCGTAACCTGAAAGACGAGCAGATCAAAGCGATCGCCAAAAATGGCGGCGTGATACAAATTAATTTTAACCCAGGCTTTATCGACCCAACAGTTGATGCTAAAGAAAAAGCTTTCCTGGAAACGCATGCGGGTGAAAATGATTCGCTGATAAAAAGTGGGA
>DATLCB010000066.1:0-6431 GCA_035526625.1 Chitinophagaceae bacterium
AGTGATCGCCTCCTCCGAAAAAAGTTTTGATGACGCGGTTAAACAAGCCGTAAAAGAAACTTCGAAGACGATACGTAATATTGATTCAGTTTGGGTAAAGGATATGAAAGCTCATGTAAAAGATGGGAAGATAAAATCCTACGGCGTTATCTGTAAAGTTTCTTTCCGGCTTGACAAGGATAAGGACGACAAATAGGTAAGGATACCGTCAACATAAACCTGGTAACCCGTTCAGCTAAAACGGGTTATTTAATTTTGTCCAAAGGACTGCTTTGTATGCCCACGCAATTCCTTTTTATCATCGATATACTCGGTACCATTTCATTTGCCGTATCAGGGGCTTTTCTTGCTATGGAAAAGAAACTGGACCCTTTTGGTGTACTGGTACTTTCCTTTGTAACTGCTATTGGCGGCGGAACATTGCGGGATATCATGATCGGCAACCTTCCTGTTAGCTGGTTGACGAATTCGACAGCTACCATCTTGATTTTCTGCGCAGCCATTGTCACCCTGTTCTTTGGACGTTACCTCAAACATCTCACGACAACCTTGTTCCTGTTTGATGCACTCGGGCTGGGCTTATTTACCATTGTAGGGATTAAATTCGGGGTCGAAAAAAATTTCAGCATGGGAATTTGCATCGCACTGGGTACTATCACCGCATGCTTCGGCGGTGTGGTCCGGGATGTATTGCTGAACAATATTCCTTTATTATTCCGGAAAGAAATTTATGCGCTGGCCTGTATAGCAGGAGGATTAGTTTATTTTTTGCTACAACAAATGAAGATCGATGCAGATGTGGTCACCATTATCTGTATCCTCCTTATTTTTTCCATCCGTGTTTTTGCCGTGCGTTTTAAAATAACATTACCTCCTTTTTATACTACAACAAATAAAGAATGAAACTCAGTATCTACCAATTGGATGCTTTCGCCGACAAACTTTTTACGGGCAACCCCGCAGCTGTTATACCGATGAAGAAATGGATCGATGTCAGATCGATGCAGCAAATAGCCATGGAGAATAACCTGGCCGAAACAGCATTCTTTGTTCCGTCTGGGGACAAAAAGGCAGACTATGATATACGCTGGTTCACCCCGGCACTGGAGATAAATTTATGCGGGCACGCCACCCTGGCTTCTGCCTATGTGATATTTGAGATACTCAAAACCAAAAAGAAAAAAGTTGTATTCAGTTCCAAGAGTGGGATACTTACAGTTACTAAAAATAAAAATAGGCTCGAACTGGATTTCCCTTCCTGGAAACCAGAAAGAATTGAAAGTTACCCTGCAGGACTTCTGGCATCCTTAGGTAGTCCCGAGATCGCCGGGATATATGCGAACAGGGAATACGTGGTGGAGCTGATGAATGAGGAGGCGGTAGTGAAATGCGATCCTGATTTTTCTCAGCTAAAGAAGATCGACAAGATGGTTATCATCACAGCGCCCGGTAAGGAGGTTGATTTTGTATCGAGGTTCTTTGCGCCCACCGCGGGGATCGACGAGGATCCTGTCACAGGCTCCGCTCATTCACAACTGATCCCTTTCTGGTCTGAAAAACTGGGTAAAATAAAAATGATCGCACGTCAACTTTCCAAAAGAGGTGGTACCGTTTATTGCGAACAGAAAGGAGAAAGAGTGATCATGGCGGGTAAATGCATGTTTTATATGAAAGGCCAGATCGAAATCAGTTAGCTTCAAATAAAAATCATGTCAAAAATCCCTTTTACGTTATGGCCAGGAGAACAAATAATAGATACCTGGACCCTGCTGTATATACCTCCCGGCGGCGGAAAATATAATGGCAAACTGACCGTCACTGACAAAAGACTTCTGTATGATGCAAAATATGATGTATCAGCAAAAGGATTACTCTCAGAGGCCTTGTTCATAAAATGGGGAAGCGAGGGATACCTCGAAATTGAAAAAGCTGCGATAACTGATATACAGGTGGAGAAAAGTTTCCTGGCAAAGAAAGCCATACTTACACTTGCAGACGGATCAAAACACATTTTCAATTATGGCGCTTTGAATATCGATAAGTTAGTAGCTGCGATCAGAACAAAGTGACAGGGTCATTCCAGGAATCTTTCTTTTAACTCCGGGGCAGGTATCATACACTCATCTTTTTTCCCAAACCATTTGTACCTGTTTCGGGCAAGGATGTTGTAAACTCCATCCCGGATGAGCTTTGGGACGATGATGAACCCATATAAAAATTTCCAGCCTCTTCCCAATCTACGTGCAATACGCAAGGCGCCGGTTGACCTTATATAGACATTATCATCTTCCAGGAGTATAAATGAATTGAATTCATCAGCGGGTAAATTATACTTCTCCAGGATCTCCTGTCCTGTTTTTCCCTGCAGGGAAGCGAAAAGGAATTGATTTTTTCTGTCCCTTTTTATGATAAATCTGACACTGTGGTTGCAAAGATTGCAAACACCATCAAAAAGAACGATCGGGCGATCCGTTTTCACCCGGTAAAGTTAGCTTCAGCCGCACAAAAGGAAGTGCATAATTTACGGAGGGAAACAATTGTTTTATCGTAATTTAGGAATGAACATCCCTGCTTCTACAAAACAACATTATGAGAAAACAACTACGGGTAGCCATCCTGTTCATTTCAGGATATTTACTGCAAAATTCCTGCTTGGGACAACCTTTTAGTCTCGACGAAAGGATACAGCCAACCGAGCTTAATCTTGTTGATTATAAAAAGGACGACACGATACGTAAAGGACGGATCAATATGTCTGAGATCACGCAGAATAAAGACACGGCGTATTATTTCGTGAAAGGCCTTAGCATGTATTCTCCTGTTTATTTCGGCCTTACTACGAATGCTGATGCAGGCAATATCAAGGTTCATCTTTGTAAAGACAATTGGGCGCAGGTGAACCAGGATGGAGAAACTGGGAGTGCGGGGCATTGGCAGGCCAACTTTAAAACCGAAGGGGATTTCGGGATAATGGTCATTCCGGAAAACAAACCCGCTGATTATTCCATTATCGTGTGGGCAGGAGCGGAAGCAAAAGAGGTGGGAGTTACTTCACCATTCAGTGATGGTGAAGAAAAAGTGAAAGCTGCAACAAAGAATGGGAATTTCCTGAAAGATAATCTTGTCTATATTTTAGGTGCATTAGTGCTTGTCCTGGTCGTTGCCCTTTTTATAAAAAATAAAAAACGCCAACCATGAAGAAAATATTTTTATTCCCGGTTTTATTTATGTCTTTAAGTCTGCATGCTCAAAATCCGGGCGACGCGGATGTGGTTAGACAAATGGGAGAAGGTGATGTAGCCGCTGCAGAAGAAGCGGGCCGAGGCACCCAACGAACTGCCAGCGCTATTGGTGATGCAATTGGCCACTTCAATACAGTGATGGGTCTGTATGGAAGTGCACAGGACATGTATAACAATTCACGGGCCCTTAGTAATGGAGAATGTGCCCCCGACTTTGCGACGAGTGATAACGTCATGATGCCACGGGGCTGTCGCAGGGAAAGTGAATGTGGCGAATGTTACCGGAGTGCGATGGGGCAATTGAATTTTGTACGGCGGCAACTGGGACGGTTGAGCTGTATTTACCAGAACACGAAGAACTTCAATAACAGCGCTATTGCCTTTGGCGATAATGCCAGCGGCATCCATGCAGTGACGGGCCTGGCCTGGCAAAATGCAAGAGCAGAGATCGTGCAAACAATGAATCACTTCAAACAGACATATGATAATAAGTATATCGATATGATCGGGGCACTTGAAACGGCGCTAAAAGCGATTGACCGGTGCGAGAGCCAGTACGGCGAAGAAGGCTGGTTCCAGCGCTCAGGGTTTATCTATCTTGAGTTCATGAAAGACAAATACCGCAGAAATGATTAGGTATAACAGAGTCAGTCTACAGGAAGAAGATAGAATACCCAAAGTTTAGCTCTACAAAGTACGGTCTTATTTTACCAGTGCTTTCTCCAGGATGTTGTGAAGGCTACTAATTGAAAATCACTCAATGAGGTATTGTTGATCCTTCATTGTAGTTGGATATTTAAATATATTAGGGTAGGTATGAAATGCAACTTCCAGATAGTATTGGCTTTGTTGTTTTGGATGTATTCTCCACTTGCCTTTTCTCAAACAAAAGAGATCGACAGTCTTAAGCGGGCTATTGCAATTGCCACAGCGGACACGAACAGGATCAACTTACTCAATGAACTTAGCTATAATTTATACATGAGTTTTGAGTATGATAGTTCATTGGCATACGGGAATAAAGCTCTAAAAATGGCCCGGGAAATTGGATATGAAAAGGGTGAAGGCTATGCACTTTTATATATATCCTGCAGCACAGGTGACCGTGGAGAATTTGGGCGGTCAGATAGTTTAACTAATGCGGCAGCACGCATTGCTCAAAAAGTAAAAGATAAACGCCTGCTCGGTTTGATCTATCATTCTTTTGCCGGACTTCAGATGATACAGAATCATTTTAACCAGGCTTTGAAAAAGTATGATACTGCGCTGAAATACTATAAGGAAATAGGGGATAAGAAATTAATAGCACTTATCATGAGAGCTGAGGGTATGACACATTTCATGAATGATAATTACCCAGAAGCTATCAGGTATACTTACGAGGCCTTAAAATATTTTGAAGAAATAAAGGACGAGGCAAAAATGGCGGAGTGTTATGCATATATCGGATTTATTTACAAAGAGCATGGTGATTATGAGGAGGCGATCAAAAACTATTCCAAAGCAATGCATATTTATCAATTGCTGGATCAAAAACCAGTGAGCAGCACCTACCATCAATACGACATTGCCGACCTCCAGGCTCAAATGGGCGAAATATATCTCAAGCAGGGCGACCTGGAAAAGGCTGTTGCGCACTATTCTTTTGTTGTACAAATATTAGAAGCGAATATGAAGTCCTTTGATTTTGTGGGTGTCCAGGTGGTTTGTTATTCTCATACAGCACGGGGATATGAGTTAATGGGTGACCTCGCTCAGAAGAAGGGGGATATCCAACTTATGAAAAGCTACCTCTCAAAAGCGGAGAACAATTATGAACGGGCACTAGAAGCAAGTCGTCAACCTCCGGCTTATAATAATTTAATTGCAGATGCTCTTGTCTGTCTTGCTAAACTCCGCGTCAGGCGAAAAGAGTATCCCAGGGCAGAGAGCATGTTCCAGGAGGCGCTTGCTCTCTCCAGCGAGTCACAGTATAAATACCAAAAAAGAGATATTTATTTGGGTCTTTCTTCTTTATACGAAAGCCTGGGAAATGAGGCGAAAGCTTTTGCAAATTATAAAAAATATATACTTTACCGTGATAGCATTGCCAATGAAGAAAGTAACCGGAAAATTGAAGGGTATAAAGCGCAATTTGAATTCGGCAAACAAGATGATAAAATCAGGCTGCTTACAGCTGAGAATGATGTAAAAACAATATTAGCTTCAAAACAAAAACAACAAAAAAGTATTGCTTATGGGGTTATGGTAGTTATTCTGCTTACTGGGGGCTATGGGTTTTATCGTTACCGCCGAAAAAAGAAACAACAACGCCAGCAAGCTGTACTAAGTGAAAGGCTCCGTATCAGCAGCGAACTACATGACGAGGTTGGAGCTACATTAAGCGGTATTGCTATGTACAGCCATCTCACTAAAGAGCAAATGAAGGCCGGGCAAACAGCAGCGATAGAAAGATCGCTGGATATAATGCAGGAATCTTCAGTACAGATGGTGGATAAGCTGAATGATATTGTATGGTTCATCAACCCACAACAGGATTCATTGCAACAGTTGATAACAAGACTGGAGGAATATGCCACTACTATGGCAGCTATAAAGAATATGCAGGTAATGATCACAGTGCCGGGAAAACTCCATGACCTTCATTTGCCAGTTGAGAATCGCAGGAATATTTACCTTTTTTGTAAAGAAGCGATAAATAATGCCGTTAAATATAGCGGGGGTACAATTTTGCAGCTGGTAGTAATCGAATCTGCGGAGGGGATAGAATTTTCAGTCAGTGATAACGGGAAAGGTTTTGATGCCGTAATGGTAAGGAGAGGCAATGGACTCGAGAATATGCAAAAAAGAGCTGATGAGATCGGGGCGAAGCTGGTGCTTCAGTCAAAGGAAATGGAGGGAGCTTCCGTCTCGCTGCAATACAAATTAAACTAAGATGGAAATACGTGTTGCTATATTCGAAGATAATAAGCTGGTAAGAGATGCGCTGGAGGCGATACTTAACGGGACGGGCGGCTATACCTGTTCTGGGGTATTCGCAGATGGTAATAACTGGGAAAGGAATATCAAAAGCAGCCAACCGCACGTGGTCTTGATGGATATTGAAATGCCTGGCCTTAATGGTATCGAGGTGACACAGCGAATACATACGCACTTCCCGGATGTAAAAATATTAATACAAACTGTTTT
>DATLCB010000067.1:0-6424 GCA_035526625.1 Chitinophagaceae bacterium
GGCTTGCCAACAAGTTTGCGGGCGGCATTTACTTTGCCGGGTAGTTCAGCGTAAATTTTCCTAATTAATTCTAAATCAAATACCATGGAGTATAATTTGAGGTTCGATGTGTCGGTCTGGACCGTTCGGAGAACCTGAATGATAACTTCTCCAGGGGAGTCTTTGCCGACAAAAACCTGAAGTGTGGCGAAATTACGAAAAACAGGTTTGTGAATAATGCCTATTGCGTCTTTTCACCGAATTCGTAAATTAGGGGTATGAACAAATTCAAAAGCTTTGTGGAATGGAATGCCTTTGGTGTTTGTTCGGCCATTGGCAACCGGATGGGTATTGCCACCAGCAAGATCCGTCAGTATTTCATGTATATATCTATTCTGACGATGGGGTCCCCTATACTTATCTACATGGTGCTTGCTTTCTGGAGAAATATGCGGAAGTATATATGGGCGGCCAAGAGAAATCCATGGTACTATTTGTGAATGGTCAATGGTGAATAGTGATCTTGAACTCCTTTGGAGAATAGTTCACTATCCACCATAAACTTTATCAGATGACCTGCTTTCTGTCTGTTGTACTTACTTTGAAGTAGGTCTTTTCCCCTTTCCTGATCATGGCAAGGATAAGTGTGCTGAAATCATTGGCTACAAAATTACTTCGGCCATCTGCAGTTTTCATCGTGCCGCTGATAGCTATCAGCTCCCCCTTACTGTTGTATTCAATATCGTCATAGCTTAATTCCACTCCAACCTTCTTCATGTTCTTTATATTTTCTTCCAATTCCTGGCGTGTCGTTTTCCGATTGATCACCACCAGTATATCTTCTTTGCCGGTGATCGTGTAACCATAATCATCCGCGATGATCACGCCTTCATCTGCTGCCATAGGTGCGATAACAGTAGTACCTAATCCTCCGGTTGCGGTCCTTGCTGGAGCAATAACGGTACTTGCTATCGGGTTACCTGAAAGGATAGGAGAAGTTGCTATTATATTGACCCCATTCGTACTCAGCACACTTGGCATTAGTGTGGTATTACTATTTATGGAAGGAACGGTTCCCACAACGGTATTCGTATTCCTGTTTATATTGATAAGCTTACCATATTTTGACTCAAAGTCCTTTCTTTCTTTTTTATCAGTAAGATCATATTTTTCAATAGCCCCATTCTTTAATTTGATAACGGCTTTTTTGTCCGTTATCTCAAATTCGCTGCTGATCCTTGTAAGGTTCAGTTGATCGCTATTCATGCCTGTAGCTACGGGAGTAATACCCTCGGTTGGCATGAGAGGCGTTTCTACTATCTTACCATATTTGGATTCAAATTGTTTTTTCTCTGCTGGCTTATCCAGGTTGTAAGATTCTTCTTTACCATCTTTCAGCGTTATTTTCGCCTTATTGTTATTAATGTTGATCTTTTCGACGTTATCAGGAAGTTTAACAACTGTAGGAGGAGTGGGCGGTAAGGGCATACCTGCTACAATTACTTCGGTCAGGCCCATGGGAAGTGGAGTTCCTTCAACTCTTTCAACAGGTGGTACCGGTGGTGCCGCCGGCACAGGTGGCGGAGGTGGTGGGATCTCTCCATATAAGTTGGAATAATAAGATGGCTTTTCATTCCAGTCCGTTAACAGGACCTGCTTCACCTCTTTATTCTCTTTGTCCTTAACTACCACTATACAATTACCATCCTTACCTTTAATGTCAATGAAATAACCTTTACTGTTGAGCTCTCTTACTTCAGGAACAGTGTCTGTAAAATCTTTGACAGGTAATGAGAAGCCCGGGCTTTTGTGGCGTAAAGTATCTCCTATTTCTTTCCGGAAGGAGACGAGTATCACCGCCAGGAGTGGCAATACAAAAAGGAACCGCAGCAAATTCACTTTTGCTGATCTGAGTTTGTTCATCATGGCTATACGTTTTTTTAATGAAGAAAAATTGAACGGCGTTGCTATACTATATTGATTATTACCTATCACTTTCAGCAACAGGTACTGGTATTCTTTTTTATTGACCCCATTTTCCAAAACTTTATTATCGGCAATGAATTCGAGATTCTGGCGGATCGATCTTTTCAACAACCAGGCAAAAGGGTTGTACCAATTGAGCAGGCAGAGGACCTCGCTCCAGATGATATCCATGCTGTGATGTTGCCTTACATGCACAAATTCATGGCGGATGATCTCCTGTAGCTCGTCTTCCGAATGCAAGTGACGGTTAATAAATATTGAACCGCCGAAAGAAAATGGGATGATGCTGTCATTCACCTGGTAAAGCTTCATCCTGCCATCGCTGATAAGTTCGGCCTTGCCCATCATCCGGTGAAAAGAAACAAACTGGATAAGCAAACGAATAAGCATGATAAGCATCCCCGCAACAAAAACAACGGAAATGATATTCCAGGCTGTAAAAAAGTTATAAGCAGAAGAAGCAGCAGTACTATCTCCTGTGGCATCATAATATATCACCGGCACCCAGCGTATCACACTGGCATTCGCCAGCTCGTTCTTTTCCAGCACGGGAGAAATATTAATAAAAGCAATGAAGAAAGATAGAAAGCTATAGCCAAGGAGATACCAGCGGTTATGGTTATAAAAAGTAAGTTTGCGCAATATCAACTGGTAAAAAAGATACACCAGGGCAAGACTGATGGATAACTTGATGAGGTATTGAAGGAAGAAGTTCATAAATAAGATTTGTCTGTTATTTATTATTCTCGATCATGGTTATGATCTCTTTCAGTTCTTTGGCGGAGAGTTTTTTCTGCTCCACGAAAAAATTCACCAGCTCTTTATACGAATTGTCAAAATATTCCTTCACCACGGTGCCCATAAATTTTTTCTTATACTCTTCTTCCGTGACGGCAGGTTTGTATAAATAGGCATTACCGACAAGACGGCTGCTGAGGTAGCCTTTCTTCTCCAGGTTCTTTATCGTTGACGCTACTGTTGTATAAGGAACTTCCTCATCGAGGTGTTCCATAAAGGCTTTGATATTTCCTTCACCATTGCGCCAGACGGACTGCATGGTTTCTTCTTCAACATGGGTAAGTTTTTCCATTTCTACGAAATTTTCGTAAATCTACGAAAATTTCGTACGTCGGCAAATTTTTTTTATGGGTGGTATAAGACCAAAGTCCGGAGTCGGAAGTCCGGAGTCGAACAACTTATGGAATAGTCCTTCAGAAAAAAACGCTCCAAAAATGTTGAAAATACTGCTGGCCATTAATCCTTTGAAACTACTTTACAATAAATAGCATTTATGGCATTTAAATTTGAAAAACTGGTTATCTGGCAAAAGGCTGTGGACCTTTCAGATAAAGTAAATACAATAACCAAAGGTTTTCCAAAAACTGAATTATTCATCCTGACTGCCCAAATGAAAAGAGCAGCAGATTCTGTTTCCCTAAATATTGCCGAAGGCTCAACGGGGCAAACCAATCCTGAGTTCAGGAGATTTTTGGGATATGCGCTCCGGTCTAATATTGAAGTGGTTGGCTGCATATTCCTTGCTCAACGCAGAGGAATAATAAAAGAGATGGATTTTGAAGAGATATACAAATTATGTGAGGAGATCCTTTTAATGATCAGCTCTCTCCGAAACAAGCTTTGATAAAAACATAATGATATAGCGGAATGACAATTTACAGCAGATTCTACTTGCCGACTTCGGTCTTCCGACTATATAAGTTCCCTCACTTTGGCCACTACCGTCTCCACTTCTTCTCTCGTATTATGTTTACTGAAGGAAAAACGAACCGTAACTAAGTTGGGGTTATTATTAATAGCGCGGATAACATGACTGCCCACATCCGCCCCGCTGCTGCACGCACTGCCACCCGATACGCAGATATTATTCATATCGAGGTTGAAAAGGATCATTTCAGACTTTTCTGTTTTGGGGAAAGCGGCACTTAATACCGTATAGAGACATCTTCCTTCCTGGTCACCATTGAACTGCACTCCCTTGATATGCGCACGGAGCTTTTCGATCATATAGGTTTTCAGCGATTGTATATATGCGCTGTCTTTTCCCATATTAACCATTGCCAGTTCGAGCGCCTTTGCAAATCCGATAATGCCATAAAGATTCTCCGTTCCTGCCCGCATGTTACGCTCCTGGCCACCACCAAAAATGAAAGGTTTGATCTTCACATTATCGTTGACATATAATATACCTACTCCTTTTGGCCCATGAAATTTATGACCGGCAGCACTGATAAAATGTACACCTGTCTTTCTCAGATTAAGCGGGTAATGACCCACGGTTTGCACACAATCGGAATGGAAGATCGCATTGTATTTCTTGCAAAGATCTCCGGCAGCGTCAATATCCAGGAGATTACCAACTTCATTATTAGCATGCATCAGCGACACTACACAGCGTTCCGTTTGGGCAGCCAGTTGCGCTTCAAGATCTTCAAGGTCAACATGACCATTTGATAAAAGCTTTACAAAACTGTAACTGACCCCTTCACCGCAACCGTAATGCTCTACCGTATGCAGCACGGCATGGTGCTCAACCGGGGAGGAAATGATATGCTTGCAGCCCAGGTCACGGATAGAAGACAAAATGGCGGTGTTATTACTCTCTGTTCCACCGCTGGTGAAAAATATCTCTCCCGGGTGTGCATTCAGCAGCTTAGCCACCAGCTTTCTTGCATTTTCTATCGCCAGTCTTGACTCCCTTCCATAAGAATAAATAGAAGAAGGGTTGCCAAAATTTGTGGTCATATACGGCAACATCGCTTCCAGGACCTCTTTGTCCAGTGCAGTAGTTGCAGCATTATCGAAATAGATGCGGTTCATACAAATAGCTTTTAGCTTCAGGCTGTGAGCCTTTAGCTGGTTCCAGTTTTAACTGAACTCCTTAATATCTCTCATCAATTGTGTAGCAATATTATTCGCCTTTGTCTCAAAATCACTTTCAGCATAGATGCGGATGATCGGTTCAGTATTAGAAGTGCGTAAATGCACCCAGTCATTGTCAAACTCGATCTTAAGGCCATCTTCTGTATTTACGGGGTTTTTCTTGTATTTCTTTTTGATCTTCTCGAAAATAGCTTTTACATCGATGCCATTGTTAAGTTCGATCTTATTCTTGGAAATAAAATAATCCGGATACTGACTACGCAATGATTTGATCCCTTTCTTACAATTGGCAAGATGACTTAAGAACAGGCCGATACCAATAAGGGCGTCACGTCCGTAATGAAAGTCGGGAACAATGATCCCTCCATTACCCTCCCCTCCTATTACAGCATTCACCTCTTTCATTTTTTTCACCACGTTCACTTCACCCACGGCCGAAGGAAAATATTCCCCACCGTTTTTGACAGTGATCTCTTTCAGGGCTTTGGTGCTGCTCATATTGCTGACCGTATTGCCTTTCCTCTTGCTTAATACATAATCCGCGATGGCCACCAGCGTATACTCTTCACCAAACAAAGAGCCATCCTCATTCACAAAGCAAAGCCTGTCCACATCGGGATCAACAGCGATACCGAGATGCGCTTTTTGCTTGACCACTTCAGCGGATAATTCTGAAAGGTGCTCTGGTAGTGGCTCTGGATTGTGAGCAAATTTCCCATTCACTTCCCCGTTCAATACTACCACATCATTCACACCCAGCGCTCGTAACAACGCCGGTACATAAATGGCGCCCGTTGAATTGATGGCATCTACCACAATTTTGAGATCTAGTTTTGCGATGGCTTTAGCGTTTACCAGCGGATACTTAAGGATCGCATCAATATGCTTTTGGAGATAGCTGTTATCGATGATCGCAACTCCCAGTTTGTCTACAGGGGCAAAAGAAAAATCTTCATTATTGGCAAGCTCAAGCACTTTGGCTCCCACGGCTGCTGAAATAAATTCTCCCTCACTGTCCAGGAGTTTCAAGGCATTCCATTCTTTAGGATTATGACTGGCTGTAAGGATGATACCGCCATCTGCCTTCCCCATTTTTACTGCCACTTCCACGGTAGGTGTCGTTGACAGCCCCAGGTCGATCACATCGATACCCAAACCGGTCAGGGTATTTACTACCAGGTTTTGAACCATCTCACCACTGATACGGCCATCCCGGCCCACAACGATCTTCGACGTCCTTGTTTTGTCCGAAATAATGGTTCCGTATGCTGCTGTGAACTTAACGATGTCCACCGGTGTAAGATTCTCGCCCGGTTTACCACCTATCGTTCCCCTGATGCCTGAAATACTCTTGATTAAAGCCACTTTATTCTTTTGAGGACGCAAAAATACAGTTTTCATTTTCAACCTGTTTTATACTTCTGTAGCCTCTCATTCAGGTTTTCACGCAGGGCAGGCCAAGATCGCAGAGAGTGTTTGCTTGCATTCTCTGCGATCCTCACGATCTCAGCGTGAAATTGCTGCTTACATTTGCCTTATGTCAGATAAGTCATGGTAC
>DATLCB010000068.1:0-13345 GCA_035526625.1 Chitinophagaceae bacterium
CTATGAGGTGGGTGATAAGAATGCAGCTATCCGGATCGCCGTAATGGATTATGGGGTTAAGAAAAATATCCTGAACTGCATGGTGGAAAGAGGCGCCTACGTAAAAGTTTTCCCGGCTAAGACAAGCCTGGAGGAAGTTAATAAATTCAAACCCGATGGCTATTTTATCTCCAACGGTCCCGGCGACCCAGCTCCAATGGATTATGCGGTCAATACGCTGAAACAAATATTAAAAGAAGAGAAGCCTGTGTTCGGGATCTGTTTAGGTCACCAGCTACTGGCTCTTGCCAATGATATTCCTACTTTTAAAATGCACCATGGTCATCGTGGTCTTAACCACCCGGTAAAGAACCTTATAACAGGAAGATCCGAGATCACAACACAGAACCATGGTTTTGGTGTAGACCCCGAGGCCGTTAAAAAAGCTGATCATATCGAGATCACTCACCTGAACCTTAATGACAAGTCTATTGAAGGCATAAGAGTCAAAGGGAAACCTGCGTTCTCAGTGCAATATCACCCGGAAGCTACCCCGGGGCCGCATGACTCAAGGTATTTGTTTGATGAGTTCATCCAGCTCGTGAAGGAGAATAAAAATTAAATTTATTTTTTTGCCATAGAGCTGTGCACAGAGTTGCCCAGAGAATTAACCTCGCTCTGTTTTCTCTGTGAAAAATCTCAGTGAAGCGCAGCTTCTGTGGTTACTCTCTCAAACCTTTTTCTATATATTCACACCATGAAGATCGCCATCATCAACGGCCCCAACCTCAACCTGCTCGGTAAAAGAGAGACCGATATCTATGGCAATATGCCCTTTGAAGAATTCCTGGTTCAACTCCAAAAAAAATACGCAAACCTGGAAATATCTTATTTCCAGAGCAATATCGAAGGTGAGATCATCAACGAATTACAAAGGGTAGGGTTTGATCATGACGGTATTGTATTCAATCCCGGTGGGTACACGCATACCTCTGTTGCGATAGGAGATGCCGTTGCCGCTATTAAAACACCCGTCGTTGAAGTGCATATCTCCAATGTACATGCAAGAGAAGAATTCAGGAAGCTATCTCATGTAAGTGGGAAAGCAGTGGGAAGCATTTTTGGGCTTGGGCTGAAAGGTTATGAACTCGCTATTGAATATTTCCTTCACACGACTGAGATTGCACACGGATAACACAGCAGTCATGGATGGTAACGGATTTATTTTTCGCATAGCGAAAAATTTCCGTGTAAATCCTTACTAAGTAACCTTTGCTATAAATAATGACCATCTAAGCCCATATTTTCTGTGTCATCCGTGTTCTATACAGAACAATAAACTATTGGTCGTCCACATTAGCATTCGGAGCCAGGCTGCGCTTTTCCTTTTCCATTCTTTTCTTTATCCATTCAGGGTCTTTACGCTGTTGCTGTATATCATCGAGTTTAGCGACATACAAACTGCGGCCATGGGTACCCAGTACGATCTCGTTCTCTCGTTGCTGAATAGCGATATCATGTATAGGCACAGACTTTGGCAAACCGCCATTCCACATCATGAAGCTGTTGCCCATATCATAGCTTACATACAATCCGCCATCCGTACCTACATAAATAATGTTCTCATCTTTAGGGTCTTCTTTTACCACATTGATGGGTTCATAAGGAAGATCCTTGCCTATCTGTCTCCAATTCTTCCCGTAGTCATCACTTACGTATAAATAAGGAGCAAAATTGTCAAAACGATAGCCGTTCAGGGATGCATATACTCTTCCTTCTTTGAACTGTGAAGCTGTAATACGGCTTACCCAAAGTTTGTTTGTCTGAAAAGTTGGTCCAGTGATGATGGGAGACTGAAATCCTTTTTTTATAGGAGGAGGCGTACCTGAATAATTTCTTTGCTCCCAGCTATAACCGCCATCTTTTGAAATATGAATATTCCCATCATCTGTTCCGGTATAGATCAAACCAAAACGAAGTGGTGATTCGGAAATAGTGGTGATCGTTCCGTAGGGCACATTACCAGCTACTCTTCCATTGGTCAGGTCGCTGCTCATCGCTATCATTGTATCCGCTTTATTCAGGGATCGATACAAACGGTTGGTGCCATAATACAAGACATCCTGGTTGTGTTTACTTAACAGTATCGGCGTTTGCCAGTTGAATCGCAAAGGTTTCTCACCCAACTCGTGTTGCGGTCGGAAGAATTTACCGCCACCCCTTCTTTCCTTATTGTAACGGCTGTAAACTCCAAACTGTGAACCTGAGTAAACTGTTGCATTATCCCTTGTGTCCACCTGCGCCTGCATGCCATCACCTCCATTTATTCCGCGATATGCATACTGGCCATTATCAAGCCAGCCAATATCTTCTTTGTGCGTTGAAGGACCCCACCAGGATCCGTTGTCCTGGAGACCACCATATATATTATAGGGCTTTGCGTCATCGAGGGCAATACCATAGAACTGCCCGACAGCTGGCGTATTTGCTTTGAACCAGTTGGCCCCATCATCATAACTGATATTGCAGCCCCCATCATTCCCATTGATAACATGTGAATCTTTTTTAGGGTCTATCCATAACGAATGATGGTCTGGGTGCACATTATTTTTATCCATGGTCTTGAAGGTCTTACCGCCATCGGTAGATACCTGGGCATAGAAACCAAGAATGAAAACCTTATCAGGATTATAGTGCGATGTATATATTTTAGCAAAGTAGTAACCATAAGTGTTGAAGATGCCGATTCCTTTCTCGTGGCTTTTCTTCCAGCTTCTCCCACCGTCCTCGCTTTTATATACTTCGCAACCATAGATGCCGGTATTCTGAAAACCATCATCGCTGTCGAGCCAATCCCAAAGCGCCGTGGGTTGTACTTTGTCTTCGGCCACCATCTCTTTTACATTCTTGCCGGTATATTTTCTCGGAAAACCGTTCTTGCGTAAAAAAGTATCGACCAAGTTTGTTTTCAGTGCAGCAAATTGTTCTTTACTGATGTTTTTAAAATCATCTTTTTTATAAAGCGTATCATTCTTTTTAGACGAGGTATCAGGCTTCGCTGTATTATTATCTACTACTGCCCAAACAATGTTGGGATTCTTAGGATACACTGCGATACCTATGCGGCCGATCTTATCACCGGTCATGAATCCAGAGCCGGGACCCGATATCATCTGCCAGGTTTCGCCGCCATTCGTGCTTTTATAGATGCCGCTGCTTTTACCGCTTTCTTCGAATTTCCAGGCACGGCGGGTCCTGTACCACATACCTGCATATACTTCCATCGGGTTGGAAGGATTGATATCAAGATCAACACAACCCGTATTATCATCTACGTACAAAGTTTGTTTCCAGGTAGTGCCACCATCGGTTGTTTTATAAACACCTCTCTCTTTGTTGGGTGAATATAAATGTCCTAGCACAGCTACCCAGGCAATATTTTCGTCAGTGGGATGCAACTGGATCTTACCGATATGATGTGACTCGGGAAGGCCCATGTATTTCCAGTTCTTTCCATTATCACTGCTCTTGTAGATGCCCGTCCCCGAATAAGACGAACGGCTGCTGTTTACTTCACCCGTTCCCACCCAAATGATCTTTTTTGACCAGTTCACAGCTATGTCCCCAATAAAGAGCAGGTCAAGACTATCCATTACCGGAGTGAAGCTTTGCCCGTTATTGGTGGTATGCCAGAGACCACCTGAAGCATATGCAACATAGAATTCGGTTGGATCGTCAGGATTAGCATCGACATCAACCACCCGGCCACTCATGATGGTAGGTCCGATATTGCGGAATTTGATATCGTTAAGGAGAGATAAGGCTTCTAATTTGCGGCGCTGGGTTAGTCCCTGCATCCTTTCAGCAGCTGGCGTCGGATTTACCTGGGCAAATGTGGAAATGTGTAAATAGGTTAATATGAAAAAAAACAGAAGGCCTTTAGCGGGGGAAAAGAACCCTTTCCGGCTGAATTGGATTTTTAACAGGCAGGACATAGAAGCAGTTGATTTTCGTTAGTAAATTGCAGAGAAGGTTTTAGGACTTAGGTATTGGGTCTTAGCTAAATCCTAAAACCTTATCATCAAACTTACTAAACTATGCGATTGATTGTTATACTCTTTCTTCTTATTTCCGTGAGCGGTGCCGCCCAATGGAAGAATTTTGTCCTTACTCCTAAAGGGGATACGTTGAACCGTGTGGATATGAAAGGGATGAAACAGGGACCATGGGCCATTAGAGTGCCGGACCTGCGCGGCGAGCGGGGTTATGAAGAAGAAGGTTATTTTGAGAATGATCAGAAGGAAGGGGAATGGAAGAAATTTTCCCTGGAAGGTGTGAAGATCGCTCAGGAAAATTACCGCTGGGGAAAGTTGAGCGGTAAACAAGAGTACTTTACTTATAACGGTGGTTTATTGAGGGTAGAAAGCTGGAGAGCTATGGACCCTGCTATTGCTTTTGATACTGTATCCATCTATGACCTGAAGGACCCCACACTGGAGATAGGGAAAGTAGTGGTGAAGAACGAGGGTGTATCCCTCAAACACGGCAAGTGGACCTATTATGATCCAAGAGAAGGTACGATCGAAGCGACAGAACAATATGTGATGAATAAGCTGCAAACCGATGATGGTTCGATGATAGCGGATGATGATATAAGACCGATCGCAATCGGGCAGGCGAAGGTCAAATCCGATACGGCAACCAGCAAGACCGTACAAAAACCACAAGCGATCCTTGATTATGAAAAAAAGAACTCGAATAAAAAGAAGATCAAGGTAAGAGATGGAAGGACGGGCGGATAGTACTGATCACATTCTTTAGCGACGGTGTATTCGATATCAAATTACCATACTTCCACTTTTTCTGTGCTTGGTTTATTTGATGAAATCTTAAAACACGGGTTTATGATAAGTCATCCTGGAGTGACAATAAGCAAGCACTTTATTTTCAGCCATACTTACATTGGTCTGTATGTTGGATAACATAGTTAATGAGCCGGCGTCTGAGGCGTTCTTAAAGAATGTTGAATAGAATTTATCCTTTCCGTTTTCGCCTGAGTCAAATCCATTTGTTACAAGTACCATAGATCTTTGGAACTCTTTCAGGATCGAGGAGTCAATATTTAAAATATGTGTTTTAAAACCAGCAATCGAATCGTACAATTCATTGCTTTCTTTAATACCTAATTTCCCTTCTTTTTTGAGATTTTCGATATAGCTTATTAATTCTGCTGAATATTTTGAGATTGACTCCATTTTTGGCAGCAAACGTTCAGCCACTCCCTTACTTATGGGATCAGCTGCCCTTTCTCTCATCGACATTAAGATTGCTGTACTTGAATTTTTGATTGAAAGACTTGAGCTAGTTAAAGTTGCCTCTGTTGCGCTGAGGATTGCCTGGTCTGTATCGGACTTACTGCTACAGGATATATACAGCAGAATGAGAAAAATTGGGAAATAAGATCTTACTGAGATGGGAGTTGGCATAAACTGGTTTCTACCGAAACGCTGTTGTCTTCTCCTTTATTTCTTCAGCTTAACTGATCTTTCAAAATAATAGTTAAAACAATCTGGCCTACCTCCGCGACTTGATAAACTCCCGCCTGAAATAGTTGCTGAAAAAGAAGAGCTGGTATTGTACCGCATTTTTCCAGTAATCCCAGTCATGCTTGCCGGGACGTTCAATATACTCGTGGGCTATTTTCAACTTAAGCATTTTTGCATGCAGCTCCTTGTTCACGTCATAGAAGAAATCTTCGGTGCCGCAATCCATGATGATCGCCAGTGAATCCTTTGGTTTATTCTCAATAATAGTTGTCACAGAATACTCTTTCCAGTTCGCAGGTTTTTTAGCGGAATCACCGAGGAGTTTGGGCAATTGCCAATTCTTCGGGAAAGGTCTCAGATCAACACCGCCACTCATACTGCCACAGGCGCCAAAAATATCGCTATGCCGAAAGCCGAGGTAAAGACCTCCATGTCCACCCATGCTGAAACCAGTTATCGCCCTGCCGGTCCTGTCTTTAATCGTGTTGTAATGACTGTCAATATATGCAGGTACTTCAACACCTATATAGGTCTCAAATTTTGAATCATTATCCACCGGGCTGTCGATATACCAGGCATTCTTTCCTTCGGGGCAAACGATAATGAGATTGTATCGGTCAGCAAATCCAGACAGTTGTGGCATGCGGGTGATCCAGTTGCTGAACCAACCACCATATCCATGCAGCAAATAGACGACGGGATATGCTCCGAAGTCATTTTTGTAGTTATCAGGAACAATAACAACAGCTTTATAATCTTTATTCATAGCCTTGCTGCGTATCGTCACAGAGTCAACGATCGCAGCTTTGCCCGCAAGGTTGAAAACCAGCACTAAAATAAAAAAGGATAGATACCTCATGCTCTAAAGATAAAAAAAGAGGCGGTACAGTTGCACCTCATCCCACGGTCATCAGTTTTCGGAGATAGTATCATAAACGAAACCCCTCTCTTAAGGAGAGGGGTTTTGGAGAAGTATTTCGGTTATAGAGCGAAAAGATTTTGGGGTGAGGTGGGTGAGGCTAGAATCCTTTTTTATCTTGTGCTCTCTGCATCGGGTTGCCTAGCTGGCTTCCACCACCTCTCGGTGTGCCACCCTGCCTTGCTTTAAAAACAGCAAAACGGGAAGGTTCCGGCATCGTATTCCAGCTGTTATTGCTTGTATTGATATCGGCGGTTTCCCTGTAAGGATCAAGTTTGATAGAAGCAACCTCTTTGTCTTTAATGAATGTCTTTACCACTTTGTTTTCATTCAGACGCCAAACCTGCGCAGGTATCTTTTCCACTTCCCTGGTGCCGTCTTTATAGGTCCATTCAACAATGATCGGCATTACCAAACCGCCTTTATTACTGAAAGTAAGTTCATACATATTCTTACTAGCGTACTTCGATTTTTCCTCTACGGTAAGTGGGTTAGGCTGACTTGCAGTGATGGTGGTCACATACTTCGAAGTATCATATGGCTCAAGACCTCTTGCATATCTCCAATAAAAATCACGCATACTGGTATCGGCATCTGTCTGGAAAGTGATCTTCTTATCTTCCCTGTTTCGGATCTTCGAAATATCATCAAAAGTGGGGACCAATGGTTTATCCGCTGCACGGCTCACTGTTGATTCTTTTGTTTCAGCCTGTACTGTATCGAGATTAGGTATCGCATACCTAACGCTGTCAAGGGAAATATCGCAAACCTCGGTGCTGTAGAACCAACCTCTCCAGAACCAATCAAGGTCCTCACCGCTTGCATCTTCCAGTGTACGGAACAGGTCAGCTGGTTCGGGGTGTTTGAAGGCCCATCTTCTTGCATATTCTTTGAACGCATAATCAAACAATTCACGACCCATGATGGTCTCACGGAGAATGTTCAGTCCAGTTGCAGGTTTGGAATAGGCATTGGGTCCAAACTGGACAATGTTCTCGCTGTTCGTCATGATGGGTTCCAGTTGCTCTTTAGGCAATTTCATGTATTCCGTGATCGTACCCGCAGGTCCGCGGCGGCTGGGGAATTTATTGTCCCATAGTTCTTCGGTCAGGTATTCTACAAAAGTGTTCAACCCTTCATCCATCCAGCTCCATTGACGCTCATCACTGTTGATGATCATCGGGAAAAAATTATGACCCACTTCATGGATCACAACTCCCAGCATACCGTTCTTGGTTCCCTCGCTGTAGGTGCCGTCCTTCTCAGTTCTTCCAAAATTGAAACAGATCATTGGATATTCCATACCGTTGGAAGCTTCGATACTTTGTGCAACGGGGTATGGGTACGGGATCGTGAATTTCGAATAGGTTTTAATAGTATGCTCTACCGCTTTACTTGAATACTTGCGGTAAAGATTATAGGCTTCTTTAGCATAGCCACTCATGCACATTACTTTCCTTCCTTCGATCTTAGTGGCCAGTGCATCCCATACAAATTTGCGGGAAGAACCCCAGGCAAAGTCACGGACATTATCCGCCTTGAATATCCAGGTCTTCTTTTTATCACTCTTTTGTTTTTCTGCTGCTTTAGCTTCGTCCAATGTCACTATTTCGATAGGTTCGGAAGATGTTTGTGCTTTATTCCAGCGTGCCATCTGAGCGGGGGTAAGGATAGCAGCATAGTTCTGTCCTTCACCAGTCGACATCACCACATGATCTGCAGGGACGGTCATGGCTACTTTGAAATTCCCAAAAGTCAGTGCAAATTCGCCACGACCGGTGAACTGTCCATTTTGCCATCCTTTAAAATCGCTGTAAACACAAAGCCGGGGATACCATTGGGTCATAGTAAAGATATCATTACCATCTTCCGGGAAGTATTCGTAACCGCCCCGGCCACCACGATTCACCCGGTCGGACAACCTGTAGTCCCAGTCTAGCTTGAAAGTAAAACGCTGACCGGGTTTCAATCCAGCAGGAAGTTCCACTCTCATCATGGTCCTGTTGATAGTGTATTTGAGGCTTTTGCCGGTTGCATCCGACAAGTTCGTTATGTTAAAACCATAACCATTATCCGATTTAGTTTCGGCTGCCCTGTCTAATTGTTGCGGACTTATCTGGCGGCTCATCGGGTTACTTGTCTGGTAATTCGCATTGTTCAGACTGTTGTGCTGGTTCTCGTCGAGCTGGAGCCAGAGATAGGTCAATTCATTCGGAGAATTATTGAAATAAGTAACAGTCTCACTACCTGTAAGTTTTTTGTTCTTCTCATCCAACTCGCATTTGATATCGTAATCACAGCGCTGCTGCCAGTACTTTGGACCGGGGGCACCGCTGGCAGTACGGTATTCGTTGGGTGAAGGGAAGATATTTCCCATCTGCTCAAACTTGTTTCCGTGATTGCTGTTGGGATTATTCTGTGTGTTTTGTGCTGTGACTGCCGTGCTCAAAAGACATGCGGCCACCAGGAAGAGAACGAGGCGTTTCATCTTATCAGTTTTAATTAATGACTACTAATCGTAAGTTTCCAAAACTAAGCTAAAAGGGCTAAAATAAAAGCCGCCCTTGTATGAGCGGCCGCCTCACCCCGTGAGCATCACACTTCGTAGAAATTTTAAAATCGAACACCCCTATCCTGAAGGAGAGGGGTGTTCGGAAAGAGTATTGATTTGTAACGAAAAGATCCTGGGTGAGGCTAGAACCCTTTCTTCTCAGTTGCTTTTTGCATCGGGTTAATGCCCGGTGCGGGTGTCACTCCCTGCTTTTGTTTGAAGAGTTTGAACTTGGTTGGTTCCTTAATATCCCCAAACGTATTATTCGTTTCATCGATATCAGCTGTTTCTTTATAAGGATCCAGCTTGATAGAAGCTACTTCCTTGTCTTTTACAAATGTTTTGAAAACATTCTTTTCATTCTTTCTCCAAACCTGGGCTGGTATCCTTTCTATTTCTTTAGTTCCGTCTTTGTAGGTCCACTCGAGAATGATCGGCATAGGTAAACCGCCTTTGTTCGTAAAAGACATTTCATACATATGCTTGCCTGCATATTTTTGTCTGCCTGCCTCGTCGAGTTGTTCCGTTTGGGCCTTTTGCATGACAGGATACTTTGTAGAATCAGAGTTCTCTATATCGCGATCGTATTTCCAGTAAAAATCACGGAGTGATGTATCCTTATCGGTTTCGAACACGATATTCTTATCCTGTTTGTTCCTGATCTTGGACAGATCCTCAAAGGCATTTACCGCGGGTCTTTGTAAGGGACGCTGAACGATGGTATCCCTTACCTGGTTGGGTATAGCCGTAACATCGGGTATAGCATGTTTCACTGAATCGATCGAGATATCACAGGCTTCGATACCATAGAACCATCCTCTCCAGAACCAGTCAAGGTCCTCACCCGTTGCATCTTCTAGCGTACGAAAAAGGTCAGCAGGGGTAGGGGATTTAAAAGCCCAGCGCCTTGCATATTCCCTGAATGCGTTATCAAATAATTCACGGCCCACTATGGTTTCCCTGAGGATATTCAATCCCGCGGCAACTTTATCGTAAGCATTTGCGCCAAAGTTGTTGATGTTCTCCGAGTTGGTCATGATCGGCTCCAATTGGTCCTTTGGTAATTTCATATAGTTGGCAATAGAAGAAGGTACACCACCTGTAGAAGGAAATTTATTATCCCATAATTCCTGTGTCAGGTATTGCATATAAGAATTCAACCCTTCATCCATCCATGTCCACTGGCGTTCATCGCTGTTAATGATCATCGGGAAAAAGGTATGACCTACTTCGTGTATGATGACCAGTATCGCCGCATTTTTATTTCCTTCCGAATAGCTGCCATCTTTTTCCGCACGACCCGGGTTGAAAGAGATCATTGGGTATTCCATTCCCTGGTTACCTTCTACGCTGATCGCCACAGGATACGGATAAGGAATGGAGAATTTCGAATAGGTCTTGATAGTATGTGCAACTGCCTTAGTAGAGTATTTGCTGTAAATGGGGTAAGCCTCTTTAGCATAATAGCTCATCGCCATTGCTTTTTTCCCTTCGACCATGGCGGGCATCGCATCCCATACGAACCGGCGTGAAGATGTCCACGCAAAGTCACGTACGTTGTCAGCTTTATAGATCCATGTTTTTTTGGCGCTGTTGCTTGTCTTTTTTGAAGCATTAAGGGCTTCATCTAAAGTTACTATCTGTACAGGCTCTTTTGCCGTCTGTGCTTTTTGCCATCTTGCCATTTGGGTCGCAGAAAGAGTTTGCGCATAGTTCTGGCATTCGCCTGTCGCTCCCACAATATGATCAGCAGGCACCGTCATTTGTACTTTGAAATTGCCAAAGCATAGCGTGAACTCGCCCGTGCCGGTGAACTGGTGGTTCTGCCATCCATTCTCATCGCTGTAACGGCAAAGACGTGGATACCACTGTGTCATCGTATAATTATTGTTATTGTCTTCAGGGAAATTCTCATAACCACCTCTTGCACCACCAAAGCGGATAAAATCACCACGGTTGGCGATCTTATAATTCCAATCTACTTTGAAAACGAATTTCTGACCGGGCTTCAAAGGAGCAGGCAGATCAACCTTCATCATCGTTTTATTAAGCGTATAGTTAAGTGGTTTGCCCAGGGCGTCTGTCATCTTGGTGATATTGACACCATAACCATTGTCGCCTTTTCTTTCCTCGAACCTGTCCATTACCTTATCCGTGGTTTGCGTGGGGAGCCTGTTTGTATTCTGGTAATTGGCATTGTTCACGGTGCTGTGCTGGTTCTCATCCAGCTGCATCCAGAAGTAAGTGAGCACATCGGGGGAATTATTAAAGTACGTAATGGTCTCGCTGCCGTTGAGTTTATTATTGGCTTCGTCGAGTTCGCATTTGATATCATAATCCACCCGTTGTTGCCAGTATTTTGTTCCGGGAGCCCCGCTGGCAGTACGTTGCTCATTGGGTGTAGGAAGGATGGTACCGAGCTGTTCGAACTTGTTACCATGGTTTGAGGCGCTGTTATTCTGGATCTGCGCTTGCGAAACGCCAACGATCAGCAACAGCATGTTCAGTGCAAGGATTCTTTTCATTCTGTGTGTATTTATAAACTTTAAATAAAAGCGATTCTGTCAAGGACCATTTTAAATGCCAAACCAAAAACAGCGGCTGATAAAAACAATACCCAGTCCCTCCGGTTCACCTTCAAAATATTCACCACCACGAATGCCAGCAATAATAGGAGAACCACTACAATGATCTGTCCCACTTCCAATCCAAGGTTAAAACCCAGCAGGCTCCAGCCGATATTCTGATCGGACGCCATCATAAAACGGATGCTGTTCGCAAAACCCATCCCGTGTATCAGCCCAAAGAACAAGGCCAGAAAATAATTGATACGGATCGATCTTGGGGTGAATTTTTTCTGGAACAGGTTGGTAATAGCGGTGATCACGATGGTCAGCGGGATCAGGAACTCTACCCATTTGCTATTGATACGGATCACATCGAAAACGCTAAGGGCGAGTGTCAGAGAATGACCGATAGTGAAAGCCGTGACCAGTATCAATACCTGTTTCCAATCTTTCAGCAAATAGATCGCTACCAGCGCCGCTATGAAAAGCTGGTGGTCGAGCGCCTCTTTACTGATAATATGTTCCCAGCCTAACTTAAAATAAAATCCAAGATCCTGCATCGTATCAATTAATATTACCGTCCTTACTCCTGTTAAATCTTTTAACTAAAAGGCTGGTAAAGGCATCAAAATAATCCAGACTTTTGTAATCCCGAAAATTATTGTGTCAATGGCAGCATCTGTCTATAAATGGTTGTTTTTTCCGGCTTTAGCCCTTCAATTAATGGCTTTAAAGAAGGCGCCCCCTCATCCTTTACACGTGAGTGTCATCGAGATCAATCATAACGCTATGGACAAGACACTCGAGATCAGTTGCAAGATATTTACGGATGACTTCGAAAAGGTACTGGCTAAGAATTATAAAACAAAGGTCGACCTGATCAATCCGCCGAATAAGGCCACTATGGATACACTTGTTAAGAAATATCTCAGCACACACTTATCCCTTAAAGCTAACGGTAAACCTGTTTCTTTTTCCTACGTTGGCTTTGAGAATGATCATGAGGCGGCCTATGGTTATATCGAAGTGCTGAATGTTCCCAGCCTAACCAGGATTGATATTTCAACCAGTATCATGTACGATATGTTCGAGGACCAGATGAGTATCTTCCATGTTATAGTAGATGGGAAAAGAAAAAGCACCAAGCTGAATTACCCTGATAAAGAAGCAGTGATCAGTTTTTGATATAATGCTAAGTTTTAAATGTCAGATGTTAAATGGTGAGTGTCCCATTAAAATTTAAAATCTAACATTCAACCTTATTCTTCTATTTCTCCTTTCAATTCTTCGCTCAGCGTTACCAGCAATTTATCAATGCGGTGTCCGTCCATATCCACGACCTCTATCTGGAAACCCCTCCAGCTAAGTGTATCGCCTTGTTTTGGGATCCGCTCCAACTCGTGTAAGATAAATCCTGCAAGGGTATCAAAGCCATGTTCACCTTCATGCATCCATTCTGCTTTTTCAAAATGGACAAGAAAGTTGTAAAAAGGAATTTGCCCGTCGACCAGGTAGGTGCCATCAGTCCTTTGGACTATTTCATATTCTGATACATCATCCTGTGGCAATTCTCCTACAATCGCTTCAAGAATATCGTTTAGCGTAAGTAATCCAAGGATGCTCCCATACTCATCCACAATGAAAGCCGAATGGATCTTTGATTCTTTGAATTTTTCCAGGACCTGGTAGGGTGTATTATTTTCCGGAATGAATAATGCCGGCTCCATTATGTCACGGAATAAAACATGATCGGGATTTACATACAGGTCTTTAATGGAAACAA
>DATLCB010000069.1:0-4446 GCA_035526625.1 Chitinophagaceae bacterium
AAAGCTACACAAATAAACGCAGTTCGTGGTTGTCAAAAAAGAAGGGCCGATACAAGTTCGTTTGTTATCTTGTTGTATAAAATTCATTCATATGATCCGTAAAGGGTTTCCTTTTTTTCTCAGCCTGTTGTTCTCTTTTTCTGCGATAGCTCAGCTTCGTTCCCCCGAAGATTTTTTGGGATATAAGATCGGCTCCCATTTTACCCCGCACTGGAAGATCATGAACTACTTCAATCATGTGGCTGCGAATTCGCCTTCCATGATGAAACTGCAGCAATATGGACAAACGAATGAGGGCCGACCTCTTTTACTGGCTTTTATCTCTTCAGCTTCCAACATCAATAACCTTGAACCAATACGGACAAATAATCTGCGTCTTGCCAATCTTGCAAAGGATAAGGCAGCCCCTGTAGAAACGAATGCACCAGCGATCGTATGGCTGAGTTATAACGTGCATGGAGATGAAGCTTCATCTTCGGAAGCTGCTATGTTGGTATTGTATGAATTGGTTAGTCCATCAAGTACAAGAACAAAAGAGTGGCTAAAAAATACCGTTGTCATCATCGATCCCTGCATTAACCCGGATGGGAGGGACCGTCATGTGAACTGGTTCAATTCGGTAGTTGGTAAAAATGCAAACCCGCAGACCATTGCCAGGGAACAAACCCCGCCATGGCCCGATGGAAGGACCAACCATTATTATTTTGACCTGAACCGTGACTGGGCCTGGCAAACACAGGTAGAATCCAAGGCCCGTATAAAGATGTACAAGGAATGGATGCCGCAGGTGCATGCCGACTATCATGAAATGGATTATACCTCACCTTATTTTTTTACGCCCGCTGCCCAGCCTTTTCATGATGTGATCACCCCGTGGCAAAGGGAATTTCAATTATCGTTGGGTAAGAACCACGCAAAATATTTTGATGAAGCCGGTTGGTTGTATTTTACCAAAGAGTACTATGACCTTTATTACCCTTCTTATGGAGATACATGGCCGACCTATAACGGCGCTATCGGTATGACCTATGAACAAGGCGGCAATGGGGCGGCTATTATCAATGAGGATGGGGATACATTGACCCTCGATGACAGGGTCCAGCATCATTTTACAACGTCGCTCAGTACGATTGAAGTTTCTTCAATGAATGCCAGCAGGCTGGTAAAGGAGTTCCGGAAATTCTTTGCTGATGCAGTGACCAATGGGGTAGGAGAGTATAAAACATATGTTATAAAGAATAATCCAAAAGATAAGGAACGTATCAATGCATTGCTGGAACTGCTTGATAAAAATGAAATTCAGTATAGCAGCGGATCAGGACAAGGGAAAGGATATAATTATGGTACGGGTAAGGAGGAAAGCTTTGTTATGAACAATGATATTGTAATAAGTAGTTTCCAGCCCCGGTCGGCAATGGTAAAGGTTTTGTTCGAGCCAACAGGAAAATTGGTTGATTCTTCCACTTATGATATCACTGCATGGTCTTTGCCCTATGCATATGGATTAGAAGCTTATGCGAGTCGTGAAAGGATCAATAGCACAGGTTCATTGGCTCCGGAATCTAAAATAACAAACCCGAACACCAATTACGGTTATATTATTCCGTGGACTGGCGTGAAGACCGTAAAAACGGTCGCTGAATTATTACAGAAAGGAATTTTACTCCGCTATGCAGAAGAACCTTTTGAAGTGAATGGTAATAAATTTGAGCGGGGTGCCATGATCGTTTTGAAAACTACCAACAGATCGTTTGGAAACAACCTTTGGGCCGAAGTGAGAAGAGCTGCCGATGATAATGCTGTACAATTATATCCTGTTGCTTCGGGCTTTGTAGATAAAGGTTTTGATTTTGGAAGTGATAAAGTTCATTCCTTCAAAGCACCCAAAGTGGCCTTGCTTACCGGTGAAGGCACGAACTACACCGCAGTAGGCCAGGTATGGCATTTCTTTGAAAATGAAATTGATTATCCGGTCACGCTTATCAATGTGAGCGATATAGGCCGGGTGGATTGGAAAGCCATTGATGTACTGATCATGGCCGATGGCAACTACAGTTTTTTAAGTGATAGCGGAACAACAGGATCTTTTAAGAGTTGGATCAATGCTGGTGGTAAGCTGATAGCCCTGGAAGGTGCTGTCAATGCTTTATCAAAAGCAAAGATCGGTTTGCAACAAATAGTTAACGAGGATGAAAAAAAAGAACAAAAAGCAGACGATGCTCTTAAGCTAAATAAGTATGGAGACAGGGAAAGGAGCTCTATTTCAGGCAATATCCCCGGCTCGATTTATAAAGTGGAACTAGATAATACACACCCGATGGCTTATGGTTATCCCGGGTATTATTATTCACTCAAAACAGGTGACAAAATCTATGAGTTCATTAAAGAGAATGGCTGGAATGTCGGCGTGATCAGGAAGGATAACCTGGTTGCCGGGTTTGTTGGTTCGAGGCTAAAAGAAAAACTGAAGAATGGTCTTTTATTCGGAGTGCAGTCAATGGGCAAAGGAACTATTATTTCGCTTACGGATAATGTCCTCTTCCGCAGTTTCTGGGAGAATGGAAAGTTGATGTTTTGTAATGCCGTTTTCCTGGTAGGGCAGTAATAGAAATTAAGAATTATGAATTATGAATGATGAATTAATTACGAACGGTCTGACCGCTACGGCAACAAAACTTATATTCGCTTCTTAAATATTTTCGCCAGAAATGAAAAGACTTCTAACGTTCATTACTTGCACTTTATACTTTGTTCTCCTGAGCCTGCCAAAGGATGCCTTTTCCCAGGCTCCTGTCAGCTGGTCGTCTGCCGATATGTACCAGGCTTTGCGGAAGTTGAATGTGCTTGGCTCCGTTCTTTATATCGCCGCACACCCTGATGATGAGAACACAAGGTTGATCGCATATTTATCTAAGGACAGGTTGTTTCGCACGGGTTATTTGTCGTTGACAAGAGGAGATGGCGGACAAAACCTGATCGGCGATGAACAGGGCATTGAGCTGGGACTGATAAGAACACAGGAACTACTGTCTGCCCGCCGGATCGATGGTGGTGACCAGTTCTTTACCCGTGCTTATGATTTTGGCTTCTCCAAAAATCCTGAGGAAACATTTACCAAGTGGGACAAAGAAAAAATATTGAGCGATGTGGTTTGGGTGATCAGGAAATTCCAGCCCGACATCATCATTAACCGTTTTCCTGTAACTGGTGAAGGCGGACATGGTCACCATACGGCTTCAGGTATCCTGGCCAATGAAGCTTTTGCTGCCGCGGCTGATCCAAATCGTTTCCCCGAGCAATTAAAGTATGTTTCCGTATGGCAGGCGAAAAGGTTATTATGGAACACTTTCAACTTCGGAAGCACTAACACAACAAGAGAGGATCAGTTCAAAGTGGATGTGGGTGGCTATAATCCATTATTAGGAAAAAGTTATGGCGAGATATCTGCGGAGAGCAGGAGTCAGCACAAGAGCCAGGGCTTTGGCGTTCCCGCAACGAGAGGCGAAGCATTAGAATATTTCAAAGCTACCAAAGGTGATCAGCCGTCCACAGATCTTTTGGAAGGAATTGAACTGACCTGGAAAAGGGTTGCTGGAGCCGAGCATATCAGTGCCGCGATCGATGAACTATCCAAAAGTTTCGATCTTTTACATCCAGAAAATTCAGTAGCCGGGCTTGTGCGTCTCTATAAAATGATCAATGGCTTGCCTGATGGTTACTGGAAAACACAAAAGTCAAAGGAACTATATACATTGATCGCCCAATGCAGTGGCTTATTCCTTGATGCTACCACCTCCGAACAATTTGCTGTACAGACAGATTCTATACGTGTGAATTTTGTTTTTAATAACCGGTTGGGTACGGATGCCGTTTTGCAAAAGATAACTGTAGATAAGTTTGATTCCACTTTTTCTGTTGTCATGACAAAGAACAGGAATATCAGTTTTTCAAAAACGATGGCGGTACCTGCTGACAAACCCATCACCCAACCTTACTGGCTTGCACAGAAAATGGAAGAGGGATATTTCAATGTAGCGGATCAGCAACATATTGGTCAACCGGATGTTGATCCGTCCTACATAGCTACTATACAGGTAAGGATATTTGGGGAACCATTCGATTTCACAAGGCTGTTGAAATATAAATTCACTGATCCAGTAAAAGGAGAGTTGTATGAACCCCTGGTAGTGATCCCGCCGGTATTGATTTCTCCTGATGAAAAAATAAAGATCTCGAAAGACAATAACAATTTTGATGGCTTGCTGAATCTTGTAGGTAAAAAGAAAGGTTTCCAGACATCGTTGAAGGGTGTAGGCAAAGAAGAGAGCGATGAGATAAAGGTTAAGTTCAGTCCCGATAAAATTTTTTTCGAGGAAAAGAACAGGTCAATACCTGTCAGTTATTCTATACAGGCCAATAAAGACAATGAATATCATTTTGCAGTAG
>DATLCB010000070.1:0-4167 GCA_035526625.1 Chitinophagaceae bacterium
ATGCCTGTAATGCCCCACTGGCTTTTCGTTTTAACATCATAACGGGTATAGCATGGTGTGAATCCTGGTCCCCGGCTGGTAGCATAAGTATCTTCTTCTTTAAGATAAATGTATGAGCTTTCGTGACCATAATAATAAGATTTTATCAAAGTGGTGTCCACAAAATCCGGATCTATATTAGCGGTTAGTTTCATGTTCTTCTCTATCCAATCTGCAATGAGTTTTGGATTTTTTATGCTATGCGGATGATGGGCAGGGCCTTCCTTGATTATAACCGTAATTCGGCCACCTAATTCCTGATATCTTTTTTCTATGGGCAGCGTAACTCTTTCCAATAAAAAATCAGAAGTTCCGCATACATTAAGTAATGGCACATCATTTTTAGCTAATTCACCCAGTTTCATAAAAGCATCAGGCCTTATTGCAGGATTATCGGCATAAATACAGGAAGCTTTATCCGGGTTAACAGTGGTCCAGTCATATTCATTAACGCCCCCCTTGCTCATTCCTATAAAAGCAGGCTTTTTTGAAAATCCATATTTGTCTGTCAGAAAGGTATACCATGCATCCCATTGTGGCCCCGGATCGGGTGTAATAAAAGCAATGTGAAATCCACGTTTTAGCAACTCTACTTCTGTCTGAGGCTCATGATCCCAATAGCAACCCTGCCATGACCATGGACTGCCGATGGCTGTTTTTTCCGGCACTACTACAATGCAGCGCCTCTGTCCTTTCACAGGATTACCAACCGAATATTTCTCTCCTTCAGGAGCTTTGATTGGCGTAATAGCAAAAGTTGATTCATCCATTACAAAATCATAACGGGCAAACCCGTGCCAGTCAGTTTTTTCACCTGTGAAAGCCAATATTTGAGAGTGCGCCTTTATATAAAGTGCCGGTAGGCCGAACAAACAAATTGTGATTAATATACGTACAATAAATGTTGAACTATATATTAAGAAATTATTTTTTCTCATGATATCCATTATATTGAGTTTTATGATGAATCCCCGACTGCCTATACCATTCATAAGCTTAAGTTCAGCACTCCGGAAGATAGGGACTAATTGAGCATAGTTTTCACCTTTCACTTGCCTCGCACAACTTTCCTCACCAGCCGCATTGCTTCAAGAGACTTCTCTGACATCGTTCCGTCTTCATACATGAGCAGACAAAAACTCAACGGGATCTTCCTGGCTACAGCTTCTTCAACCATTGAGGTAAGCTGCTCATTATTGAATTGTGGTGGGTTGATGGTTTGATTGGCACGGTATACTCCCCAATCCGGGCCATCGAGAACGAAACATCCGTGAGCCTGAAGCCCTTTGTGAGGGCCTTTTTTGTATATACCGTCGCCGCCGCGCTCCGGGCCGTTTGGATAGCGCATCCCCGCGCCATTGTTGAGCCCCGTGAACCCTTCCCCAAACTGATAATCCTGAAAGTCTGTCAGTCTTGGCCGCACCCAATCATTAATAGATATGATTCGATCAGGATTGCCGGCTTTCATTTGTCGCGCAATAATTTCAAAAGGCTTGGGATACTCGCCCTCGTCATCCAGCCAGCCTGCCAGTCCTTTGCCGTAACGCATTCCAATCTCGGTAATGATGTCGCCCCAATGCTTACGAAAATCCGGGTCGACGCCCCAGTTGTTAGGGTCTTCGTTTTTACTCCAATTTGCCGCCCGCCATTCCCTGTCACCACGCCCGCATTGGTAATAGAGCATAAGTTTAATGCCACGCTTCCCAAGCGCGCTTATTAAGTCACCGATCAGATCACGTTTTGATGTTCGTCCGGGTACCAGGTCTTCTATAGCTTTTATCGGTGCCGGAAAATAATAGCTGCGCCACATAGGCGACCAGATCACATACCCCGCCCCAATATCCTGCATGGTGTTGGCAAACTTCTCTACATCAAAGTCGTCAACCATCTGAGGCCACTTCTTCTTTTCGCCGGATTGCGGATAGCCCCACTGCCCCCACTGGAAAAAGACACCATACTTTGCATATGAGAACCATTTCGTATTCGAACGAAACTTTTTCACGCGCTGATCTATACCTTTGCGGATTGCCTCAGTGGCGAACTCCAAGCTCAAAAGGGCCATGCCATTCAGTCTTGCAGTAGAAGCACCTTTGGGTGCCGGGCTACGCACCGTAATAGTACTCTCACCCTTAGGCAATGAAAGGCCGCCAGGAACACGAAGCCGGTTCCAGTTGTTCCCCAAGGGATCGTTGCCAGCTGGCAATGTCAATATAAGGCGGTTCAGTGAACTGATGATTTCAATAGTACTACCCGGCTCTCCGCTGATCAACACATCAAAGACGTAACTGCCAGCTTTCGGAGCTATAACGTTCCATCGGAAAGACTGCTCCGGCGAGTTCCATCCCTGAACCCAAAAGCCGCGTGGATTACTCTCCTTAAGCGTACTCGTATACTCGGACAGCGGCGCTTTCAGGAAGTTCAGATCGCTCGGATTGACAACAACAGAATGTTTCTGCGGGACTAAAGAGTCGGTCTTCACAATTTTCTCCTTTTCTTGCCGAACCACTCCTGTTGTCTTAAAAGCAATAGCAGGCAAAATGATAAATGCAAACATAAAGCCCCAGGAAACTGGCTTCATCCCATAATTTTTTAATGAATTTTTCATTTGATTTTCTTTTTTTGTTAATTGTATCCTGTCATAAATTGTCTTACTAGAATCTAACACGAAGCCCTATCATCTACTTACTGCTGCATTATTTTTTATCTTTGAGTGACAATAATGCTTGTTCAATGTTGTATCAATCTTTTTCATTTCTTAATGATTTTTGAGGGTTCAGACTTTAGTCCTACACCATTCACACTTATAACAGAATATTTTTGGGTTAACCCATTAATTAAAGTATCGTCCACATAAATCATTTTTGATTTAGGCATATCGGGTCTGGGAGTATCTCCATAAGACATTGACTGGAACAACGGGCGTCCATATTCTCCATAAGGAGTTTTTGGTACCTGAGCCAGCTCTTTTCCATTGCGGAGAATAATAAAGCAGCGGATGCCGCTCTCAAAATCAGCCTCGGCGTTCCATGTTATTTTGGTTCCAAGTTCTCCCTGATCAGAAATCAGAACATTGGTGGGTGAAGGAGGAGGGGTATCATCACTAACCTCACCAGTCTTTATATACTCTTCCCAATACCTGGCTACTTTTTGATTTGGTAACCAAACAGCATCTACAGAATTACCTTTAAATTCTTTAGCAGGAACCGCCGTACTGTCCTTTAATGAACCAAACCATGCGTCCTCATCCATATTTATTGGTTTAAGGGTTTGATCCTTGCTATTTTTATCTGGTAGTCTAAGCGCCATACAGGCATCCAGATAGGGAATAGCCAAATATCGGGAATCACCACACTCATGACCTGTGCGGGGATCCGGAGCAAAGCCAATTGGCGCCCCCTTTGCACGATATTCATGAAACTTGGTTAAAGTGCCATCATAAGCACCCCTTCCTTTTTCTTTGATTCCTGCGTTACCCATGATAGGAATCTGGTAAACTTCTTTAGAAATTACAGGTTGAGGAAAATTCGGTCTATTGAGAAATGAGGTTGCAGAACCAGATCGTAACCATATAGCAACAACGCGTTCAGGGTGCAAACATGACATGACATCGGACCAAATACCCCCTCCTGAATGTCCCCAAAAAACCCATGGCGCCTTCGCTATCTCTGGATGATTAATCTGTTTGGCAAATTTAGCAAGAGTATTTTGGAATACCTTATCCGATCCTTGCCTGGGATCAAACCATAACTCGGATCCACCAGAGGTCTTATCGGTTGCATCATTCGATACATGATACGATGATCCGAGTAATGCACAATCCCATTTCTTAGCGAGAGTTTGCCAATGAAGGTCAGTAGCTGCAGCAGCCCCCTGCTCGGAGGCCAGAATTCCTGCCCCGTGCTGATGAACAATCACAGCGCGAATGGTTTTAGCCCCTGCGGGGACCCATAAGGTATAGGTAACGGGGATCTGTAATTCGCCCGATTTACCTGACGGGGCATATTCTACAATATAATATTTACCGGAAGTCTGTAAAGAGGGAGCTTGTGAATATCCGGGAAAGAAAACAACACTTGTCAAAAGGGAAAAAGATATTAAGATATATTTTTTCATAATCTATCATTTTAA
>DATLCB010000071.1:0-2474 GCA_035526625.1 Chitinophagaceae bacterium
TCAAATTTGAAATATGAAAGCGATCATGTTGCTGAGCCTTGTTATTGTTATCTTTTCCTGTTCAGGTACGGACTCACCCGTCAGCAAACAATTGTCTGGAGCTGACAGCATAGCGATCAACCTTAATGCTTCGGGATCAGACTCCATTATAAACACCATAGAGACCACAGAGATCACCGCCATAAAAAAATTAAAACGGTTTGTCGGAGGAAAGAAAGCGGAGGAATATAAATGTGGCTATAATGGGAATATCGAGTTTTATGGAAAGGGCGCTTTGCTTGGAGATTTCTCTTTTAATTATAATGAAGGCTGCCGGCATTTTATCCAACTCAAGGACGATAAATTAAGCAGCACTGCGATGAGTAATGAAGCAGCTGATTTCCTGAAAAGCTTGTCCGAAGGGAAGAATGTGTATTAGTCAGGTAAAAACTTAAAGAGAAAAGATAAAAGTGAAGAGCTTGGTATGCCAATCTTTTTTGCTATACAAAGCCCACACTGAAAAAGGCAGAGACTAGTTTGTAAGAACTTTTATCTATGAGTCTTTCATTTTCACTCTTTACGCCCATCAAGCGTAAACCCCAGTGTAGTTCCCACATCTTCCGTACTGCGCACATGTATGGTCTGGCCGTGAGCTTCGATAATATGTTTGCAAATGGCTAAACCGAGTCCGCTGCCGGTTACATCAATGCTGCGGCCCTCATCGGTACGGTAAAAACGTTCAAATATCCGGGGCAGGTATTTTTCCCCGATACCAATACCATCATCACTTATTTCAATAAGGATATGCTTGCCATCGGTCCTGTACATGCTGGCAGTTATATTGCCATTTTGTTTTCCGTATTTGACAGAGTTCTCCAACAGGTTGGTCAATACCTGCCTTATCTTTTCCTTATCAGCATAAACGACAAGCGGCGATTCACAACCTTTTTTGATACTGCATTGGATATTCATGATATCTGCCTTGACCGAAAGACTTTCAAACACTTCCCTCACCAGGTCCTGTATAACAAAGCTTTTTTTATAAAGTATCAATTCTCCTCTTTCCAGACTTGATATCTCGTCAAGGTCGTTCAGCAGGTTGGTCAGCCTGTCGACATTCTTAGAGGTCTTTTCTAAAAATTTTTTACTGACATCCGGGTTGGCTAAAGCGCCATTTAATAATGTATCGACATATCCCTGAATAGCAAAAACGGGTGTTTTGAATTCATGCGAAAGGTTCTGCAAGAACTCCCGGCGGAACTGTTCATTTTGCCGGAGGATCTGCAACTCCTTTTCATTCTCCGCGGCCCATGCTTCCACATCTTCTCTTACCTCGTCGATACTTTTTTGGGGCAGCACATATTTATAATAGGTCTCTTCTTTTTTCGTGGCTTTGGTCCGGTAAATGAATTTATAGATCAGTTTGATCTTGCGGTAAATGAATCTTTCCAGTACATAAGAGATCAGCAGGTAAGCGCCTGCGAACAATACAACAAAAGCACCAGCAGCCCATAGCCAGCTCTTTACCACAAAAAGCACCAGCAAACTCACCGGGATGGCTAATACCAATGCTGTGAAAGCCGAGAGTAAACGTGGTGAAAGATTTTTAGTGGAAAAGTTCATAGTTCAGGGTTCATAGTCATAGCAGGAAGAGTACAAAGTTAGCAGGATGGCTATGAACGATCAGCCATGAACTATGAACTTCCTCAAAGCTCAAATTTATACCCCACTCCTTTCACCGTAGTGATACAATCAACGCCAAGTTTCTGGCGGATCTTGCGGATATGTACATCTATCGTACGATCGCCAACGATAACATCATTGCCCCATACCTGGTTGAGTATCTCGTTGCGCAGGAAAACACGCCCGGGTTTTAAAGCCAGGAGGTAAAGGAGCTCAAATTCTTTTTTAGCCAGCACAATTTCTTCTTCACCCACTTTTATAATGAAACGCTCGGGGTCGATCGTCATGTTCCCGTTAGTGAGTATCCGGGCTTCGGTTTTATTCAATCTTCTGAACAGTGCATTCACCCGGCTCAAAAACACTTTAGGACTCACCGGCTTGCTTACATAATCATCGGCGCCCGTCTCTAATCCTTTTATCTGTGTGCCTTCATCATTCACGGCTGTGAGGAAAATGATCAACGTCTCTTTGAATGCTGGCTGGGCTCTGAGTAACTGGCAAACTTCAACACCAGTCTTTTTCGGCATCATCACATCAAGAATGATAAGGTCAGGTTGCATGCGCCTGGCTTTTTCTAAAGCCTCATCACCATCTTTGGCAGTAATGACCTCGTATCCCTCGTTGGAAAGGTTGTATTTAAGGATCTCAAGAATGTCCGGCTCGTCGTCTGCTATCAATACTTTCCGGGATTTGGTCTCCATGCTGAATTATTTTGTCCGAAGGTCAATGACCCTCCAATAGTCCTCCCTGACCTTTGAAGACTCCTTCGGAGCGCAAACCTAACCTGAAATCGGGTGTTGGGGAAATTTCAA
>DATLCB010000072.1:0-6011 GCA_035526625.1 Chitinophagaceae bacterium
ATCTACCACGTGAGGGATAATGTACCAACCCTTATTGGCTATATAAGCCATTTCATTGGCGACCTGGATCGGTGTCGCTGTTACTTCACCCTGCCCGATACTGACAGAACGAAATGTACAGTAGCCCCATTTACCCGATCCGTATTGCTTATTGAAAAATTCCGGGGTGGGTATCATACCCGCTCTTTCAGAGGGAACGTCAACACCAAGCTTATGACCCAGCCCGAAAGCGCTCATATAACTATTCCATCTTCTTAAACTGCTGTCAACATTTGGATACCTTGGATTATTGATCACCCGCTGCATGACGTTAGCAAAATAAGTGTTGCAGGAATGAGTGATACCTGTTGACAGGTAAAAAGTACCGGGGTCAAGACAGCCCATCGGTCTGCCGCTGCCACATCCATAAAAAGCGCCGCTGCAACTGAATGTTGTCCTTGTATTGATCACTCCTTCGGCAAGACCTACCAAGGCCTGCAGGGTCTTAAAAGTAGAGCCGGGTGGATAGCTGGCATTCACCGCTCTGTTCAGCAAAGGCAGCCGCGGATCGGTAAAGAGTTCGGAGAAATGTTTTCTTCTTTCAGTTCCCGTCAGATAACCGGGATTATAGGTAGGACTGCTTACCATAGCGATCACTCCGCCGGTTTTAGGATCGATGGCTACAATAGAACCTACTTTATTATTCATCAGCATCTCGCCGAATTTCTGGAGTTCAATATCAAGACTTGTATAAAGATTGCTCCCCGCTACCGCTTGTTCATCCATAGCCCCGCCTTCGTAAGGTCCTTGTATCCGGCTGAAATTATCCTTTATCAGGTATTGCACACCCCTCTCACCCATCAATGCTTTTTCATAATTGGATTCCAAACCTGTCATGCCTGCATAGTCCCCGCTGACATAACCATCTTCGATGTGCTTCTTCAGGTAATTAGTATCCACTTCCCCGAGATAACCAAATATGTTGGCGCCTGCATCATAAGAGTAAGAACGGATTGGCCGTTCCTGCACATAAAAAGCGTTTTGAAACCGCCACAAATTTTCCTGTACCCGCGCATATTTTTCCGGCGATAAGGATGTTTCAAACACGGAGGGTTTTTGAGAGCTGTTCTTAATGATAGCAGTAATAATACGGCTGCGGAACTCGGCCGTATCAATGTCCAGCAAGCGGCAAAGAAAAGATGTATCTATGCCTTTGAGCTGCGAGGGTGTTACCATCAGGTCGTGCGTCAGCGTATTATTCACGATCGCATTCCTTTTCCTGTCGAATACAAGTCCGCGGGGTGGGTAAATAGTTTTTTTCAGTATCGCGTTATCATCTGCCATCTGGCGAAACTTACCCGATATGACCTGGAGATAGAACAATTGTCCAATGATCATCAAAAAAGCAAGGAGGAAGATAAGGCGAATGATACGGCTTCTTGATTGGTTGAACGCAGGCATTGCAGATGACAGGCCGGCATGATGATCCGGTCAGGATAGAAAAATAAATGAAAATTGATTACTGAAATGCAAAGTACGAATTAGGAATTGCCGTTTCCAAATCTATTTCATTATAAAAAAACTTTTATGAATATTTTTCGGTAGGTGTGACAAGATATAAGGAATGATCCCGGAGTTATGATGGACGAACTACGCCGTATTTGTCCGGAACTTCAACTTCCTTGGAAGAACGATCTCTACTGTAAATATCAAGAGCAGGCTGATCCCCGTAGTGGCAACTACTTTAATAAGAAAGTCAAGGAAACTTCCAAAGCTTAACCATTCCAGAAAGACCATATAACCGTGGTGAAGCAGCGTGAGCACCAGTACATAGACAGCATAAGGCGTCCATTGCATGGCCCGGGGAGAAGGTTCACGGTAATTCATTTCAGAACTGTCCCGGGGAGTAAGGACGCTGATCACAAAAGGCCTGACATAGGCAACGAGTGTACACGCAGCCGCGTGAAGACCCGGCGTCATCGTAAAATAGTCAAGGACAAGGCCGGTGAGGAAGCCGATGATCAGCAACCACTGCCGGGAAATAGAGAATGGCAGCCACAGAATGAATAAGTAATATATATAAGGTGTGATGAAGCGGTGCAGGTGCGGCATCTTATCGAGCACATAGACCTGTACCAGGATAAAAGCCGCAAAGCGGATCATATTTCTTATGAGATCGCTCATCTTGGATTTTTTGGAGATGACTCGATCTTCTTTTTTGTATCCTGGTTCAATTTTATCTGTTCTGCATAATCGGCGTTCTCGATCACATGTACGTGCTGGAGGTTATAAAAATTGGCGGCTGTCTTTATTTTCAGGCGATACATGCCCGTTGTATTGTCAAGGTCGATATCAGCCACCGTACCGACCATATAGCCCGGAGGGAAATTGAAAGACACTGGGCTTGTGAGCACTGTATCACCCTTTTTTACTTCTACTGTTTTGGGTATTTTTTTCAGGATAAGGAAGCGGGGGTCTTTCCCATCCCATTCAGCTGTACCAAAATCGCCGCTTCTTTTCAGCGAAGCGCTGACGGAATTTTGCACATGAAGAAGGCTCATGGCCTGGCTGAAATTGGCGCTTACATTTACGATAACCCCCACAGCACTGCCATCGGAACTTATGACGGCCATGTTATCCTTTATGCCCTGGACAGAACCCCTGTTTATCTGTAAATAATTCTTTTGAGCATTCACGGTATTATACACCACTGTGGCCTGCCTGGAAAAATATCGCCGGTAATTGCCGAGCGTATCGTAGGGTATAGAATCCTGTATAAGCTGAACAGCTGTGTCGTGTTTCGAAAAATTCCGCGCCTGCAGGTTCAGCAGGGAATCATTCATCTGGTGAAGCCGCTTATTCTCTTCTTTTAAAGTAAAATAATCTTCGACCTTATTATATTGAGTATTCACCCGTCCCGTTATCTCGTTGGCAACACCCAGAAATTTTGCGCGGTGGAAACGATTGTAGTTGAATAAAAACCATAGTGCCACTGCCTGTAATAAGAGGAAAGTGAACAAACTGCGATAGCGGCGGAGAAAAAGGAACACGTTACGCATACCCCTGGCCCCTAAAGGGGAATTTTAGAAAAGTCTTTATAGATTGGATTTTCAAATGCTTTTAGGAAAATTTAATTAGAAGGATCTTCTATGCCCTCCTTCAGAGGGGTTTTAGGAAGACCTATCTCATCACAAAAGGATACCTGTCATAATTCTTCAGTGCAATCCCCGTGCCCCGAACGACACTTTTTAAAGGATCATCGGCAATATGCACGGGCAGTTTGATCTTATTGCTTAAACGCTTGTCAAGTCCGCGGAGCAGGGCACCTCCACCCGTGATATACAATCCCCGGCGGTAGATGTCGGCTGCCAGTTCGGGTGGGGTTTGTTCCAGCGCTTTCAGAATTGCTTCTTCTATTTTGAATATGCTTTTATCCAATGCTTCAGCGATCTCCTGGTAACTAACCATGATCTGTTTTGGGATACCAGTAACAAGGTCACGGCCATTCACAGGAAAATCTTCCGGAGGATTATCGATCTCTTTCATGGCCGCACCCACCTGTATCTTGATCTGTTCAGAAGTTCTTTCACCGATCAGTAAGCTATGATAACGACGAAGCGCTTCCATAATGTCCGCAGTGAATTCATCACCTGCAATACGAATACTCTGATCACAGACAATACCAGCCAATGCGATCACCGTTATACCTGTTGTACCGCCGCCGATATCAATGATCATATTTCCCACCGGTTCTTCCACATCAATACCAATACCAAGTGCAGCAGCCATTGGTTCATGAATAAGATAAACTTCTTTGGCGCCTGCCTGCTCAGCACTGTCACGAACCGCTCTTTTTTCTACTTCGGTAATGGAAGAAGGAATACAGATCATCATTCTCCAGCTTGGAGGGAATAAAGGTTTTTTTGGATAAACCAGTTTGATCAGTTCACGGATCATCAGTTCTGCTGCATTGAAGTCTGCGATCACACCATCTTTAAGTGGACGAACTGTGCGAATGCTTTCATGTGTTTTCTCATGCATCATCAGCGCTTTCTTACCAACCGCAAGCACTTCCTTCGGATTGTTACGGTTCAGCGCTACAATGCTGGGCTCGTTCACTACTACTTCGTCGTTATGTATGATGAGGGTATTGGCAGTACCCAGGTCAATGGCTATTTCTTGTGTAAACCAGTTAAAAAGTCCCATTAATACGTATCGGATTTATTGATGGCAAAGGTGTAGGAAATAATTTGAATAGCAAAGCCAAACCCTTGCGGGACAAGGATTATTTGATCTTAACAGAACTTTTCGGTTGTTAGTCCTCGGAACTTTCCTTATCCCCACATGGGTTCCATTTGGAGTATCTTCACCATATGCGCATCATCACCCGTACGGTTTTGATCCTTTCTTTCGTCAGTTTGTTTGCTGATGTAGCGAGTGAAATGCTCTACCCCATTATTCCGGTTTACTTAAAAGAGATAGGGTTTTCCGTCCTGTGGATCGGGTTACTGGAAGGGTTTGTCAATTTTGCCGCCGGCATCAGTAAAGGGTATTTCGGAAAGCTCAGCGATGAAAAAGGACTTCGTCTTCCTTTTCTTAGGCTCGGGTATTTTCTCAGCGCCATTTCCAAGCCGCTGATCGGGTTTTTTACGACAGCTTTTTGGATCTTTTCCGTAAGAACACTCGACAGGCTTGGAAAAGGGATAAGGGTCGCCGCCAAAGATGCGATGCTCTCAAAGGAAGCGACAAAAGAAACCAAGGGCCGGGTCTTTGGTTTTAACCGCAGTCTTGATACTGCCGGTGCCACGATCGGACCTGCTATTGCACTCATCTTTCTTTTATTTTACCCGGGTGAATACAAAACACTTTTTTATATCGCTTTTATCCCGGGCATTATCAGCGTGCTGTTCCTGTTTTTGCTGAAAGAAAAAAAACAACCCGTCTCAACATTAGAAAAAGGTAACTTCTTCAGCTTTTTTAAATATTGGAAGATCGCCTCTCCTGAATATAAAAAACTGGTGATCGGTTTGCTTGTCTTTGCCCTGTTCAACAGCTCTGATATTTTTTTATTGCTGAAGACAGAGGAAGCCATTCAAAAAGAATCATTTATTTTTTTGGGAAAGACCTTCGACAGCAAAACGATCACCATTGCGGCGTATGTTTTTTATAATCTCGTTTTTGCCCTGGCTAGTTACCCGCTTGGAGCACTCGCCGATAAATTAGGGTACAAAAGAGTTTTCATGGGTGGCCTTTTACTCTTTGCAACGGTATATGCCGGGTTTGCTTTCAATCCATCCATCACTGGGGTTTTTATTTTATTCTTTGTGTATGGTATCTATACGGCAGCCACCGAAGCCATCGTCAAAGCGTGGCTCACCAACATTGCCCATAATAAGAATACCGCAACTGCTGTTGGTTTTTACAGTTCCTGTCAAAGCGTTTGTACGTTAGTAGCAAGTACTATCGCCGGTGCGGTCTGGGTCAACTTTGGCAGCTTCTACACATTCATGAGTACCGCGGTAGTTGCCCTGCTGGTATTCCTGTACTTTTTGCGTGCGGCAAAAGAGAAATAAGGAAGTCGACACCCGGTCCTATTGCCCATTTTGGCACGGAAATGGCAATTCATTAACAACCCTGTAAAGAAATCATTATGAAAAAAATTTTGCTCCTCGGCTTTTTTGCCCTGGTCGTTTCGTTTTCACAGGCTCAAAACAAAAGCAGCAATGGTTCTACTTATACTACCGCGTTAGGTGTAAAGGTGTGGGATGGTGGCGGTATATCATTCAAACATTTTTTGAATGATAAAGGAGCCCTTGAACTGATCGGTTATTTCTGGAGCCAGGGTGCAAGAATAACCGGGCTTTACGAGATACATGGCCCCATCAATGGTGCACGTGGATTGCAATGGTATATAGGTCCGGGTGCTCACGTGGGTTTTTACAATACAAAATTCGGCGATGGTGCTTTTATCGGGATAGATGGTGTACTTGGCCTGGATTATAAATTCAATGGTGCCCCTATCAACATATCGC
>DATLCB010000073.1:0-2494 GCA_035526625.1 Chitinophagaceae bacterium
CATCATCTGCGGTTTTATTTTCACGGGTCGCATAGGCAATGATACTTCCGGCTGGTTGACCGGCAATACTCTTAAAACCTAATTCAGCTCCCCGCATCCACGAACGAAAGGGATTGTTCCTGCAGGCATCTAATATCAAAATACTGGTATGATCGGGGTATTTTTCAAATTCTTCCGTAATAAAGTTTACAGAGATCGACTGGAATTTAACATCATCTTTCTCATTTAGATCTGCATCAACAGGAAGCAGGTAATTGATCCCATCCAACTGTATCCCATGCCCTGCATAAAAGAACAATGCTATATCATATTGGCGCAATTTTTTACTAAACTCATAGACCGCTTTTTCAAAAGTAGATTTATCTGCATCCGTTAATTTAATAATATCAAAACCAATTTTTTTAAGGCTATCGGCCATCAGGTTGGCATCATTAACAGGGTTTTTTAGCTTGGTTCCATGTATATATTCGCCATTACCAATGATCAAAGCGATCCTTTTTTCAGCATTACCGGGAACATCTCTGGCGAATAGGTCCTGTAGAAGTAATGACAGGATCATGGTGATGATATACTTCATGACGTAAGAATTTATATTGTTAGTCGAAACGCAAGATCTGCTGTTGCTATTAACCGGTAATCAATTCTCTATTATAGGGTCTCTTAAAGATAAGTTCCTATGATAAAACTGCCTAACCTGGCCAAATAATTTCTATATCAATAGTGGTAACGGGCACAAGGTGACTACACGTTCCTTACCTTTGCGGCCTTTAAAAGTCAAAAGTCATTCGGGCCAAATGGGTCAATAAGCTCATAGGAAACTGACAGTTATGACTTATATGACGAATATGACAGATCTGATATGAAATATCATAACGAAATAGCCAGGCGGAAGACATTTGCGATCATCTCTCACCCGGATGCGGGTAAAACGACCCTCACGGAAAAATTCCTGCTTTTTGGTGGCGCCATACAAGTGGCCGGTGCGGTCAAGAGCAATAAGATCAAAAAATTTGCGACAAGCGACTTTATGGAGATCGAACGGCAGAGAGGAATCTCGGTTGCTACTTCTGTGATGAGTTTTGAATACAATAAAGTACTCATCAACCTCCTGGATACTCCCGGTCACAAAGACTTTGCAGAAGATACTTATCGTACGCTCACCGCGGTGGACAGTGTTATTCTTGTAGTGGATAGCGTGAATGGGGTAGAGGAGCAAACAAGGAGATTGATGGAGGTCTGCCGTATGCGGGATACACCCGTGATCGTGTTTATCAATAAGATGGATCGTGATGGCAAGAACCGTTTTGACCTGCTGGAAGAGATTGAAAAGGAACTGAACATTCATCTTCACCCGATGACCTGGCCCATTAACAGTGGTAAGGATTTTAAAGGAGTGTATGATCTCCATGATAAGGATCTGTTGCTGTTCACCGCTAACACAAAAGCCAACGATGAGGATGTGATATCGATTTCCGACCTGCGGGATAAAGTGCTCGATGAAAAGCTGGGTGAAAGAGATGCGGCACAGTTAAGAGAAGATGTGGAACTGGTGGATGGAGTGCACGGCGAACTGAAAGTAGAAGATTATCTCGCCGGTAAAGTGGCGCCGGTTTTCTTTGGCAGCGCCATCAACAACTTCGGGGTGAAGGAAATGCTGGATAATTTTATCCGCATCGCTCCAACGCCGAGGAGCCGGGAAACTACCAGCCGGATGGTGGATGTGGAAGAAGATAAAATGAGCGGCTTTGTTTTTAAGATACATGCCAACCTTGATCCCAAGCACCGTGACAGGATCGCTTTCTTCAGGGTTTGTACCGGTAGGTTTGAACGAAATAAATATTTCCATCATGTCCGGCTCGATAAAGATGTGCGTTTCAGTAATCCTTATTCTTTCATGGCCCGTGATAAAAGCATTATCGAAGATGCATATGCAGGCGATGTAGTGGGTCTGTTTGATACTGGTAATTTCAAGATCGGGGATACGCTGACGGAAGGAGAGGACTTTTATTTCACTGGTATCCCTTCCTTCTCTCCTGAGATCTTCAAAGAAGTGGTGAATAAGGATCCAATGAAGACCAAACAATTGGAAAAAGGGTTGTTGCAATTAACGGATGAAGGGGTGGCGCAATTATTCACACAGTTTGGAGGTAATAAGAAGATCATCGGTTGTGTGGGAGAGCTACAGTTTGAAGTTATACAATATCGTTTGCTGCATGAATATGGTGCTTCTGTCGTTTTCAATACCCTCCCTTTTTATAAAGCATGTTGGCTGACAAGCAAGGATCCCAAGAAGCTGGAAGATTTCCTTCGTTTTAAACAAGCCAATTCAGGTGAGGATAAAGATGGTCACCCTGTGTACCTGGCACAAAGCGAATGGTTCCTTAACACGGAGAAAACAAATAATCCCGATATTGAGTTTCATTTTACTTCTGAAATACATAAGGAAAGTTTGTAGTTGGTAGTTCGTAGTTGGTGGTTTGTAGTTGTGCGGGTA
>DATLCB010000074.1:0-15862 GCA_035526625.1 Chitinophagaceae bacterium
ATAGAGCCAGTTCAAGGCCAGCTGGGATAAACGGAAAAGTAAAATTTACTTCTGTAGTGTAATGATCCAAAATGATCAAAATGGTCATAATCGGCAAAAACGTTCCTAAATGTTATGATCTATCATAAATGGCAAAATTGGCAAAAATGGCCGGCCGATTTGGAAATGAGTTTTCGCTGATGGTAGGTTTGTGTTTGTAATGATTAGGATGATCGGGCAGGAACAGCAGCAGCTAGCGCTGTTGGAATGCAGGATCACTCTTCCGGATCCGCGGCCGGTCATTACAACAACAAATTTTTTAAACAATTTAAAACTTAAACAAAATGGCTAAATTAAAATACAATGTGGTCACACACGGAGTGAGCGGTAAGGTCGGCGACCTGCTGCAGTTCCGTCAGCGAAATGGCAAAACGATCATAGCAAAGATCGCTGCCAAATCGAAAAAATTCACAGTAGCGCAACAATTGGTCAGGGATAAATTCCGCCTTGCAACTGCCTGGGCAAAGTCAGCGTTGAAAGACCCGGCTATAAAAGAAATATATGACCTGCGTGCAGCGGGTGATATTACACCCTATAACCTTGCACTCAAGGATTTCTTTTCTTCACCTGTTATAAGCGCACTTAATACCGGCACTTATAACGGGGCGATCGGAAACACGATCGCTGTAACAGCAACCGATGATACAAAGGTTGTGGAAGTTAAGGTGCAGGTGTTTGATAACAGTGATAGTCTTTTGGAACAAGGTGCTGCTGTTCAACAGGGTGAGGAAGATACCTGGATCTATACCATTACTGTAAATAATAGTGTTCTTTCGGGTAGCAGGATCGTTGTGGAAGCACGCGATATACCCGGTAATACCAGTTCTTACGAAGCATTGATACCTTAATGATGTAGTAAAAGTCTTTGTAGCTGAAGACTCTTATTCGGGAGTGTCGAACAGGCGAACAAGGAATTACGAATAATGAAGGAAAATACAGCTCCGCCTTCAACATTCTTTATTCATTTGTTCGTCTGTTCTTCTGTTCTTCTGTTCAGCCCAGCGCCTTCGAACTCTGCCCGATCATATAACCGTTGTGGTAGAGTTGTAAAATATAAGTGCCTTTCTGGTATTCGTCGGCATTAATGGAGAAGTTGAGGTTTTTCCTTTCGCCTTTCTGGTACTCGAATTTTATTTTGCGGGTATAGCGTTTCTTGCCTTCATTCTTTGTATCTATCGTGCTGGCCGATTCCCATACATCATCATTAAGCAGCTTGCCGTCTGGCTGTGTTATCACCACATACACTTCGGTGTTATCATAATCGGCGATATTATTCTGAACCGCAAAGGATATCACCAGCTTGCTGGTCTTATCGGCGGAATTAGTTTCCTGCTCTTTATCTTTTTTTACCGTAACAGGCGAAAGCCTTACCTCGGATACAAAGAATGCAGAGGCTTGGGTCACTTTTTCCGTGAGGAACTTGTTTTGCTGATCTAGCTGCTGGTTAGTTGTCTCCATGGTCTTGACCTGCACATTCACTTTATCCAGCATGGCAGTTATCTGTTGTTTCTCTTCTTCGATAGTTGTATTCTGGTTTTGAAGATCGTGTACAAGCATCTGTAGTTCGATGGCTTTACGTCGTGCCATGTCGAGATCTTCTTTTTTTATATCATTCTTCTTAAGTATGCCTGCGATCTCGCTACGGAGCCGGTATATCTCTGCAAGCTTTGCCTGGAGTTCGCCTTTGAGCAGGCCCTGTGTATTCTTGTTGGAATCAAGGCGGGCGTCAAGCTCATTGATAGTAAGGGAATAAATTTTTTGAAGTGAATCCTGCACGCCCTGTGCTACAGCGATCGAATCTTTGATGAATACTTCCTTGCGCTGCTTGCTGTAGTGGGTCTTGTCGTATAGATGGTAGGCCCATGTAGATACGAGTCCAAGGGTTAGCATCACAAGAAGGTTTGTTCGTATATCTTTCACTGCCTCAATAACTTTACATCAGTTTCCAATCAGGTCATCTACATAAGCCGATACCCAGCCAACCTGCCCATTCTTTACCAGGTAGAAATTTTTTGTATCAAATGCGGATTCAAACTGCCGCATTATTTTCTGAAGAAGCCCGGCACCAGCCATGAGTGAACGCTGATCAAACACCTTGTGCACCCTGTTCACTTCGGTTGTTACCAGTTCTTTTTCTGCAGCGCTGCTGATGTTAGCGGCTACCGAAGCGGCGGATAAAGCATTATAATTGCTATACAGTTTCTCGCAAATTTTTTTTAATTCATCAAAGCTCACCGACACTATCGGGTTATCGATCAGTTCGGGATGCGTAAGGGTAGCAAGGGCCCAGGCGATACCACCGCTTACGGCGATATTATCACTAAGCGGATAAGCGCCGCTGGAATTCACGGCATAAATGATCTCTCCATTCTCAGCACCGGCCAGCACCCTTGAGAGTTGTTTATTGTAATTGGCCAGGCTATTATCTTCGTCCATCCTTTTCTCGGTAGCATTCGCGGTACTTTTTGTGCCCCAGTTGAGCTGGAACAATTTGAATTCTTCTGTATTGCCATAAGGGAAGAAACCGCCCTTGGTATTACCACTACCTATATCGATCAGGAATGTATTATAACGTCTTGAGTCGGGCACAATACCCAGATGTGAAAGCCTTGCTTCTTTCGTGACATCTACCACTTCCACTTTCCGATTGGGTTCGCCGATCGCCAGCCGGAAGGAGTCGATCAATGCTTTTATACGGTCGTTCTTATTGTCTTTATCAGCCTGCATCTTTACACCACTGCTGATAACGGTGAAGATCCTTTTAGAAGGTATCTTATATTCTACAAGGGCTTTGTTATACATATCCAGAAGACCCTTCAATGTCGCTGAAGAAGTAGCATCGGTAAAGGAAATAAAATCTGTGTTGACGGAACTGTCTTTCAATATATGAAAGGAGCCGCTGCTTTTGGCATTCTTTCCGATCTCGATCACACTCAGTTTAACTCCTTTGGAACCTACTTCAATCCCTGTGTAGATGTTTGAATTATTGTATCTGGGTTTAAGATTACTTTGCGCTTCCAATGAAAAACAGGCGCATAGGAGAATAACTGGCAGCAAGAAATGCCGCTTCCTCATGATCATGTTCAACATGGGTTAGTAATTTATCTATCAAAAGTACTGCAATAGAATACGATGCTGTGTCATCTAAATTTCACTGGCAAAAAATGTGAATAACCTGTGCTTAAGTGTGAAAAATGCATGAGTTAAACAGAGCACGAAGGACACAAAGACTACACAAAGGTCACTAAGAAAATTAATAGATTCAAGATCGTTGTGTTCTTCGTGTTTTTGGTGCCCCTTATTCCCCCAAGTGTAGGCATAAAAAAACCGTCCCGTATAAGCGGGACGGCTTTGCAGGAGTTATCTGCTTTTAACCGAATAAACCACCTTTTTTCAGGCTTCTAACACCTTCACCAATTTTGAAGCCGTTATGATATACTTCCACTTTGTAATCGCCGATTGCGAAAGAATTGGCGCTACGGATAGGGAATTGAATATTCTTACGCTGACCCTGTGTGTAATCTATCGCTACTTTGCTGGTGAATTGTTTGTCACCATCTGTACGGGTGTTCAGCATGCTGGCGCCATCAGATATAACTTTACCATCAGGGCCAGTTACAATAAGGTACATATCAGCGGGACCGGATCTTGCGATACGATTCTCCACGTCAAAAGAAACAACAAGCTTATCTACTTTTTTAGCCGTGCTCTGTACTTTCTCTTTACCGCTTTTCTTTTCATCAACAGGGGTAACCTGTATGTTAGAGGCAGTAAAAGTAGAAGCTACATCCACTGTTTTAGATAATTCTTCTTTTTCAGTGGTGGTAGTAACAAGATTTTGTTCTAATACTGTTTTTTCATCCTTTAAGGAAACGTTCACTGCGGTCAATTCCTGGTTTTCGCCAGTAAGACGGGCTACATCAGCTTCCAATCCACTGATCTTTTCATTGAGGTCACTGATCATGCTTTTTGCTTTAGCAAGATCAGCTGCTGTTGCATTACTCTTGTTGAGCAACCGGCGGATCTCAGCTTTCTTGGCATCAATATCTTTTGCATATTGAGCTTTCATATCAGCGTTTTGACCGCTAAGGTTATTGTTTGCACCAGTTACGGAGTCCAAACGGGCAAGTGCGTTATCAAAATCTCTCTGGAGATCTGATTTTTCGGTACCCAGCGTAGTTATTTCTTTTTGCTGAGTGTTGATCTTTTCACCGGATTTGTTTTTATCATACAACAGGTAACCCCATGTACCGAGAAGGCCGGCAGCAAGGATACCGATAAGAACATTCTTATTGGTTCTGCTTTTAGGCGGCTGGGACTGGGGAGTTGTAGTGGCCGAGGGATAATTGGTATTTGTCATAAAAAGGATTTGATATTAAAATAATAATGATTTCCGAGTTTTAAAAGGGGCCCCAAAACTAATGTTCGGGTTGAGGGTTATTTACGTGGTTTGGTTAAAAAAAATACTTGAAATTTGGATCCGGTCACAAAATTTCGAAAACCGTGCCAGAAAGGTCAAGCCTATTTGGACCCGGGTTGGAGTGATGGTAACTGATCAATCTGAAAGCCTGTATCTTAGCAGCTTATGAGTGTGGAAAAGATAATTTCAGACTGGAGGAAGAAAGTTTTCAAGCCCATCTACTGGTTGGAAGGAGAGGAGGATTATTTTATTGATAAGGCGATCGGCTATGCTGAACACAATATTTTGAGCGATAGTGAATCTTCTTTCAATCTCAGTATTTTTTACGGAAAAGATGCGAACTGGGCGGAGGTAATTACGGCCTGCCGGCGCTATCCAATGTTTGCTGAAAGACAGGTGGTAGTATTGAAAGAAGCGCAGCAGATGAAAGATGTAGAGAAGCTGGAACCTTATATAGAGAATCCGCTTCTATCGACGGTCTTTATTGTATCCTACAAAGAAAAAAAGCTGGATGCACGCAAAAAATTCGCAAAACTCGTAAAAGAAAAAGGCGTTCTCATCAGCACAAAAAAAATGTATGACCGGGAAGTGCCGGGCTGGACCCAGGAACTGATCCAGTCAAAAGGACTCAGCATTACTGCAAAAGCTCTGGCCCTGGTAGTGGATCATATCGGCAATGATCTCACACGTATCGAGAACGAGATCGAAAAATTATCACTGAATCTTGGCCAGCGAAAAACCATTACGGAAGAAGACATCGAAGAATATATCGGGGTTAGTAAGGACTATAACGTGTTTGAGCTCCAATCGGCGTTAGCGGGCAAGGATCTCTCAAAGTGCATCCAGATCATCCAGTATTTTGAATCGAATCCAAAAGCAGGACCGATCCAGCTGATCTTACCTTCCCTGTATAATTTTTTCAGTAAAGTATTCATGGTATTTGGTGCGGGTACGATGGATGAAAAAACGGTGGCTACTGCCATTGGGGTGAACCCCTATTTCATCAGGGATTATGTGCAGGCAGCCAAATTATATACTTACCCCGGCGTGGAGAAGAGCTTGTTGCTCCTTCATAATTACAACCTGAAAAGTATCGGAGTAGGGAGTATGAATACAGATGACGCTTCCCTGATGAAGGAGCTGGTGATCAAAATGATCAGTTAAAGAATTAACAGGAACAACCCGCTATGGGACGGATAAATGCCCTTTCTTTGTGCCCCCATTGGGCTTCGGGGTGCAACTTTTTAAAAAAAAGAACATCTCTTCGCCTTATAAATTTAAAAGTTCATCAATGAAAAAAATCATCCTTGCCTTATGTTGTATAGTTACCCTGTTCCTTACAGGTTGTTTTGAGAACACACAGGAAATTACCCTGAACGAAGATGGGAGTGGCACGCTCAATAATAGTAACGACATGAGCGCCCTTATCGGTTTGGTAAAACAAATGGGTGCTGGCGCGGAGCTGGATAAAGCGCCACAACAGAATATTGATTCGGTCATTTCTCTTGAGAAAGGAGCAGATAGTATCAGCGGTCTTACACCAGAAGAAAGAGAGATAGCCAGGAAAGGAAAGCTTGGTATTAAAGCCAATTTGAAAGAAGAAAAATTCAAAACAAGCCTTGTATTTTCTTTTTCATCCCCCTCGCAGGTAAGTGGTTTGAATAAACTTACCAATAAGATCCTTGCGGATGTTATGAAAGATAAACTGGCGGAAGGAGCCCCGATGGCCGACCAGATGCCGGAAATGTCTTCTATCGATGATTATTACAAACTGGAATTCTCTAATGGTGAGCTGACGAAAAAAGTGGATAAGGATAAGTACAGCAACCTTGGCAGTGATGAATACCTCAAAGGGATGAAAGAAGCTGCTTCGATGGGACTTGTGATGAAAGCCAATTATGTTTTTAATCTTCCCCGTCCTGCTACAAAGGCAGAAGGTAAGAATGTGAAGTTATCAGAGGATAAAAAGAAAGTAACTATCACCGCTACATTGGATGATTTCTTTGATGATCCTTCGGCTCTTGAGTTTAAGATAAAGTACTAAAGCCAATAGGGAATTAGCAATTTGCAAAATTATTTTTCTCAAAATAAAAAGGCAACTCCACAAGAGTGGCCTTTTTGTTTATTGTCCATTGCCAATTGCCTACTCCCGTTAAAGGATCTCCAAACTATCCAGCTTATCCTGGCCGATCTGTTTGACGAGTGCCTCGAGTCCATCAAACTTGATCTCTTCCCGCAGGTATTTTTTTACAAAGACTTTGAGGTGCTGGCCATAAATATTTTTGTCAAAGTCAAAGAGGTTCACTTCTATCACCCGTTTCTTTCCGTCAACGGTGGGCCTAAAGCCGATGCTCATCATGCCTTTGAAACGCGAGTGAGCATTGGCTAGTGGCGAGTAGGGTGATTGGCTGGATGAAGGCGTTTTCTCTTCCCCACTAGCTACTAGCCGAACCCCACTAACCTCGGCATATACAGCATAGATGCCATTACCCGGTGTGATCTTTTCTTCGTCCTGCACTTTAAGATTGGCAGTAGGGTAGCCAAGCTGTCGCCCGAGTTTATCACCATGCACAACTGTTCCTGTAAAGAAGAACTCATAGCCAAGTAATTTATTCGCAGTCGCTATATCACTGTGCAGGATAGCTTCGCGGATATTAGTGGAACTGATCGAGATATTCTCCAACACATGCTTGGGGATCTCTTTCAGTTGATAATTGTATTGGGTCGACTTCTTTTCCAACAAGCGATAATCACCCTGCCGGTTACGACCAAAATGATGGTCATAGCCGATTATTATTGTATGCGGGTGAAACTTTCCCACCAGGAAATCCGCGAGATAATCTTCAGCAGGCAGGTTGGCAAATGCTTCGGTAAAGGGGACCACTACCAGGTGATCAATGCCCATTTCCCGGAGTAATTCAATTTTTTCTTCCAATGTATTTATCAGGCGAATGCCAAGGATAGAAGAAGAAATAACTTTCCTGGGATGCGGATGGAATGTGATAATAACAGTTTCCCCATTGATAGCGGCAGCTTCTGTTTTCAGGCGGCTGATGACTTGCCGGTGTCCAGCATGTACCCCGTCAAAAGTGCCGATAGTGATAACCGCATTACGGAAGACCGGAAGATTATGAATATCGTGATGTACCTGCATAAAGCGGTGCAAAACTAACTTATAATTTGTTATTGAAAACCTGCCCTTCAACAAGCAATAAGAAAAAAGGAATAAGAAATAAGGAATAAGAAATAAGTAATGCCGGAGTAACCTCTAAATTTGCTGCTAATTAACGATATGAGTCTTTATAGTAAAAGAGGAGTTTCAGCGCAAAAAGAGGAGATACACAGCGCCACTAAGAACCTGGATAGTGGCCTTTATCCAAATGCATTTTGTAAGATATATCCTGATGTGCTTTGTGGCGATGATGACTGGGTGAATGTGATGCATGCCGATGGTGCGGGCACCAAAAGTATCCTCGCTTACCTGTATTGGAAAGAGACCGGTGATATTTCCGTATGGAAAGGCATCGCACAGGATGCTATCGTCATGAACCTTGACGACTTGCTTTGCGTGGGTATTTACGATAACCTGCTTTTTTCTTCCACGATCGACAGGAATAAAAACCTGATCCCCGGTGAAGTGCTGGAAGCCCTGGTCAATGGAAGCCAGGAGTTTTTTGACAGGATGAAAAGTTTTGGAGTTAACATCAGCTATATGGGAGGTGAAACCGCCGATGTAGGGGATGTTGTTAGAACCATCGCAGTGAACGGTACGATGACTGCCCGTTGGCCCAGGTCAAAAGTGGTGACCAATGAAAAGATCAAAGCGGGTAATGTAATAGTGGGCTTGGCAGGTTTCGGTCAGTCGAATTACGAGACGGCTTATAATAGCAGTATTGCCAGTAATGGCCTTACTTCAGCGAGGCATGATATCCTGCATAAAACGTATGCGGCAAGATTTCCTGAATCATTTGATAACTCATTGGATGAACAGGTGGTTTATATCGGGCCGCATAGGGTAACAGACGAGTTAGAAGTTGGAGGTTCGATGTTGGAGGTTGGGAAGCTTCTACTAAGCCCGACAAGAACCTTTGCCCCAGTGATGAAAGAATTGCTGGAAGATCATTTTGATGCTATACACGGGTTAATACATTGCAGTGGTGGTGGCCAGACAAAGTGCCTGAAATACTTGCCCGGGAACATGCGTGTGGTCAAGGATGATCTTTTTGAACCGCCGGTTATATTCAAACTGATACAGGAGGCCAGCAAAGCCGATGATAAAGAAATGTACCAGGTATTTAATATGGGTACACGCCTGGAGATATATACGAATGAAAAAGATGCTGACAGGATCATCAGCGTCTCAAAGAATTTTGGGATAGATGCAAGGGTTATCGGCAGGGTGGAAACTCATGGGTCAAAACAATTAGTTATAAAAACCAAAACCGGGGAACTGATCTTTTAGTTCTTAAACATCTTTCCCTTATTTTGCAGCACCGAAGGTTTTCGTAAAGATCCATTTGACCTTCGGACAAACCAATCAAGATGGCAGAACCAATCATTGAGCTCCGGCATGTAAATATTTACCAGGGACAGAGTCTTGTATTACAGGATGTAAATCTTACGGTTAATAAGGGTGAGTTTGTTTATCTGGTTGGGAAAACCGGCACAGGCAAGTCAAGCCTGTTGAAAACATTGTATGGCGAACTTGAACTAAGAGAGGGAGAGGGTACAGTGGCAGGTTTTAGTCTTCGTGGCCTCGACTGGAAAAAAGTACCCTTCCTTCGGCGTAACCTCGGCGTTGTGTTCCAGGATTTTCAATTGCTTACCGACCGCAACGTAAATGATAACCTGAAATTTGTTTTAAAAGCCACCGGTTGGACCGATGTGAAACTAATGGATGAGAAGATCGCAGATGTGCTCGATAAAGTGGGACTTCGCTCCAAAGGATTCAAGATGCCTTTTGAACTGAGCGGTGGCGAGCAGCAACGCGTTGATATAGCCAGGGCCCTCCTGAACTCTCCAAAACTCATCCTCGCGGATGAACCAACAGGTAACCTTGATCCTGAGACCTCGGACGAGATCATGAACCTCCTCATCCACATTGCTAAGGATTACAATACCACGGTGGTAATGGCTTCACACGATTATATCGTCGTGCAAAAATTCCCTGCAAGGACCATACGTACAGAAAGGGGACAAGTGATCGATAATGCTACCATAAGTATCGAGTAAGCTGCAAACTGTTCTTCTCATTGTTGAAAGTACTTCCCAGTAATTTTTTTCTTAATTCTTTTTCTTCTGTTGTAAACGGTTGAAAAGATAACTGTGTTATGATCGAAGCAAAAGCATCAGCCGATGAAGCAATATGACAGGTGCCTTCGAGCCCGGTGCCTTTTACCATGGATTCGTTGACGACACAATGTCTTCCTTCATATAATACGTGCAGCAACTTCAAACGGATACCCGTACTATTTTTATTAAAGTAAGGAAGCACATTGACATGGGCTTTATGAATGAGGTCATTTAATTCTGATTCGGTAGGATCCGCCACAAGACATGTATGCTGGCAGAGGTGCGCCATTTTTTGTAAACGCCGCGATGGTTTCTTCCCTGCTATGACAAAAGGCTTTCTTATTTTAATAAAGACCTTGTGAAGGAGCCAGATGGCCGCTTCTTCATTTTCCGGTACTGACAGGTTCCCATGATACAGGCAAAGATTGCCCATCCCTTCTTCAGCATTAATATCCTGCCAGGATGGAAATACCGGGAGGTAATTAACATTTGGCAAATGATAGTTGTTCTTCAGGGAGTTTACATCATCCGCAGATAAGCAGAGATAAGCGCATTCTACCGGCAAATGCTGCTGGTATCTTTTCAGTAGACGGCTCTCCCGGTTAAAAAATATTTTTTTTAGCCACGAGGATGCTGACCTCGCTAATTCTTTATAATAAACAGCTTCATCATTATGTACTCTAACGGCGATCTTCCTGTTTCCCGTGTCCAGTTGAGGAAGGATTCCGGTGCAATGAATACCCTCCAGTAATATTGGATGATCGTCTTTCTTCAGGTTAGTTACCAGGTCATCATTCACCCGCGAGGTGATGATATAAGGTAACCTGGAAGACAAGCCACTCCGCCCGGTCTTCCGTTCATACACATGTATCGTTTCGCAGAATTGATTCAGTTCATTGGGAGTGCCCCGTTCATTATAACTGAAATAATGAAGGTGGATGGCAATGCCCATTTTATTAAGCATGATGATACGGTTCATCATGTCTATAGCTCCACCATAATCGGGTGGCCAGGGCACATCAAGGCAAACGATATGTAAATGTTTGTTCAACTATTGAAAACTGATTGATAAAAGGCGATCAGCTTTTTCTCTTCCTGCTGCCAGTTCAGCTCGAGACGGGCACGACGGCAATTTTCCTGCAGTCTACTATACAAAACATTATCTTCTATCAAATTGTTTATCGTGGCCGCCATTTTTTCAGGAACAAGATCATCCACGAGTATCGCCACCTGGTATTGTTCATTTAATTTCTGGTATTCCGGGTAATTCATGGCTATCTGTGGCAGACCTGCATGTAGGTAGTCGAAGAATTTATTAGGGAGGGCAAGCCATTGATTGAGCCCCGTGTTTTCTGCAAACCCGATACCGATATATGCCTGCCTGCATTGGTCCCGGAGTAAGGCGGGTGGCAACATGCCTTTTAATTCTATCTTATTTTCCTGTTCATATTTTTTGATCAATGCTTTTAACTGCGGCATAAAATTTCCATCGCCGCATACGATAAGTTTATGATCTACCCACTGCATAGCAGGTATGAAGAACTCAAATGCCCTGGCTTCATTGATGGCACCGAGATAAAGCAAATGTTTTTCTTTTTTAATGGGCTCTGTCCACTCATGCAATACAGGCAGGTTTCGGATCGTCGCATAGTTTACGCCGTATCTTTTATGAAATTCCCCCGCAATGCTATCGCTTACTGTATAACCATGTTTGAATTGAGGAACAGCCTTTTTTTCGATCCTTGTCCAGGTGCTGAGTACATGGGGCCGGGTGGCCACTTCTTTCAAACCTGTGAACAGTTCATGTGCGTCGTATATACGGGGGATCTTTTTTAATCGTGAGATATGAAGACAGGGGAGGATCGTATCGAGATCAATAGCACAAATCGCATCCATTTTTTTAAAGAGCAAGTATAAGAAAAGACGTGCATTGTACTCCGCATAGAACCATTTTCCTTTCTGGAACCAGCATCGCAGTCTTTTTTGTTTGTACAAAGTTGTTGCAAGTGGGGGAGAAGAAGCGTTTTTTCTTCCCACCAATGTTACCTCATAACCTGCCTGGGCCAGTGATGTGCAGATCCGCTGCATCCGCTGGTCGTAAACGAGGTCATTGGTGACGTTAAAATAGATCTTCTTCAAAAGATTACTGGTATATGAACAAAAAAAGGTCTTGCAAATATGCAAAACCTTAAGGGCAATTTCTAATTCTCTGTTTATTTGGTCAGGCAGGTATATTTCAATTCTTCTGCCTTATTATGGAACCCTTACAGGGCAGGAAATTTTCCCTGATCTTTCTATCAACATATTACCCCTACAGGACTGATATCTCCCACACCATTTATACGAAGTTTACTTTCTGATTTCTTATTTTTTATTCCTTATTTCTGATTATTGCCCCATGTTTATATCCATCCCATCACTACCCTGGTTCTTTTGGTTCTTACGTTTGAACAGGTTTGGATCGAATTTGCCGAACCTCCAGTTGAAATTAAGTCTTACGATCTGTGCATCCCTTCGACGGAACACATCCTGTGTAAAATAGGGCGATTCGGAATGGATATCGGACCGGCGTGTACGGAAAATATCATTTATGTTGAGCGACAAAGAAGCCTGCTTATTTTTCAGGAGCTCATAACGGAAACCAGCATCGACAAAATAATTTGCCCGTACATAACCCTGTGAGGAACTGCTCTGGCCAAACATACCGCCAAAACCTCCTCCACCACCACCACGTCCACCACCACCACCCACACCACTACCCGGAGGAAGAACGGTTTTAGACTGGTATTCCCCTGATAATTGCATCGAAAAATTCTTGAATAGTTTGAACGTATTATTCAGTTTACCAAACCAGCTGGCGAACTGGTCCTGCTCAGGCTGTCCCGCAATACCGGTATTGATCTTCGAAGTGAATAAATTCATATTCGTAGTCATATCCCACCACTTGGTCATTTTTGTTTTAAGTGTCAGTTCAAGACCGGTAACATAACTTGAAGCCGCATTGATATACGTATTAACAAGTATCGTATCCGGGTTGGTTTCCTTCACCTGGAAACGTGTGATCAGGTCGTTGGTGTTCTTATAATAAACAGAAGCGAGGAAATTGTCCTTGTTCTTCTTGAATATCTTTTGATAAGACAATTCCACCGAATTAGTGAATTCAGGGCGCAGGTCGGGGTTACCGCGGCTGATATTAAGAGAATCTGAGAAATCTGTATAAGGATACAACTGGAAGAAATTAGGACGGTTGATCTTCCGTGTATAATTCAATTGCAATTCCTGGTCGTTCTTCATTTTGTTGGTGAGGAAAACACTTGGAAAAAAACTTACAGGAAATTTGATATTGAACACCTGGTCCTTATCCGGCAAGTTCCCCTGGTAATCTGAGCTTTCTACCCGCAGCCCCAGCTGGTAACCAAAATTCTTCGTTTGATTGCCATAGGTAGTATAGGCTGCATAGATCTTATCGGTGCTGTTATAGTTCACCGATCTGAGCGGGTCATATAATGCCGCTCCGGTGGATGAAATATTGAAGAAATCATTTTTGTTATCTACTTTTCTCACGGAGACACGGGCACCAAGTTCAAATTTCGATTTATCATTTATCGGGTTGCTGTAATCTGTTTGAAAAACAAAATTCTTATTGGAGCCCTGTCCATCCTGGCGTTGTGAGGAAGTCTTGATCACGTTCTTCGTTGAATAATCCAGCGAGTCTGTCCTGATAAGATTGGAATTGGAATTCTTACTGGTATTAAAAGTTACATCTGCAGTAAGCTCCTGTCCCGACTTGGGGAAATTCCTTTTATAGCTCAACATTGTTCCTGTGTTACGAAAATTATTTGTTGAACCCGCAGATCTTTCTGCAAGGGAAGATCTGAAGGGGTTGCTGAGCACGTCCGTTTGCATGCTGCTTGTGCTAAAAGGCTTGAAACTTCCTTTTGCCATATTACCTGACAAGGATATCGTGTTACGGTTATCAATGAAATAATCAAAACCGGCACGCCCAAAACCAAAATTGCCGAGCTGTGTGCTTTTATCTTTTTGAAATAATTGACTGCCGGGGTTACCATAAGTAAGCCTGTCCGTTGAGCCGGTGCTAATGGATTTACGCTGGTTAAAGTTGCCACTCAGGAAGAAATTGACCTTTTCCTGGCGAAGGTTGATGTCACCACCCAAACCTACTCTCGCCCTGGAATCTATATTCGCACGGACGCCGCCGTTGTATCCCACTTTTTTATTTTTCTTCAGCACTACGTTGATGATACCCGAGGTACCGCCCGACGCATCGAATTTTGCTGAAGGGTTGGTAATGATCTCAACGCTTTCAATGACATCGGCTGGTATCTGTTCAAGCGTCATGGTCGTCGGTCTTCCATCCACGAATATCTGTGGTGTGTTATTGCGCATGGTGACATTCCCATCTATATCCACACTTACAGATGGAACGTTCTTCATTACATCTACGGCCGTACCGCCTGCTGAAACGATATTCTTATCTACGCCAAAAACCTTACGGTCAATACCCAATCTCAAACCTGAAGTAGAACTGGCTGTAACAGTTACATTGTCCAGGGTTTTTTCTTCTATCTCTATCTTCACATTACCCAAATCTTTATCAAGAGCCCCGATCATTGCGGAGGGATCTCCGCCCGGTTTAAAATCAAAAGATACATTCTGTTCAAAGGATTTATAGCCAATAATAGTGATCCTCAATTTCGACTGTCCCATTACTGTGATATTTTCAAGGCTAAACTCACCATTAGCTTTTGTAAGCATCCCTGCAACCACTGTTTCCTTTCTTTTCTTCGTAACAGTGTCCATCTTATTCTGAAGAAGTTCTACTGATGCGTATTCGATACCTTTTCCTGACTTCGATTCCACCACTTTTCCATAAAAACGACCCGCCGGCATCTGGCCCCCGCCTCCTGGCCTTCCTGCACCGGGTTGAGCTATTAAACTATAACTTATTAGCAAAGAAGCAAAAACGACAAATATCTTTCTCATATGTTGATTATGTTGAATTGGCATTTAGACGCCTAAACCTTATCAGACTTGCTGACTTCCTGATGACATCTTGATAAAAGGCAATGAAAGGCTTTTAAAGGGAAAAGGATAGGGAAATTGGGAAAGTGCAATTGGGAGATTGGGAAACTGGTTTAGTAGAAAATATCCGAACAAAGGCCAATTTCCCAATTTCGAAATCAAAATTCCAAAATGCTATCACTGGGTCAGCCAGATGATCAGCACTTGTACTATTCCAATAATAAAGCCAATAAGGGCGCCCATAAGCCCCGCCAACCGGAGTTCCTTTGAAAGGGCCTGGTAAAAGATCTTTTCCAGTGAATCAGTAGAAAAAGCAGAGAGTTTGCTTATGATGATCTGTTCAAGGTTAAATTGGGTCTTAAGATCTCCCGCATATTGTTGCATAACTTTCGGGAAAAGTAATTCGATCTCTTTTAACAGCGTTTCTTTCATCCGGTGAATGGTCTTATCTCCAATGAACATACTGATCATCGGCATTTCCTTACTGAGACGAACCTGTAAAAACTCATCTACATGCGTTTCGATAGAGGGGAGGATCTTTTTCAGGTTTTGCGGGTCACTTATTTTTTGTTCGATATCTGCATAGGAAAAGAATTTGTTGCTGACGACACTACCGATCTTTTCAGCAAACTGTTGTTTTTTTTTGGGTAATATTCCTTGAAATTTGATACCAAATATTTTCTTTGGCTTCCTTGGATGAAAAAGCATTTTAATGAGCAGCCGGATAGTGATCCAGCCAATAAATGCCGAAATAAGAGGGATAAGAATGATTACCCAGATGTTCATAACGTCTTTATAATATGAACCCCGACCACTGGTCGGGGCTGTCTTTTTGGGGTGGCTAACCGGGCTCGAACCGGCGACCCTCAGAACCACAATCTGATGCTCTAACCAACTGAGCTACAATCACCATGCTTTGGGCGACAAATTTAGGTCAACTAGTGGTTGGTACCAAAAACATCATTGAGATTTTTTATTACCGCGTGTTTTCAACTTTCTTTGCAACCACAAAAAAGGAATTGATGAATTACTGGCTCGTGTTAATACCTCTGATCTCGGCGTTTATTG
>DATLCB010000075.1:0-16978 GCA_035526625.1 Chitinophagaceae bacterium
AACCTGACTGGTTTGAATTACCTCACAGGACTCCAGACACTAGATTTACAACTTTGCCTTGGAAATATTACCTCAATAGCCCCGATTGCAACCCTTGTGAGTTTAAAGGAGCTGACCTTTCTACCTGATTCAAGCTCAAACATCCAATTAAATGATCTGAGTCCCTTACAAAACCTTACTCAGCTGCAAACACTGATCATGGATAATTGCGGCATCTCGGATATTACTCCTTTACAAAATCTGAATGCCCTGGAAGCAGTTCTGCTGAACCATAACCAGATTTCTAGTATTTCTGCCCTTCAAAATAAGAATAACCTGCTCGACCTCTACCTGGACGATAACCAGATCAGTAATATCAGCAGCCTGCAAAATTTATCCTTATTGACAATATTATCGCTCAACGACAACCAAGTATCTTCTCTTCCAGTGTTGCAGAACAGTAACCTGACCAATTTGCAATTGGATAATAACAACCTGACAAGCCTAAGCGGCCTGCAAAACCTCACCAGCCTTGAATTCCTTACAGTGAATAATAACCAACTCTCCAATATCTCGAACATTCAGAATCTCACTTCCCTGAAGGACATTCAAATGACAAGTAATACTATATCGAGTATCAGCAGTCTGCAAAACCTGACCAATCTTGAGCAACTCGATCTTGAGAATAATTTGATCACCAACATAACCCCGTTGCAGAACATGAACATTTTATGGAATCTGCGTATAGCAAGTAACCAGCTGACCTCTATTGCGACAATAATAAATAAATTACCGGCCCTCACCCAGTTTTCAGTTATTTCAGGGAACAACATACCGGGAACGGAGATCAATTCTTTCCAGGCGACCCATCCAACTTGTAATGTTTATTAACCACAAAGCTTGTATGACTGAAGCCAGTTCATATGAACCGGCTTTTTACTGAAATACACCGGAGGGGATGTACTAAAAACCGTAAATTTGCGGCATGAAAAAGATCCACATCGTATTGCTTGTTTTGATCGCTGGAACTATAGCTGTTCTGCTTACTTTTCTGCGGACAGCAAGCACTTATGACACCATTGATACGGCAATGGAAAAGCCGGGTAAATTCGTACACCTGATGGCCAAACTGGATAAATCGCAACCGATAGAATACGATGCGATCAAAAATCCCAATTACCTGAGTTTTATCGCACTTGACACTACGGGGAGATCTGTAAAAGTTATTTACCATAATGCCAAGCCGGATAATTTAGAGATCAGTGAAAGGTTAGTGCTGAAAGGAAAATACCAGGATGGTCATTTCGACTGCCAGGATATTCAGACCAAATGCCCTTCAAAATACAAGGAAGACATGTCGGCCGCAGAGAAGAATATCCAAACACAAACAGCTCCCACAGCACCTAACACGGAAACCCCTAAATACTAAACGGGAATGGATTATATCGGTGAGCATCGTTTACCAGGCCAGCTCGGTCACTTCTTTATTGTGCTCTCATTGGTGGCTTCCTTAGTGGCAACCTTTGCTTATTTCCGCTCCACCCGATCCCAACTTGAAGAAGATGCCGCAAGCTGGAAGAGACTGGCACGTTTGGCATTCTTCACCGAAGTATTTTCCGTCTTTGCCATCTTCGGCATCCTATTTTACATCATCCACAACCATTTATTCGAATATAAATATGCCTGGCAGCATAGCAGCCGGGCCCTTGAATTCAAATACCTGCTGGCCTGTTTCTGGGAAGGACAGGAAGGAAGTTTCTTACTTTGGAGCGTTTGGCATTGTGTGCTCGGCCTGGTACTGATAAAGACAAGTAAAAAATGGGAAGGTCCTGTAATGACAGTTGTCAGTTTTGCACAGGTCTGCCTGGCAACAATGATCGCCGGCCTGTACATCTTTAACTGGAAGATGGGTTCCAATCCTTTTATTCTTTTGAGAGATTCGGGTGTACTCGATAATGCTCCGGCACTTCATCTTGATTTTGATCTCAACCAGCCACTGCGGCCAGACTATATGTCATCGATCAAAGATGGAAATGGGTTGAATAAATTATTACAGAATTATTGGATGGTGATCCACCCACCCGTTCTTTTCCTGGGTTTTGCATCGACGATCGTTCCATTTGCATTTGCCATGGCCGGGTTATGGACGAAAAAGTTTGGTGAGTGGACAAAGCAGGCATTGCCCTGGGCGCTTTTCTCCGCGGCCGTATTGGGAGTAGGTATCATGATGGGTGCCATGTGGGCCTATGAATCATTGACCTTTGGTGGATACTGGGCATGGGACCCTGTAGAGAATGCATCATTAGTTCCCTGGTTGATACTGATTGCCGGCATACACACTTTGCTTATCTATAAGCACAGTGGTCATTCGTTGCGTCCGACCTACCTGTTCATGATCCTGTGCTTTGGCTTTATTCTTTACTCCACATTCTTAACAAGAAGTGGTGTACTGGGAGAAACATCGGTACATGCATTCACCGACCTGGGAATGAACTGGCAATTATTGTTTTTCCTGCTTGTGTTTGTTGTACCTGCCCTGGCTTTATTCTTTAAGCAATACAAGAATATACCTGCCATACACAAAGAAGAAAGCGGTTCTTCCCGTGAATTCTGGATGTTCATCGGGTCGCTGGTCTTCTTTTTATCAGCCATTGTAATTATTGGCAAAACATCATTACCTGTTTTCAATAAACTCTTCGGCACCAAAATAGCGCCGCCGGAGGACCAGGAATTTGCCTACAATAGTATCCAGGTATATATAGCGGTGATCGTGGCCTTATTGACCGGGTTTGCACAATACCTTAAATACAAAGAAACTCCCGGAAAGTATTTCTGGAAGAAGATCGCTGTGCCAACCTTCCTTGCCCTGGTCATCGCCACATTGGTACTTGCCTTCGGCAATATAAATTATATTAAAAAAGGCCCTGCCTTCCAGGCTTCAATATGGCTGGCGGTAGCCTGCAGCATCTACGCTATAATTACAAATGCTTCTTATATCTGGTTGGGAATGAAAGGCAAATTGAAAATATCGGGGGGCTCTATTTCGCATATGGGCTTTGGATTGGTGCTGCTCGGCATACTTATTTCTTCTTCCAAGAAAGAAGTGCTTTCGAATAATGTGAGCGGCATATATGTACCTCTTGGTGAAACGGAAGATCCACGGGAGAACCTTACCCTGGTACAGGGTCAGAAAATGGATATGGGCAGATACTATATCACGTATGAGAGGGATTCATTGGTGCCTATGAAAGAAAGGACCTATTTTAATATCCGCTTCAACCGTAAAGATGGCAAGGAGAATTTTGTGCTGCGGCCCAATTCATTTGTGAACCCTGATGGAAAAGAAGGCCTGATGTCGAACCCTGATTCAAGACATTACTGGGACCATGATGTATTCACTTATATCACCTCCCTCCCCGACCCTGCAAAACAAAAAGATACATCTTCTTTTTTGCCGCATCAGTTAAAAGCAGGTGACTCACTTTTCTATTCCGGTGGTTTTATGATCCTGGAAAATGTAAAGAAAAAAGACAGTTTGCCTGAAGAGCTTTTTGGCAAGGACGGGCAATTGTTTGAAACGCCGATAAAGATCTATTCAAAAACAGGTTCCATTTATTCAATTACGTCCAAACTTGCAAGGGTCAAGGGAGAAAACATTATCGTACCTGATACCATTACTTCAGAAAGCCTGGTAATACAACTCCAGAAAGTGAACCCCGATAATAGTATCGAAATAGGGATGAAAGAATCAAATGCGGTCATGAATTATGTCACCCTGAAAGCCTACAAATTCCCTTTCATCAAATTGCTCTGGTTTGGAGTGGTCCTCACTGCCATTGGGATCATTATCAGCATGGTGAACCGCATACACTTAAACCGGCGGGAAGCCCTCCGGTCATAATTTAGCTTTTCTTTCCGAAGCAAGACCGTTAGAAAAACAGCGGCTTAGTTAGTTTTGCTGTCAGCTGGTATATTCAGTCGCTGTTGATTAGCTTTGTATGTCAAATGTTTTCCCGTTCATTCCATATAAAAAACCTGTTTGTGCTCAGCCTCTTTTGCCTGGGATCATTCGGGTTATCCGCACAGGTCGAGCTACCCCCACCGGTACAGGATTCTTCGGATTATGCCCTTCAATTAATGAAGGAACAAAGAAAGAAATGGGGACCGAATGACAGCATACTTGTACCTGCTATCCTCTACCAGGGTGAGATCACTAATTACAAGGAAATGGATATGGCCTGGGTAGGGAATATGTCGCCGGATAAGCTGGCTAAGTATATCGAAGAATGGACAAGATTAAGAAATGCTGTCTACGCCACTTACCCCTATGCAAGGGTTGCCGGTGCAACGATCAATGATATCAATGCGCAGATGGCGAATGTCTCCAGCAAAAAGGAAAGGAAACTTTATATTAAATCAAGAGAAAAGGAATTGCGCAAGCAATTTGAAGATCCTTTGCGAAATTTATCGGTCTACCAGGGAAAGATATTAATGAAGTTGATCAACCGCCAGACCGGTAACAATTGCTACGAGATCGTAAAAGAATATAAAGGAGGTGTAAATGCGCGGTTCTATCAAACCGTTGCCTGGTTCGTAGGTGGTAATCTTAAACAAGAGTGGGACCTCAAAGAAAATAAGCTCGACCGGCAGATCGAGAATATTGTGAAAGAGATCGATGGTGGTTGGTACAATAATCCTTACAGGGCGCAAGCGCAATAAATTCTGGTTTCTGGTCTCCAGTTTCTCGTTTCGTGATATTTTGAAGATAAGGTTTTGATTTCTCGTTTGTTGTTTTCCTTTTTGTGATAATGAGTGAACTATTGAAAATTGAAGACCTCAACCAGCAACCAAAAACCAGAAACGAGGAACTAAAACGATTCTTCATATGAAAGTAGATATTCTTGCTATTGGTGTTCACCCCGACGATGTCGAGCTCGGCTGTTCCGGGACGCTTATTAATGAAATTAAAAATGGGAAGAAAGTTGCTATTCTCGATCTCACACAAGGTGAATTGGGTACCCGTGGCAACATTGAAACACGTTACCAGGAATCGGCAAATGCCGCGATGGTCATAGGTGTACAGGCAAGAGAGAACCTGAAGATGCGGGATGGATTCTTTGAGAATAATGAGGAACATAAGCTAAAGCTCATAGGGGCGATCCGTAAATATCAACCGGCTATTGTGATAGGTAATGTGCTGCATGACCGTCATCCGGATCATGGCAGGGCAGGACAGTTGATCGCTGAATGCAGTTTTCTTGCCGGTCTCACTAAAATTCAAACAAAGGATGAGGCGGGAAAGGAACAGGAAAGATGGCGTCCATCCTATGTACTGCATTATATACAGGATTGGTACCACGAGCCGGACATTCTTATTGATATCAGTGATGTTTTCGAGCAGAGAATGAAAGCGATCCAGGCTTATACCACACAGTTCTATACAAATGATGCGGGTAAAGAGGGAACACAGACCTATATATCTTCACCCGATTTTCTCGAAAGCATTGTTGCAAGGGCCCGGATGTTTGGAAAGCGTATCGGTGTGAAATATGCCGAAGGTTTTATCAGCGAGAAAAAGATCGGGATCAGCAGTCTCGATGCATTGATACAGAACGAAACTTAAACAGCTGTTCGTATTAGCAGTTAATGTTAAATGGGGCATGCTTTCCACAAACAAACCATTGCATAATTTTCACAACTGATTTCGGTGATAAAGGCTACCTTTGCTCTCTGAAAAACTCGTCTATGGCATCACTGAAATTCTCACAGGGCACACAATCTTTTCACGCGGAATTGAAGAAGAGGATCAGTGAATATTTTACCGAGGCTGGTAAATCTTCCACCGGTAATTTTTCTCTTTATTTCAAGGCGGTGGTACTGGTGCTGAGTTTTATTTTTGTGTATGTTCACCTGGTATTCTATACGCCCGTCACCTGGCTCGCTATTACAGAATGTATCGTATTAGGCGGGTTAACTGCAGCCATCGGTTTTAATGTGATGCATGATGGTATGCATGGAAGTTTCAGCCGTTACAAATGGGTGAATGAACTCGCCGGCTTATCCCTGAATTTTTTAGGCGCCAATAATTTCATGTGGCGCTCCAAACATAATATCATTCATCATACCTACACGAATATTGAGGGTATTGACGATGATATTGAAGCCAAGCCTTTATTACGCCTTTGTGACACACAGAAGTATTATAAGATACACCGCTTCCAGCACTGGTATTTCTGGGCGGCTTATTCCCTGCTTTATATCTGGTGGGTCTTTTTTACCGACTATAAAAAATATTTTACCGGGAAGATCGGTCCGACACCGATTCAGAAAATGAAATTCAGCGACCATCTTTCTTTCTGGGGATTTAAGTTATTGCATGCTTTTATTTTTATGGCTGTTCCCATCTATACGCTGGGTTTCTCTACCTGGGTGATCGGTTTTCTTATCTATGGTTGTTTTGCCGGTTTCGTTTTAAGTATCGTCTTCCAGTTGGCGCATACAGTAGAGGATACCAGTTTTGTACAGGCCAGCGCACAGCAAGGGAAAATAGAGGATGAATGGGCGCTGCACCAATTAAAGACCACAGCTAATTTTGCTACCCGTAATAAGCTTATCTCCTGGTGGGTGGGTGGATTGAATTTCCAGGTAGAACATCACCTGTTCCCACGCATATCGCATGTACACTACCCTGCTATCAGCAAGATCATTAAAAAGGCCTGCGAGGATTTTAGCTTCCCTTATATCGAGTATCCAAAAATGAGGTTGGCCGTGGCATCCCATGTTAACCATCTCAAAGCGCTTAGCAGGAAATCATAATTGTATCTTTACTTTACAACATTAGCTTATCCACATTAGCCGCAATCATTTTGCCGCTAGCCTAAAGCCCTTTATTTTGCACGGCTTTTCAATTCATCTGTTATGATCGACCTTTCCAATTACGACCCCAATAGCGTCGGCAATCCTGATAATAATATTTTCGGACTTCCCACCAATGAAGATGATTCAAGATTGGTGATATTACCCGTGCCCTGGGAAGTGACGGTCAGTTATGGCGCCGGTACAGCACGTGCACCCGAGGCTATTTTCAAAGCCAGTTTACAGGTGGACCTTTTTGATACGGATATGCCTGAAGCATGGAAGCAGGGGTTCTACATGCGGCCCGTGGATAAGAAAGTACTGATGAAAAGCGACTACCTGAGAAAAGAAGCAGAACTCTATATAGATTATATCTCCCGTGGTGAAGATGTGGCGGCCAATCATTTCATGACCAAAACGCTGAAGGAGGTTAATGAAGGCAGTCTTTACATGAATAATTGGGTGTACGAACAAACAAAAGCATTACTGGAGAAGGATAAACTGGTCGGATTACTGGGTGGAGATCACAGCACTCCACTAGGTTTTTTTAAAGCTATTGCTGAAAAACATGGAGAGTTTGGGATCCTCCAGGTCGACGCACATTGCGACCTGCGTGATGCGTATGAGGGATTCAATTATTCTCATGCCAGTATTATGTACAATGCGCTGAAAGAGATCCCTCAACTCCAACGACTGGTACAGGTGGGTATCCGGGATTTCAGCCAGAGCGAATATGACTATGTACGCAGCAGCGATCCTCGCATCGTCACTTATTTTGAAAAAGATATCCGGACAAAACAATTCGAAGGACAAAGCTGGAAACAGATCGTAGAAGAGATCATAGATAAATTGCCGCCCAAAGTTTACCTGAGCTTCGATATAGACGGCCTCGATCGTAAACTCTGTCCTTTTACCGGTACACCTGTACCCGGTGGTTTTGAACTCGAACAGATATTCTATTTGTTCACCCGTGTATTAAAAAGTGGCCGGACTCTCCTTGGCTTCGACCTTAATGAAGTGGGCATCGGCGGTGATACGGACTGGGATGCCAATGTGGGAGCAAGAGCACTTTTTAAATTGTGTAATTTGCTGGTGACAAGTAATTCCCCCCACCCTAAAGGGGAGTAGTCATGCAACAATTCCAGATAACATTGAAGAATGAAAAGAGGAAACTTTATGACAGATTTGCAACATTGCTTTTTCTCCTGAATGGTGTTGGCATTTCGATCCTTATTTATTACTATGGCACCAATTCAATTAATCAATATTTTCTTTACTTTCTGAGTGCCGTATGTTTCTTCTCACTGGTGTATAATTACTATTTAATTACGGGGGGAAAAGTAGGCAAATATTTAAAAGCATTTCTTGCCGCATCATTGCTGCTGTCCTTATACTGGGTATTGTTAGGATTTTGGTGGTTAGGTGTTCTTAGTTTTCTATTGATCTTATTATACTGCGTTGCACAAAAAGATCTCATGGTTATAATTGAAAAAAGATCGATCTCCTATCCTTCATTCCCTTCAAAGAAAATTCATTGGAACAGACTGAATAATCTTATACTTAAGGACGGGCTGCTCACTATTGATTTTAAAAATAACAGGATAATCCAACAATACACGGACCCTGTAATGACTGCTGTCAATGAACAGGAATTTAACGAGTTTTGCAGGGAACAATTAAACACAGCCACTTCAGTTTGACTTTTGACGTTTGACTTTTGATTTTTTGACTTTTTGACCCATTTGAATCTTTTGACCTCATGACCCTCACTAACTCTCCATACATACTATACTCCGATGGCAAAGGAAATATCTTTGAAGACACTTCCCTGTATGTAACGGGTCGCAGTGGGTGGGATGCATTGCCTGTTCCGCAAAATGAATGGATCGAATTGCCGGATGGTGGTTCACTATATGAACTCCCCGGCCGACGAGGGATCGGTATTGACGTAAAGACGGGCGAGATGAGACTTTGTGAAAAAGGCTGGGCAGTTGCCGCATTTATTCCTCCTGCACATACCGGGTTTTATTTATCAGCTTACGAGACAGGTAAGGATGCCCCTACTCTCCCTTTATTCTGTTATACCGCAGCAGGCTGGAATAATGATAAATTTTATGTTCCTGCTGTACGTATTGAAAAGGATATCCGGCAGGATTGTTCTGGCTATGATCAGCAAAAGGTGAATGCAGGCGCTGCTGAATTATTAAAACATTACCCGCACAACCGGCTAGTGGATCACCTGGTGAATAATTGCGCATTGACCTACCAGTGTCCTGCTGCCCGTAATTTTTCTTTGGGAAGATGGGAATGCCCTGTACCTGTTTCAGCAGGCTGTAATGCCAATTGTGTTGGTTGTATATCCTTGCAACCCGATGAAGAACCGATCGTTTCCACGCAGGACAGGTTGACCTTTAAGCCAACTCCCGAAGAGATCACCGAGTTTACGGTGCCGCACCTGGAAACAGCGCCCTATCCTATCATCAGTTTTGGACAGGGATGCGAGGGCGAGCCGCTGTTGATGTGGGAGATCATCAGGGACGCTATTATTGAAATAAGAAAACATACATCCAAAGGAAGCATCAATATCAATACGAATGGTTCAAGACCAGATGCGGTAGAAGAATTATGCAAAGCGGGGTTGAACTCTATACGTGTGAGCACCAACTCAGCACGCCGTGAGATCTATATGCCCTATTACCGTCCCAATAATTACGACTTTAATGATATCATCGAAAGCCTGAAAGTAATGACACGTTTTGGTGGCTGGACATCGATCAACTATTTTGTATTCCCGGGCATGACAGATTCTATTGCTGAATACGAAGCGCTCCGAAAACTCATCAAAGAAACGGGATTGAAAATGATACAGTGGCGGAATTTCAATATTGACCCTGACTGGTATCTCGGGAAGATCGGTGTGTCCGATACAGGAGAATGCATGGGTGTAAAACAATTGCAGGAATTGATCCGGGAAGAGTTCCCCGATCTTAAATATGGCTATTTCAATCCTCCTATTGAAAGAATAAAAGGCAGGTTCGAAATGGATTTTGCACATGCCTGATAAAAGATCCCACATCTTTAGACTTCATGAACGATACTTCCCATCAAAAAAAGATTCTCATCGGTATCGGGCTTGCTGTTCTTGCAACATTGATATGGGCCGGTAATTTTATTATAGCCAGGGGTGTAATAAAAGACATACCACCTGTTACATTGGCTTTCTTTCGCTGGCTCTCCGCCACGATCATTATCCTTCCTTTTGCCTGGAAATATATTCCGCAAGCAGTCCAATTTGTAAAACAAAGGCCGGGCTACTTTTTATTGTCAGCTGTTACCGGTGTCAGCATGTTCAACACTTTCGTTTATATCGCCGGGCATTATTCCACAGCCATCAATATGGCCATACTGGGCACTTGCACTTCACCCATCATATCTGTCATACTCGCCAAAATATTTCTGAAAGAAAGGATCCCGTTTCTACGTGTGCTGGGCATGATCGTTTGCATTGCCGGCATCCTGCTATTGCTGAGCAATGGAAATTTTCAGCATCTTGTTTCTTTTCGCTTCACCAAAGGTGACTGGTGGATACTGGCAGCAGCCCTGACCTTCGCCATTTACAATACATCCGTTAAGAAAAAGCCAGCGTCAATGCCTTCGGTCAGTTTCCTGTTCACCGTTTTCCTGATCGGCACGATCATCCTTCTCCCTTTTTATCTCTATGAATTGAAGGAGAAAGGCGGGATAGACTTCGACCTCCCCAATTTATCAGCTATCCTTTATCTTGGATTGGGCGCATCTGTTATTTGTTTCCTGATCTGGAACAAAGCGATAGCCGCACTGGGAACAGGGAGAACTGCATTATTTGGCAACCTGATACCGGTTTTTAGCAGTATAGAAGCAGTGATAATTTTAAACGAAGAGATCAGTACTATTCATACCATTAGTTTTATTTTAGTGGTCGCAGGACTGGTGATCGCTAACCTGAAAAAGTAACCATAGTTAAAAATATAATACAGATCACGCAAAGTTGAAAGGAGCAGATCGGCCATGGTATATCATCTCTCATTGCGCCTTATTTCCTTTGCGTCTTTGCGTGAAAGAAAATAAAAGTTATCAAAACTCTTGCTGGTTGAAAGAAGTGTTAAAAATAAAGAATGTACTCCCGGTCATTGTTCTTTCTCAATTTGCCGGGACCTCTCTGTGGTTTGTGGGCAATGCAGTACTGCCCGAACTGAAACAAACACTTGATCTCAACGATTATGCAGTGAGCCTGGTGACATCAGCCGTCATGCTAGGATTTATCGCGGGTACATTGGTATTCGCTATCTTCTCTTTAGCCGACCGTTTTTCACCTGTACGACTTTTCTTTATTTGTTCCGTCCTTGGTGCATTAGCTAATTCTGCTGTTGCCTGGATCGCAAAAGATGCTGCTTCCTTATTTATACTTAGATCTCTTACTGGCTTTTTTCTCGCCGGCATTTACCCCGTCGGTATGAAAATAGCTGCAGACTGGTATGAAAAAGGATTGGGTAAAGCCCTCGGCTATCTTATCGGCGCATTGATCCTTGGAACAGCTTTCCCGCATTTGTTAAGAAGCCGTGATGTTGATCTGCCCTGGAAAACTGTTTTGTATTGCACTTCTTTATTTGCACTCGCTGGTGGACTACTCATGATCTTTTTTGTTGGCGATGGACCCTATCGCAAAACATCAGGCGCTTTTCAATGGAATGCATTAAAAGAGATATTTGGCTCAAAGAAATGGCGACAGGCCTCCTTCGCTTACTTTGGTCATATGTGGGAACTCTATAGCTTCTGGGGTTTTCTTCCCCTGATGCTCGGACTATATGCTGAGAAGAATGGGATCACACTTAATATCCCGCTATTCAGCTTTCTTATCATCTCAACAGGTATGTTGGGTTGCATTGCAGGTGGATATATCTCTTTAAAGACAGGAAGCGCCAAAGTAGGTGCGGCAGCTTTATTCATTTCAGGGCTCTGCTGTTTTCTATCGCCATTGGTTTACCACACACCTTTACCTGTTTTTTTAGCCCTTTTGTTTTTATGGGGATTGACTGCGCCCGCTGATTCCCCGCAATTCTCAACACTGGTTTCTAATTATGCACCTCCTCATTTACGTGGGACGGCGCTGACGATTTACAATTCGATAGGTTTCCTGATCACTACGATCAGCCTGTGGGTAATGGATCGGGTCTTTCATTCAGCCGGATTCGCGGGAGTGCAAAATACGTTCATGCTTCTTGGATTAGGTGCATTGATAGGATTACCTTCCATCATCAAATTGATCCGGGGGAGCGGATAAACATTTTCTCTTATGGACAGGCAAAAAATCATCATCGTTGGTGCTACATCCGGAATCGGAAGAAGAATGGCAGAGCTATATATAGAAAAAGGGGCTTATACCGGCGTTACCGGGAGAAGAAGAGATCTGCTCGAAGAAATAAAGAATCAATTTCCGCAACAAACAGAATACGAGTGCTTTGATGTAACAGGAACAAACAATATATCCCACATCGAATCGCTGGTTAGCAGGATGGGTGGCCTGGATATCCTAATCATCAGCGCAGGCACGGGTGAGCCATCAAAAGACCTGACCTGGGATATCGATAGAACAACAGTGGATACGAATGTGAAAGGTTTTACAGAGATAGCTAACTGGGGGTTCAATTATTTTATTAAACAAGGTCATGGACAACTGGCAAATATTTCATCCATCGCTGCTGTAAGGGGAGGCAGTTGGGCTCCCGCTTATAATGCGTCAAAAGCTTTTCAGAGCAGTTATTTTCAAGGCCTGGCGTTGAAGGCTTCCAAATTGAACAGGAAAGTTTTTGTTACTACAGTTGAACCAGGCTTTGTAGCAACTAAAATGGCAAAATCACATAAACTATTTTGGGTTGTTCCAGTGGATAAAGCCGCCCGCCAGATCATACGGGCCATCGAAAAAAAGAAACGAAGGGTTTATATAAGTCGTCGCTGGTGGATCATAGCAAAGATCCTTGGCTGGACCCCCCACTGGCTTTATAAAAAACTGGCCTGAGTTAACATCTCTTTTCCTCGAATCTTAACATTTTTTAATGTACTGCCTGCACAAGTTGCACGGTGTTTGAATCGTTACTAACACGTGTGAGAAACAATGATTTCCACTACCAAACACCGAAAAGTACATTTGTATGAATAACTACTACGTAATGTCAGCTCAACTGGAAGCCAAACACCGACAGCAGGCCACTTTGATCACAGCGGGCTTTGCCGCTTTTATGATCATTTTAATGTTCCTGTTAAAGTGGACCATGCCCACTTTTGAGAAACTTGCTTATGAACCGGGCATTGAAGTGGAGCTGAATCTTCCGGAGGAACCCCTTCCTGAAACATTAGCAGATGGTGGTGGCGGTGGTGGTAATCCAGTACAGGCTTCCGGACCTGCAGGTGTATCTCCTGTTGTTCCTCCTGCTCCCGGTGAAAGAGACGATTCAAAAGATATTGAAGAGGATGATAAAAGCACCAGCCCTCCTATCACTAAGCCCCCTGTTGTAAAAAAAGAAGCGACGAAGATCACCAATAAATCTGTTGTAGATGCAAAACCTAAACCCGTTGAAGTACCTGCTCCTCCAAGGCCAAAAGCCGTGTTGGGCAAGACAACTACCGGTACAGGTCGTGGTGGCGGAAGCGCCGATAATTATGACCGTCCGGGCGGAAGTGGAAACGGTTTTGGTGTAGGTAATGGAAACGGCACCGGTGGCGGTACGGGGAATGGCACGGGCGGCGGTAACGGAACCGGTAGTGGCGGTGGTAATGGTCCTAAGGTGACCAGGGGTGACAGGAAGATCGTAAGGTATTATTCCTTCACCGGCGACCTCGATAAAGCGGTGATCTATGCGAATATCATGGTATCGCCCGAGGGTATCGGAAAGTTTATAAGTATTGCAAAAGGTTCTTCCAATAGCAGTAATTCTTATAAGGAAGCCATTATGCAATACCTTCAGAATATAAAATTCGATAAGGCCGACCATGAGTCGATGCTTACCGTGCAATTCAACTTCAGAGTAAATTAAAAAAGCTATATAGGATTTGGACATGGAAAGCGTTGCGATCAATTCGCAGCGCTTTTTCCTTCTAAGGGACCGCAAGTCGGAAAGTCCGAAAGAACCTTTAATTACAAGTTGCCCTCTAATTTTTACACTTATCTGTGACCGTCTTCCGGTCTTCCCGTCTTTTTTTACATTTGCAAAGAATGACCTACGCCGAAACAATAGACTATCTTTTTACCCGTCTGCCGATGTTCAGCCGTATTGGCGCCGCAGCATTTAAAAAAGACCTGATCAATACCATTCAACTTTGTGAGCATTTAGGCAAACCGCATACAAAATTCAAAAGCATCCATGTCGCGGGAACAAATGGAAAAGGGTCCGTCAGTCATATGCTGGCAGCTATTTTACAAACAGTGGGTTACAAAACGGGCCTGTACACTTCACCCCACCTGAAAGATTTCAGAGAAAGGATCAAAGTGGATGGCGTGATGGTGAGTGAAGAATTCGTCATTGATTTTACGGAGAAAATGAAACCGCTGATCCAGGAGATCGAACCAAGCTTCTTTGAGATCACGGTGGCCATGGCATTCGATTATTTCGCCGAACAAAAAGTTGACATCGCTATTATAGAGGTGGGGTTAGGCGGCCGGTTGGACAGCACGAACATTATCATTCCTGAATTGAGTGTCATCACCAATATCGGTTATGACCACATGAATATGCTGGGCAATACCCTGGGAGAGATCGCTACGGAAAAGGCGGGCATTATAAAAAATAATATCCCTGTGGTATTGGGTGAAGTAATACCTGAAACACTCCCGGTATTTGAAAAGATCGCTGCCGGCAAAAAAGCTCCGTTGACCATTGCCTCTCATAAACGACAGGCGGCTGAATGGAAATGGGAAAGACATCAATTGGTTGTAGCTGTTGCCGATGAGCATCATGCCGATCATAAAATATATCATCTCGACCTCCCTGGCATTTATCAAACTAAAAATCTTTTAACGACGCTGGAAGCCTGTGAGCAACTTCGGGAATTGGGTTGGCTGATCGATAACTCACATATTGAAAAAGCATTGACACAAACAAAAAAGCTTACGGGTTTACATGGCAGGTGGGAGATCATTCACACTGCTCCACTCGTTATATTGGAAGTTGCGCATAATGAAGATGGCATAAAACAAATGTTGCAACAAATTGAGTTAACAGAACACCATCAACTACATATCATATTGGGCATGGTGAAGGATAAGGAAATAGATACAATACTCTCCATCTTGCCAAAGAATGCACAGTATTATTTTACCCGGGCACAGATACTAAGGGCTCTTCCCGAAAACGAGTTGCTTGAAAAAGCAAGCTCACATGGGCTGAATGGAAAAGCTTTCTCCAATGTTAATATTGCGCTGTATGGAGCTTCGGTGAATGCGGGGAAGAAAGACATGATAATCATTTGCGGCAGTATCTTTCTTGTTGGTGAGCTGCCGGATATTATCGTAAGAGCTGTGTGGGGGAAAGATGAATATGGCCCCGGAATGTATGCCTTGCTTGGACTTACAGGTTACAGCGGTTAAAAGTTTAGCATACGGAGCCGTCGGCCAGAGCCTATAGCAGCGGACGATGACACAGGTAAAACGATGGTCCGGGTGGTAGCTGCCCATATCCGCGATGCTGCGAAGCAGCATAAAGCCCTTACTATCTCTCCAACCCGTGTAATCCGCGTGCTTATATCTCATCTGCCAGGATCAATTCCACTCTACCAACCCCGTCCCCGACCAATGACCAAATGAAGTAAGGTCCAATTTTGGCCGGTCCATATGATACCATATATCCAGCATGTTCCAGAGCCGGATATCATCAAAAATGAAAAGGCATTTCTTTTTGAAACTGATCTTTGAGAAATGCTCGAGGAAAAGATATTCCTGCCTGCCATCCTTTAACGCATCCATAAAAATAATATCGGCCTGCTCGAGCAATGACCCGTACTTTAGTACATCTTCCTTTTTGGTCAGGTCGTCCGTGAACTGAACGAGCGATGTGCCAAAATCAGTTTCTTTCAGAATAGTATCGGGAAACTGATGCCAGGGAATGATATCGAACGTGTAAATAGTGCTTCCTGCAGGTAGAAATTTTTTCATACAAAGGCTGGAATAACCAAGATGCGTTCCCAACTCGATAACTACTTTTGGCTGTGTTTTTTCTACTATCGACGCAAGTAGTTTATAATGCTCACCCGGATAAATATCAATATAATTGGTGCCTGTTTTTATCCTTGATGATATATCACCCAGGTCCTTTGAGAAAGCCGCCTGCGCACAGGATAGCCCTAAAGAGATCAGCCTCTCCGTCGGTTTTCCGGGCTGTCCTTCCGCGCTGAACAGGGCAGAATAACGTTTGTCCACTGCATTCGAAGGGATGGGCATGATCTCCTGTACTTGTTCTTCCACGCCTTTTTTCCTTTTACCAAACATAGTGATGATTTTAGGTATTGATTCAATTTGAATTTTCCCGAAGATTTCGCTGATTTGCTCGCAGATAACGCAGATTCTTATCCAATAATCCGCGTTATCTGCGTGTATTTTGATCTGCGGGAAACATTTTATTTTTCAAAATGAGTCGCTACTTGATTTTATAAGGTGATCTCACCCAATTTTTCCAATGCATACAAAATACAACTTACATGCATTGCCTGTATTATTTTATGTTCCCTGATCAATTGTTTCAGTTCCTCAACACTCATCAGTACTATTTCGATCTCTTCGTTTGGATCCAGTTTTTGCTCTGCCTGCTTCTTCCCTCCTTTTGCAAGGAACATGTGCAGCAAATTACTGTTAGTGGAAGGATTGGGAGATATCTTTCCCAAGTAATCGTAAGAAGAGAATGAATAACCGGTCTCTTCCAATAATTCCCTTGCCACCGCCTGCTGAAAGCTATTATCGGTATCATCGACGCAGCCGCCTGGTATCTCGATGCAAACCTCCCCCAAAGCATGCCGGTATTGACGGATCATGATGATCTTACCGTCCGCTGTTACAGGTAATGCGCCAACCCAGGTTGGAAAGTCATATATATAATAGGGATCAACGATCTTGCCCTGC
>DATLCB010000076.1:0-13756 GCA_035526625.1 Chitinophagaceae bacterium
TCTATATGGAAAGATTGTGGATGGGAACTACATCTGTAGAAGCAGCGGATAAAGACGGCTGGGTGGTTTCCATTACACCGAGTGGTGGCTGGTTACCTGCCTGTATCGCAGGGAATACGGGTGTAGGTATGAGTCAGCGCCTCCAGAGTTTTGTCCTGGATGCCTCTATCAATCCTTTCAATGTAATTGAACCGGGTAAAAGACCAAGAGTGACATTGACACCTACGCTGGCATTAAAGGATGGCAAGCCATTTTTATCTTTTGCGGTGCAGGGTGGCGATACACAGGACCAAAATTTATTGCAGTTTTTTCTGAACATGGTCGAATTTGGAATGACCGTGCAGCAGGCATGTGAAGCAGCAAATATTAACAGCAATCAATTATGGCTATCCCTTGGCGGTACTAAAATGGAAGACCGCCGGCCAAGGGCAGGAGAGATACTCGTTGGGAATACGACACCTGAATCAGTAAGAAATGAATTGAAGGGGATGGGGTATAAAGTAACAACTGGAAATCGCACCAGTGGCCCTATCAATGCTATCTATTTTGACTGGAAGCACGGTAGCTTCTGGGGTGGAAGCAGTAATAATGGAGAGGATTATGGGATTGGTTGGTAAGATTTATAAATCAGAAATCAGGAATAAGGAATCAGGAATAAGGAATCAGGAATGAGGAAGTAATAGAACATCAAATTTTGGATTTCCTGGTTTTGGTCAGCCAGGTTTCAAATTCTTTTAAACTAAAGCTACTAAGGTTCCATTCCCTGGTCAGTCCTCCTTTCTGTGCGGCGAGGACTCCATACTTCACGTCGTCAAAACCGTCTAAAAAGTGGGCATCGGGGTTAATGGAAAGCAACACCTTTTTCTCCATGGCATAATCTATCCATTTCCAGTCCATATCCAGCCTGCGTGGATGGGCATTGATTTCGATCACAACCTGGTTAGCCGCGCAGGCATCAATTATTTTTTTATGATCGAGCGGATAACCATTCCGGCTCAGCAACAGGCGGCCTGTCATGTGACCTAAGATAGTGGTATAAGGGTTGTCGATAGCCTTCATCAATCTAGCCATTGCTTTTTCTTCATTCATTTTGAGATTGCTGTGCACTGATGCAATCACGAGATCGAATGTTTTTAATACAGCCTCAGGATAATCAAGACTGCCATCATTCAGTATATCGCTTTCTATACTTTTAAAGATCTTGAAGGGGGTTAACTGTTTGTTGAGTTCGTCAACCTGTTTATGCTGTGCAATGATCCTGTCTTCCTTCAGCCCGTTGGCATATACAGCAGTTTGGGAATGATCGGAGATGACAAGGTATTCCAAACCTCTTTTTATGCATTCATTCGCCATTTCTTCCAGCGTATTGCTGCCATCACTCCAGTTGCTATGACTGTGGATGATAGAGCGAACATCTCCGGGTTGTATCAGTTCAGGCAACGATTTCGTTTTCGCCTTATCAAGAAGGGCTGCTGTTTCCCGCAGACAGGGCAATATATAAGGTATGCCTGCTTTTGTAAAAACGATCTGATCGTCATCGGTTTCATATCCATTGAATGTTAGATCAGGGTATGATCTTTCAAATGCTTCGATGAATCCCGCATTACCGGTGGTTTTGAATAACTCAAGTGCTCTATTTGTTCCACCCGTATATAAACGCAGCTTTAACCCATTCTTCAATTTATACAAAAGACTACCACCTGATTCTTCAATAAGTTCAGGTGGTTGTGCGGTCTGGAATTTTGGTTTGATCACATCATTGCTTTCAAGGATCACAAATTCCATTTCCTCGATGGTGGGAGATTGACGCCGGTAATTCCCCGTCACCCTCACTTTATCAGGCGAGAACATTTTTTTAAGGTAAGCATCTACCTGCGGGAATATTTCTTCCAGCTGAGCATAGAGAAAATGACCCTGGTTCTGAAAATAGAATTCGATCGATTCAAGTACATTCTGCTGGGTCTTTTCACCAAAACCTTTAAAGAGGGTAAGGCGATTTTCGTTACAGGCATATTGCAATTCACCGATCGATTCAAGCCCCATCTCTTTCCAGATCGTGTTGATCTTTTTCGGACCAATGCCTTTTATTTTCAACATCTCAATTACGCCCGGGGGTGTGTTGCTGATATATTCACTGAGTACGATCAATGCACCTGTATCCAGCATTTCGATCACCTTTTTGCCGATACTGTCGCCAATGCCTTTTATGGAAAATAGTTTTTCTCTTGGGGTCTCTTTTAGCTGCATGGGCAGCTTTTCGATGTGAAAGGCGGCTATCGAATAGGTTTTGGTCTTGAAGCTATTCTCACCATGTATGTCCATTAATTTGGCGAGCATGTCGAAATTGTCGGCGATGGCGGAATTGTCCATGACGCTAATGTATGTTTTTTTAATGGCCAGGAGATAGACTGCCGCAAGCCAGAGTTATACGGAAAAGAAGACGGGAAAAGTCGATTTCTCATTGGAGAAACGTTAGCGCATAAAAAAAGTCCCGAAGTGAATCGGGACTTTCTATCTCGTTTAAGTCAAGCTTAAACTTATTTCTTTTTCTTAGCAGCTTTCTTCTTAGGAGCAGCTTTTTTCTTTGCAGCTTTTTTCTTAGTAGCCATTTTTTTAGAATTTAATGTTAGTACAAAATGGGTTAACGATAGTAAAAATAACAATTATTTTATACTACCCAAATTTTTTTTCCACAAAATTCTAAACAAGGAGATACGGCTTATGCTCCAACAGCAGTCACAGAAACATATGTTCTGTTGTTTTTTGCTTTGCGAAATTCAACAACACCATCGCTTAATGCAAATAAGGTGAAGTCTTTTCCAACACCAACATTTTTTCCAGGATGATAAACCGTGCCACGTTGACGAACGATGATATTACCGTTAATGGCAGCTTGTCCACCAAAAATTTTTACACCAAGGCGTTTGCTTTGTGAGTCCCGGTTATTCTTTACACTGCCTTCACCTTTTTTATGTGCCATGATTAAAAGATTTGAATATTAGTTATTCTGATTTCTCCGATTTACTTTTTGTGATACCGGTTACTTTGATCTGCGTATACGCCGTACGATGACCTTTCTTTTTATGAAATCCTTTTCTTCTTTTATGTTTATAAGCGATCACGGTATCACCTTTTACCTGGTCGAGTATCTCGGCTTTTACTTTTGATTTGATATCGGTGCCGGTGGTTAGTTTGCCGCCATCATCTACCAGCAATACTTCCAGGTCGATCTTATCGCCTGCATTACCTTCAAGGCGGGGAACATATAAGGTCTGGTCTTTTTCCACTTTGAATTGCTGACCGGCCACTTTTACTACAGCTATCATACGTTTAAAATTAGGACGGCAAAGGTAGGGGGAAAAGTGGAAGCGGCAAACGGGTAATCAAAGATTTATGAACATTATTACCCCCTCTTTTCATAGGAGCATCCAGTATATTTGTGGCCCTCCTGCAGGGTTATCCAGGCATAAAGTATGAAAATCAAGTCTTTTTTAGCGAAACCATTCGCTTCCTATATATATAAAGGTATCCGGAAAACGATGGGTACCGCCCTTTCCGACCAGGAAAACATCCTGAAAACCCTTCTTAAAGTAGGCCGCAATACGGAGTTTGGCAGATCGGCACGTCTTGAAAAAGTGGGTACTTACGAGGAGTTCCGGCAAGCAGTATCGATAATGGATTATGAGCAAATGCGGCCCTGGATCGACAAGATCAAGGAGGGCAGGCACAACGTACTCTGGAAAGGGAAGCCGATCTATTTCGCTAAAACGTCCGGCACCACCAGCGGTACCAAATACATACCGATCACGAAAGAGTCGATCCCCAATCATATCAATACGGCCCGTAATGCACTGCTTTGCTATATGGCTGAAACAGGCAACACAAAGTTTGCGGATGGAAAACTGATCTTCCTCTCTGGCTCCCCAGAACTGGAAAGAGTAGGAGGCATCCCCACGGGTAGATTAAGCGGGATCGTCAACCACCATGTTCCAAAATATCTTCGCACCAACCAGATGCCATCGTATGAAACGAATTGTATCGATGACTGGGAAGCTAAATTGCAGAAGATCGTTGAAGAGACCATCGACAAGAACATGACACTGATCAGTGGCATACCTCCCTGGATGCAAATGTATTTCGACGAACTCATGAAAAGGAGTGGGAAAAAAGTTGGCGAGCTCTTTCCGAATTTTAGTGTGATGGTACAGGGCGGAGTAAACTTTGAACCTTACAAAGCAAAATTATTCGACAGCATTGGCAGGAAGGTCGACACCATTGAACTCTTCCCTGCCAGCGAAGGATTTTTCGCTTTCCAGGACTCACAGGATGCTGAAGGGCTTTTATTGAACAGCAACAGCGGAATCTTTTTTGAATTTGTCCCGGCAGGCGAGATCTTTAATGACCATCCTTCGCGGTTATCATTAAAGGATGTGAAAGTTGGAGAGAACTATGCGGTCATCATTAATAGTAATGCAGGTCTATGGGGATATAATCTTGGCGATACGGTAAAGTTCGTTTCAACAAATCCTTACAGGGTAATCGTTACAGGAAGGACCAGGCATTTTATTTCAGCCTTTGGCGAACATGTGATCGGTGAGGAAGTGGAAGCGAGTATGTTGAAAATCGCCAAAGAAGAGAACGTGCATATCACGGAATTTACCGTGGCCCCATTCGTAAATAGTGGCAATGGCAGATCTTATCACGAATGGTTCATTGAGTTTGAGAACATACCTCATGATCTGCCTGGCTTTGCCGCCAAACTCGATCAGCACCTGCGTGAAAAGAATGTGTATTATGATGATCTTGTTGGCGGCAGTATACTTAGCCCACTTAAAATAACCATCGTCCGGAGGAATGGATTCATTGACTATATGAAATCAATTGGTAAATTGGGCGGACAGAATAAAGTGCCAAGATTAAGCAATGACAGGAAGATCGCAGATGAATTGATCAAATGGACGGAAAGAGAAATAGTTAAAGAGGTCAAATAGGTCAAAGAAGTCAGATAAGTCAAATGAGTCAAATATGGCAAAGAGAATCAAAGGAGTCAACGGGAGATATGCGTCCCAAAGAGCTAGTATTTTATTAAATGTAAAATCCATCGGACGGAAAATGTGACCAATATACCAGCCAAATAAAAGATTTGATACTTCTAAACCAATAAACGCTTTAAGAATCCAATTGACTTATTTGACTCGTTTACAAAATGAATGAAACTTCTCCCATAAAACGCATCGCTATTTTTGGATCTACAGGATCGATCGGCACACAGGCCCTCGAGGTGATTGCTGCCAACCCGGATAAATTTTCCGCCGAAGTGCTTACTGCCCATAACAATGATGAATTGCTTATTCAGCAGGCACTGAAGTTTGATCCTAATGTCGTTGTTATTGGAGATGAAAAGAAATATGGTAAAGTAAAGGAAGCCTTGGCGTCGACGGATATAAAGGTCTTCACCGGTGAAAAAGCGCTCGAAGAAGTAGCATCGATGGATTGTTATGATATGATGCTGGCAGCGATCGTTGGCTATGCAGGTCTTAAGCCGACATTAAAAGCTATTGAAAACGGGAAAGCTATCGGACTTGCCAACAAAGAAACCTTGGTGGTCGCCGGCGACATCGTAATGAAGAAAGCTGTCGAGAATAAAGTGCCTATTATCCCGGTTGATTCAGAGCATTCAGCTATTTTCCAATGCCTGGTCGGTGAAACGAGGAACAGGATCGAGAAAGTGATCCTCACCGCATCCGGCGGCCCTTTTATCGGCCGCAAGCCCAACTATCTTGTGAACGTAAAAAGGGAACATGCTCTCCAGCATCCTAACTGGACGATGGGTGCCAAAGTAACCATTGATTCGGCTACACTCATGAACAAAGGACTGGAGATGATCGAAGCCCGCTGGTTATTCAATTTGAAACCCGAACAGGTGCAGGTTGTCATTCACCCGCAAAGTATCATTCACAGTATGGTGCAATTTGAAGACGGCAGTATCAAAGCACAAATGGGATTACCGGATATGAAATTGCCTATCCAGTACGCAATGGCTTTCCCGGTAAGGATAAAAAATGATCTTCCCCGCTTTGATTTCAAAAAGATCAACAACCTCAGCTTTGAAGAACCTGATGTTAAAACGTTCAGAAATCTCGCCCTGGCACAGGAAGCTCTTTATAAGGGAGGCAATCTGCCTTGCGTGATGAACGCCGCGAATGAGATCGCGGTATATGCTTTTCTTCGCAACCGTATCAACTTTCTTGATATGACACAGGTGATAGAGAAAACAATGGAAACGATCCCCTTTATTGCCCAGCCTACACTGGAGGAATATTTTGAAAGCGATGGAGAGGCTCGTAACTTCGTGGCCGATATTATCAAACTATAGACGGAAGTCCGAAGACGGAAGTCAGAAGATGTGGTTTAAAAGATTGAAAGATATTGAGAGAGATGCTATTCAGTTTACGATTTTGCAGATCTGTAATAATCTTTCGTTCCTTCAAACCCGTCTCCGGTCTTCAGACTTCGGACTCTTGATTTTTAAACTATGAATGTACTCGCTATTAACTGGGCGAATGTTGGATTGCAGGCGGGGCAATTGTTGCTCGCATTATCCATCCTGGTGATACTCCATGAGTTTGGACATTATATCACGGCCCGCTGGTTCAAATGCAGGGTGGAGAAATTCTTTCTTTTCTTCGATCCCTGGTTCGCTCTTGTCAAAAAGAAGATCGGAGATACAGTCTATGGTATCGGCTGGCTGCCATTAGGGGGCTATGTAAAGATATCAGGCATGATCGATGAGAGCATGGATAAGGAAGCGATGAAGGAACCACCTAAAGAATGGGAATTCCGGAGTAAACCTGCATGGCAACGATTGATCGTAATGCTGGGAGGGATCATCATGAATGTATTGGTCGCATTTGTTATCTATGCCTTCATACTGATGATATGGGGTGACAAGAAGATCCCCACCTCCTCGATGAAGTATGGCATTCATGTTGTCGATAGCACGATGTATAATAAGGTGGGACTCCGAAACGGAGACATCATATTGAATATAGACGGAGAAGAGATAAAGGATTTTGAAAGACTGAGAAGAAAAGGGTTGTTAGGCAGTTCAATGGAGGTGATGCGGGATGGTAAGCATATGACACTGGACGTACCGCAGAGTTTGATAGGAGAACTGGTGGAAAATAAAAAGAAGAACGCAGGTGGCTTCATTGAACCCAGGAAACCTGCTATTGTTTTTTATATCGATGATACGGCAAAAGCATACAAAGCAGGTCTCCGGAAAAATGATAGGATCGTCGGACTGGATTCTACCCGTTTCGATTTTTTTGATGAATTACAGAATCAATTGAATCAGCATAAGAGCAAGGCAGTTTCCTTAAATGTGATACGCAATGGACAGGAACTGAATTTTCCTGTAGAGATCAGCGAAGAAGGAAGACTGGGATTTGTACCTTATGGGATTGACTACCTGCAAATGGATAGTTTAGGCTGGTTGAAGCTGGATGTTACCAAATATGGTTTTTTAGCCGCTTTCCCCGCGGGCGTCAAAAAGACAGGCACCGAATTAAAGTTTTACATCGACCAGTTCAAAAAAATATTGAACCCCAATACAGGAGCATATAAAGGAGTGGGTGGATTCAAAGCCATGGGTTCTATTTTTCCAAAGTATGGCTGGGATTGGGAGGCATTCTGGCGTATCACGGCTTTCTTATCCATTGTTTTGGCATTTATGAATTTATTGCCGATCCCCGCACTCGATGGTGGTCATGTAATGTTCACCTTATATGAAATGATCACCCGCAGGAAACCTAATGAAAAATTCCTCGAGTATGCACAGATCGTTGGCATGGTTTTGTTACTCGGACTGATGTTATATGCGAATGGGAACGACTGGTTTGGATGGGGCAAATAAATCAGAAATCAGAAATCAGGAATTAGAAATCAGAAATGAGAAAGTGAAGGATAAAGTAAAAATGTTCTAAGTAAGAAGGCTGTTTAACTTTCTGATTTATTATTTCGAATTTCATATTTTTCATTTTCCAGGGGGCGCCCGGTTTTGACAGCATAGATCTTTGAAAGTATAAGCATGTACTGCGTTGCGTAATTAGCAGTTGAATCTGAATACGAAACCTATAAATGGCAATACTCAGTATGCCATGGCTGCCTAATCAGTGATTAAGTAGTCATTAGGGCCGCCGGGCCGGTTCACCTGTTACCATGCCCCGCCGCCGACTTAAAAACAAAACAGGTTGCTGCGATCAAAGGCTGTGCTGATCGCTTAAGCCCCGATACCTATCGGGGATCCAGCTAAGAGAATAATTGGTTTGTTTGGGTCCTGTTATTTTCCGACAAGCAATCCCAGAATAAACATGTAGAAGGCTTTTACAGAATATGTTTGGACAGGAGTTCGATTCTCCTCGCCTCCACAAACCATTCGCCAACGGCGAATGGTTTTTTTATTGACAGATAAATGCCAAAGATCATATTCTAAGGGGATTTACTTAAAATCCATTATTTATTGCGGTTTTCTGCCGGCTACATAGTTCTTTTGTAAGTGTAGATAGTTTTTTTACATAAATTATATCCGAATCTACCTTATCGAATCAAAATCCACCAGCCCCGAATGGACAAAATAACCATCCTGCTTGTCGATGACCATAAACTGGTCAGGGAATCATGGTCCTTTATACTAAACAGCGATCCCCGTTTCGAGGTAATTGGCGGGACCAGTGATGTCGATGAAGCTGTCGAGATATCCAAGCGTGAAAAACCCAAGATAGTATTAATGGACATTAATATGTCTCCCATCAATGGTTTTGAAGGAACTAGGCTCATTAGAAAATTTTCACCAGGTTCCAGGATCATCGGGATCTCTATGCATTCTATGCCCGCTTATGCACGCCGTATGCTCCAGACAGGCGCTATGGGGTATATCACTAAAAATTCTTCTAAGGATGAGATGCTGAAGGCCATTATTGAAGTTAATGATGGAAAGAAGTATGTTTGTGACGAGGTGAAGAACATCCTTGCTCAGCAAGAGTTGGAAGAGGAGAACGGGAAACCCGACATGAACTCGCTTTCCCGGCGTGAATTAGATGTAGTGAAACTGATCAAAGAAGGAATGTCTTCCAAAGAGATAGCACTGCAACTGGATATTTCGTTAAAAACCGTAGAAGTGCACCGGTATAATATTCTGAAGAAACTAAATCTTAAAAATACCGCTGCATTGGTCAACTTTATCAATTCACATGGATTGTAAAAGTTGCATTGGAACTTTACAATTCGTGGGAGAATGCAGTTAATGCCAGATATAACATCTCAATCGAGTTTAAAACGCTGGGCAGGTTATCTTACCGCTACAGTGTTTTTTATTTCTCTGTTAGCTTTGACCGGGTGGCAATTTGATATTCCCTGGATGAGAAGACCTCTCACACTTTTGCCTTCCATGAACCCCGCTACCGCTGTTGCTTTCCTGTTAGCGGCGATCTCATTTTACGGGATAGATGACAAAGGGACACCATCCCGAAACAAATTTCCCTGGATCAGCTGTGCTGTACTGGTTTGTACCATCGGGATATTAAAAGTGATCCATTCTTTCTCCGATCTTAATATACCGGTAGATACTCTTCTTTATCACCGTGCGCTGGAGACCGACCGACCGGGTCATGCCCCAAACAGGATGGCGCCTAATACCGCCATTTGTCTTTTCTTTATTGGTAGCAGCCTGTTGGCTTTGCATATACGATCGATAAGAAGATTTGTTCCTGTCCAACTGATATCGCTGATCATTTCCCTCATTGCGCTGTTGGGATTGCTGGGTTATTTTTATAAAGTGACCGCTTTTTATGGGGTACTGACTTATATCCCAATGGCTGCACACACTGCTTTTTGTTTCCTGTTATTCTCCCTAAGCATATTTTTTATAGAGCCCCGTGGAATTTTGATGAGAGAATTCACAACGATCTATACCGGTAGCAGCACCGCCCGTTTATTGATACCGGCCGCGATCATCATTCCTATCATACTGGGGCTTGCCCGACTCTATGGCCACTGGAACGGGGCTCTTACCATCGAATTCGGTGTAGCGATACTGGTACTAAGCATTATTATAGCTTTTCTCATCCTGATATGGTTCAATGCTTATTCATTAAACAGGAAAGACCAATTGCGGGTTCAGGCTGAGCAACAGATCAGCCAGCTCGGTCATCTTGTCGAACAAACAAGCGACGCGGTATTTTCTACCGATAGCGACCTAGTTATCAAAAGCTGGAATAAAGCAGCTGAGAAAATGTATGGATATCCTCCGGCACAGGCGGTGGGACAAACAGTGAATAACCTGCTTAAAATAAAGCAGGGTGCAGAAGCGAATGAACAAAGTATGAACAGGCTTCAGCAATTCGGATATTACCAGGGAGAATTCCAGGCAACACAACGCTCTGGTGAGATCGTTTATATCCATGCTTCTGTTTCGGCATTAAAAAATGAGCAAGGCATTATTACCGGTTATGTAGGTGTACACACAGATATAACCGAGCGAAAGAAAAAGGAGAGATTACAGGAGCAGTTCAATGAAGAGCTTTCCAGGCAAGTGGAAGAAAAAACCATTCTTATCAAGAACATACTGGAAAGAGTAAGCGATGGATTTTATTCACTGGATGAGAACTGGCGGTTCACCTATATCAATACTTACGCGGCGGCTATAATGGGATATGAACCGGAAGATCTTATCGGCAAACACTTGTGGTCCGGGTTTCCTGGGGCAAAGGACAACCCGCTTTATTCAGTTTTCATTAAAACCTATGAAGAACAAAAGCAGGCACAGCTGGAGATATATTATGAGCCTTTCCGAAAATGGTTCATGGTCCATGTCTATCCTTCTTCCACGGGAATCTCTGTTTTTTTCCGTGATATATCCGATATACGAAAGGCCGAAGCGGAAATGAAACGAACGGGTGAAAGGTTTGATCTCATCAGCAGGACCACCAACGATGCCATTTGGGAATGGAACCTTGAAACGGGTGAAATGTGGGGAAATGAAACACACCAGCGCCTATATGGTCTTACGATGGGAGATCCAGTGCCGGATGAAAAAGAATGGAAGGAGCGACTGCATCCCGAAGAGCGGGACGCCTTAGTGAAAAAACAGGAAACTACCCTTGCTTCTGATTCAAACGTATTTATCACTGAATACAGGTTCAGAACGAATGAGAACGGGTACCGCAATATTTATGACAGGTGTTATATCGTGCGCAATGAAGAAGGTAAAGCTGTCCGGATACTGGGAAGCATGATGGATATAACGGAGCGCAAACAAGCTGAAGAAAAACTAAAACGAAGAGAAAGCCAGTTACTTGCCTCCATTGAGAATACCCCTAATGTTGCCGTGCAGTGGTATAACAATAAAGGTGAAGTAATGTTCTGGAACCATGCTTCTGAACTGATCTTCGGCTGGGGTACAACAGAAGTTATCGGCAAAACCCTGGATCAGCTTATCCATACAAAAGAACAGGCTCACGAATTTCTGCGGATACTGGATCATATCGGGCAAACAGGTAAGACCATCGGTCCATCGGAATTTTCTTTCCATCGCAAAGATAGCTCGGTCGGCTACTGTATGGCTACTATCTTCTCGATCCCTTCTATTGATGGTGCGCCCTGTTATGTATGCATGGACGTAGATATCACAGAAAGCAAGAAAGCGGAGCAAACAATGAGGGAAAGCGAGGAGCGCTACAGGGCCCTTGTGGAAAATGCAGTAGAGGCCCTGGTGGTACTGGATATGGAGAAAGGGAAGTTTGTGAGTGTAAGCGAAAGCGCTGTCCAGCTTTTTAAAATGAGCAGGGAAGAGCTTTTAAAAATAGGTCCTTTAGATGTGAGCCCAGGGTTTCAACCTGACGGAAGACCATCAGCAGAATCGGCAATGGAAAAAATACAACGGGCCATTGCGGGAGAAAAACCCTCCTTTGAATGGACACATTGTGATGCGAGGGGTGAACCGATATCCTGCGAAGTGCGATTAGTGAGATTGCCGGCAGACAAACAGGTATTGGTACGGGGAAGCATCATCGATATCACAGAAAGAAAAAAAGCCGAGCAGGCGATCATTACCAGTGAAGAGACAAGACGATTGATCATGAACTCCGCGCTGGATGCTATCGTTTGTATTGATAATAGCGGAAGAATAATCGTATGGACGCCGCAAGCTGAAAAAACGTTTGGATGGTCTTCGGATGAAGCTATGGGCAAAACACTGACTGAAACGATCATTCCGTCACAATACAGGGAAGCGCATGACAGCGGGTTCAAAAAATTCCTGCAAACAGGCGAGGGCAGGATGCTTAATAAGTTGATCGAGATCTCCGCTATACATAAGAATGGGAATGAATTCCCGATCGAATTAGCGATCACCCCGGTCAGCCAGGGCAGATCTGAATTCTGTTGTGCATTCATCAGGGATATCACTAAAAGAAAAGAAGGAGAGATGGCGCTTAAACGTTCCGAGGAAAAACTTCGTCATATCCTGTCCAGTACCACCGATGATTTCTATGTGATCGATAAAGATTACAGGGTGGTATTGATCAACGCTTCTGCACAGGAAAACCTTGCTTTATTCTGGGGTAAGCCTGTTAACCCGGGAACGTATATACCCGATGTTGTGCCTGTCAAAATGAAAGAGATCATTATCAGTAATTATAACCGTGTATTTGAAGGCGAAATGATAGAATATGAGTTCATGAATCATTTAGGCGAAGAAGTAGTATGGAGAAGGATCAATTATGGACCCGTCCGGGATGAACATGGAGAAATTACAGGTGCACATATAACTACAAAAGATATCACCGAACGGAAAAAAGCAGAAGAAGAGATCGTAAAGACCAATGCCCGTTTCCAGATAATGACAAAAGCCACAAGTGATATCATCTGGGATTGGAACCTGAAGGATGATAGCATGTGGTGGAACGATAATTACTATTTTAATTTCGGGTATAAAAAGCATAAAGAGATAGTCGCGATACAGGACTGGTATGAACATATTCACCCTGAAGACCTTCAAAGAGTGAGAACTACTATTATGGGATTCATCCGGGGTACAGAAACGGTCTGGAGAGATGAATACAGGTACAGGAGATCGGATGGAACCTATTTGTACATTCTCGACAGGGGGTATATTATGAGGGACAGTAATAATAACCCTTATAGGATGATCGGCTCGATGGTAGATATGACCCCGATTTATAATGTGCAGAAGAAAGTGGCAGAAAGTGAGAACCGGTTAAGGACCATCCTCGATACAGACCCTGAATGTATCAAGCTTCTTGATAAGGAATTCAAAGTGCTGGACATTAATAAGGCCGGTCTTCGAATGATCGAAGCAGCCGAAAATGATATCCTGGTCGGGCACTCGATTTTATCGGTGGTGTCTGATCAGTATCGAAGTACCACGGAACAACTTATGAGAGATGCTTTCCAGGGAATAGCAGGACGCCTTGAATTTGAAATGATCACTTTAAAAGGTAACCCCCGGTGGTGCGAAGTGAGCATGGTGCCTTTCCGCAATGGGGAAGGCGAAATAGTAAGCGTATTGGGTGTGACCAGGGATATTACTGATAAGAAGAACGTCATGAATGAACTCGTACGGAACGAAGAGAAATATCGTACGCTGGTAGAACAAGCTATCGATGCCATTGCATTGTATGATGTAAGCGGCAGGATACTGGATGTAAATACGGGTTCGGTGAACCTGCTGAAATAC
>DATLCB010000077.1:0-10739 GCA_035526625.1 Chitinophagaceae bacterium
CCGATCGTATTGTGCGTATAGACCTGTGTAGCTCCCAAACTACTGTGCCCCAGTAAATCTTTTACAGCATTAAGATTAGCCCCATTGTTCATCAGATGTGTGGCAAAGGTATGACGTAATACATGGGGACTTTTTTTCTCAAGACTGCTTGCCATTCCGAGGTAGGTATTTACCAATAACCAGGCATACCGGGGATACATTTTTTTCCCTTTTTCTGTTACCATCAATATTTCATCAGTCTTTCCGAAATCCCTCCGTTTTTGTTCCTGGTATTGACGGATCATAGTGAGTAAAGCATCACTCACAGGCAGTATCCTTTCCTTATTCCCCTTTCCCAATACTTTAAGCTGTTTTCTTCCAAAATCGATCTGCTTTTCTTTCAGGTTCAATAATTCGCTAAGCCTCATTCCCGTGGCATAAAATATACTCACAAGCAGTTTCGCATTCAGGCTTTTCCAGTCATCAGCGGACTGGTCAAGTGCCGCCATCAATTTTTGGGTGTCCTCTTCTTTTAAAAAAGAAGGGTTTCGCTTCCCTGCCTTTGGTGTGATCACTTTGGTCATCGGGCTCACTTCCAGGATGCCTGTCTTTAAACAGTATTTAAAAAAGGAACGAAGGGTAGATATCTTTCGGGTAATGGTCTTGACCGTAAGACCCTTGTCTTTCAGCGCAGCGAGCCAACTACGGACGAATGTGTGATTGATGTCTTTGAGGTCAACCGATCCAAAACGGGAGTCCAGGAAATCAATAAGATCAGCCAGGTCATTCTGGTAAGATGTTAAAGTATGGGCTGAATACCTTTTCTCGTACTTAAGGTATTCCAGGAAAGGTTGAATAGAAGAGTGGGTAAGCGAAGCCATATTCTCATAAAGCTACAGAATAGCTGAAAAAAAATAGCTATCCCGGTTAAACCAGGACAGCTCATTTTAATTTATTGGGCAAAAACAGCCAATCAACTCTCGATCTTGCCGCTTGCTATCTTTTGTTTGTAGATCGCTTTCAATACCGAACCACGGCGTCTAACCGATGGTTTAATGAATGCCTGGCGCTCTCTTAACTGGAGCAATACTTTAGATTTCTCAAATTTCTTCTTGTATTTCTTCAGCGCCTTGTCGATATTTTCGCAATCTTTTGAATCAATGATCAGCATAATGTTTTATACCTCCTTCGGTACTTTTTTAGAGTGGGCAAAGATAGAGGGAAATCCCGAAAGTTTCAAGCTGAAATCCGGTCCGGCAGGAAAACGTGGATAACCATTAATTTGCAGCCATGTTCACAGGTATCATAGAAACAATAGGCACCATTAAAGAGGTGGTTTCCAACGGCTCTAATCAGAGTTTCTGGATAGAGTCCCTCCTCTCCTCTCAACTCAAGGCCGATCAGAGTGTAAGTCATAATGGGATCTGTCTTACTGTAGAGGAGATACAAGGTGAGAAACATAAAGTGACCGCAGTGACCGAAACGATAAAAAAAACTACGATCGGAAGCTGGGTACCCGGAATGAACATCAATATAGAACGCTGCCTTCGGCTGCATGACAGGCTCGATGGTCATATTGTACAGGGGCATGTGGACACGACACTCTGGTGCAAAAAAAGAAATGAAAAAAAAGGGAGTTGGGAGTTTGAATTTGAATTGTCCAAAAAATTTGCGCCGCTCATTATCGAGAAAGGTTCAATATGTATCAATGGTGTAAGCCTTACCGCTTTTAATGTGAAAAAGAAAAGTTTTACCGTCACTATTATCCCTTACACTTTTGAACATACAACTATTAATGAAGTTCAGAAGAACACGCTGGTAAATGTGGAGTTTGACCTGGTAGGTAAGTATCTACTCAGAAGATTATCTTTGTCTGAAGGACTGCCGCGGAGAAGGAGAAATAACTAACCCAAACAACCATGAACCCTGCTATAACCCACCATGCCGACCGGCAGGCAAGCAGGGATTACTATCCTGCGCTGGATGGACTCAGAGGTGTGGCAATATTGCTCGTGGTCTTCCTTCACAATTTCGGGTTCATGAACTATTTCTTCTTTGGCTGGTTGGGCGTCGATCTCTTCTTCGTATTATCCGGCTTCCTCATCACTGAATTGTTACTTAAGACCGTTGGTCAACCTGGTTTTCTGAAGAATTTTTACATGCGGAGACTGCTACGGATATTCCCCCTGTTTTACCTGGTACTTATCATTTGCCTGTTCATCCTTCCCAATATAAAAAGTCTGAACATTAACGCGGGATACTATACTCAAAACCAATTCTGGCTTTGGACCTACCTGCAGAACTGGCTTTATGTGTTCAAAGAACCTTATGGTGATAAGATCTTGCTTCATACCTGGTCGCTTGCGGTAGAGGAACAATTCTACCTTGTCTGGCCCCTGCTTATCCTGTTGATCAGGAAACCAAAGTACCTGCTGATGATCATCACGACTATATTGATCATTGTAGGTATAGCACGTTATGCGATTTGGTCCTACAAGGCGGAAGATCTTGCTTATTCCAGCCTTTATACTTTTACCCGTATCGATGGTCTTTGCATTGGCGCCATGGTGGCTTTATTACAGAAGATCAATCCGGGTTTCCTGAAGAAGTACACGATCTATATTGTATTGCTGATGGCGGCAATCAATTTCGGTTTTTATTTTATCAATGACCGCAGTGGCTTCACACTTCCCTATCTTGCTTTTGTAGGCTATACTACTTTTGCGGTACTGTTTGGGATCCTTTTATACGAGGCGATCAGAGGTGAATCGAAGATCATACAATTCCTTCTTGATAACAGGCCACTGAAATTCTTTGGGAAAATCTCATATGGGCTATATGTCTATCACTGGCCTGTTTATATCTTATTATTTGATTTTACCAGGAACTGGATAACAAATAAAGATATTATCTCCTATAAAATTGCAGAAGCATGCAGCGGGGTATTTGTTACTCTGATAGCGATAATAATAAGTGTGCTTAGTTACCATTATTTTGAAAAGCCATTCCTGAAGCTAAAAGCAAAGTATTCCTAGCCCCTCCCTCTTTTCTTATTAATTTTAACGCGGCATCACACTCACAAAATTGCTCTGCCGTACTACGCACCCGATTATGTACTCTGCCAAAAACTATATCAACAGGGGACTTACTTTTTTAAATAACAAGTGGTTTCCTGAACGGAAAAAACTTTCCACCCTGATGATCTATGGCACCGACCTTTGTGACTCGGCCTGTAAACATTGCCTGATATGGACCAAACGACCGGTTAACTATCTTCCTTTTGAAAAGATAAAAGAGATCATGCAGAGCCGCTGTGTTACCAAAACCACAACGGTTGGTTTGGAAGGCGGGGAATTCCTTTTGCATCCCGATGCGATGGATATCATGGCATGGTTCCATGAACATCATCCCAATTTCGACCTGCTCACCAATGCGCTGAGACCAGGAGCCATTATTGAAGCAGTTGAACGGAACCCGCCGCAACGCCTGTTCATTTCTGTGGATGGGGATCGTGATTCTTATTTACACATGCGGGGCAAAGACGGATATGACGGGATCATCGATGTCTTAGAAAGAACACATAAGAAAGTCCCGATCAGTCTTATGTTCACACTTTCTCCCTACAATGACTTCAGTGATATGAAGCATGTCGCCGAAGTAGCTAAAAAATATGGCATCGATATGCGGGTGGGAGTCTATAATGATATCGCTTTTTTTGATACGATCGAATCTGCTCATTATAGTGATATCGGCACACTCAGATCCACAGAGATCCCCTCTTTCAGTGAGGCAACAAAGAAGATCAGCACCCGCCCGGAAATTACTGAAACGTTATTGCCACCCCGGGTGACGAAAGATCAACTGATCAGGATAAAAGAGAGCATCCCGGCTATAGTTAAGGAGTTTCCTGAGAATTTTGATTTTCTTGTGCTATATGATGAATGGCGCCGTGGCGGATTACAACTAAGTTGTAATAGCATTCTCGACAGCCTTGTTGTGCTGCCCAATGGAGATGTACCGATCTGTCAAAACCTGAATGTCATGATCGGGAATGTCTTTACTAATACACTGGATGAGGTGTTTAATGGTCCTGAAGCCATCAAAAAACAAAAACACTACAATAAGAACTGCAATGCGTGCTGGATCAATTTTCACAGGAAATATGATGTGATCCTCTACAGGACCTTTGAAAAATATTTTGGGCGCTTTGCCACCCGTAAATTGCTTGGCCAATACTGGTGGGAAAAAGAAAAAAAGAAGACATACCGGCAAATGATGCGTTCCTAACCGGGAATAATCCAGATATTTATTTATAATTGGATAATGAAGGGCGAGCGGAGCTTGTATAAGAAAACCAGGAACAACGTCTCTTGAAAAAAATACTGCGACCTTATTTGTTCATTTCCCTTTGTGGCATTATTGCCTTTGCCCCCGTAAGTTTTATGTTACGGGCGTTAAAGAATGATATAGTCGCACTTGAATATCCCATTAACCATTTTATCAGCCAATGTATAAGGAATGGCGAGCTACCTTACTGGTTCAACACCTGGGGTATGGGCTTTCCTTTGCAAAGCAACCTGACATGGGGTATCTACAGTACCCCACAGTTAGCCTTCAGTGCTGCCTTCAATTATAATATCTACGTCCTGCATATCGAATTTCTCTTTTTTATCCTTTTATCAGGCTGGAGTATGTTTCATCTCCTGCGTACTTACCTTGTCAAAGAAGAGAAGATCTCCCTGCTGCTCGCCATATGTTATATGCTATCCGGATTCATGGTGGGTTCCTCGCAGTGGTTATTATATATCACAGCTGCCGCATTTATACCACTCGTCATCTCCGCTTTACTGAAATTGCTGCAAACCCTTTCTTTAAAGAATTCCCTCCAGGTCGCTGTATGTTATACACTGATGTTTACCAGTGTGTATGCTGCTTTTAATATCATTACCTCTTATAGTCTAATTCTATTTATACTGTTTTGGGTAGGGCGCCATAAAAAAGACAAGGACCAACTCCGGATGCGACTATGGTATTTATTGCTTACTGCTTTTTTGACCGCATTGCTTTGTTTCCCATGCCTGTACTTTACACTTGAGTTACTAAACAACCTCGACAGGGGTAATACTATTGCGGGTGACGTTTCTTTTTTTAATTCGAACTACCTGCACCCTGGCGCACTCAGCAGTATGTTATTTCCTTTTTCGTCGGTAAAGATGGGCTTTGCGAATACAGAAGGTACCATGCTGAACACTTACGTGGGTCTGTTCATCCTGGCACTACTACCTCTATCAGGATGGTTGGCATTCAAAGAAAAGAACAAGCCTGCTTTATTGATGCTTTTTGTTGCTTTATTTTTTCTGCTGATCTCCTTTGGTGATACTACTCTCCTGCGCAAAGCCATCAATGTTCTTCCGGGCTTCTCTTATTTCCGTAACCCCGCCATCTTCCGGTTCTATTTTATTATAACGTTGATCTTTTTTGCTGCGGTCGCATTGCAAAAAAGAAAATTTGAAGAGATCATCAATGCAATAATTTTCCGAAATACAGTTGTGTTGCTATCATTGATCAGTTTGTTAGTTATTTTATTGAACACGAAAAGCCTTAGGAAGCTTTCTTCTTTCTCTTTATCAGGAATTACAAGCATTGACTATTCAATAACGTTACTTCTAAGTGCTATCCTGCAATTATTATTGATGGCAGTGATTCTAGTACTGATCCGTTCAAGGAAATGGTCATGGGCTCCGTGGGTGTTTGCCGGCGACCTGGTGTTCAATACACTCATCTGCACTCCTTTTTTCACCGTAAGCAGTTATTCACTTCCTGAAGTAAATGCAATTCTCAGGTCCGAGAGTGGATTTCGTGTTCAGCAACGGAAGGTTGGTGAAGTGCCCACAACCTTTACAGATGCAAGGAGAAATACCTGGCAAAATGTGAATGTATTTACAAAAGAAGTTTCGACGAACAACTCTTACCGCGGACCGCTTGTATTAAAAGACTCCTCAGCTGAAAGCCGTGTTTTAAATAAGCCGCTGATCTTTTCAACTGATAGTTCTGCAGCAATAGCGTTCTTGCTCGAGCGACCTACTTATGTAAAGGCAAGGATAAAAACGGGTTCTGTCGACACAGTGACATTGTTGCAAAATTATTACCCTGGGTGGAAGGCTTTTGTAAATGGTAGAGAAGTACCCATCATAGGGGGAGCCTCAAAAATATCTGTAGCTGCTCCGGCAGGAGAAAGGATGATCGAGTTTAGATATGAAAGGAAACTAGTATGGATGTCTGCATTGTTCGTACACCTGGTCATACTGCTATTTGGAATTATCAAGATAAGGGATGCTATAAAGGCTACCCGATCTGCTTCCCCTTCATAGCTGTACTGATAGCTTTATCCATTAACCTTTCCGCATAGGGCCTGGATATCTCGTTCAACTTTTCAATGGCAGCATGAATAGAATCTTTATCTCCTGATACGACCAGCTTATTCAATTCCTCCATGGCCTTTTCCGTTTGTGCCACTTCACTTGCTGTAAGGATCGATCTGTTCTTTATGATGAACTGGCTCGTAGTATCCAATATTTGTTTGGCTTCTGTCTGTGCTTCCACCAATGATCTTATTTGCATGTCTTCTTTAGCATGCGTAACGGAGTCCATCAGCATTTTTTCGACTTCTTCATCTGTAAGACCGTACTGGGGTTTTACTTCAATACTTTGTTCGGTACCGCTACGCAACTCTTTTGCCTTCACCACCAATATTCCGTCTGCATTGACAAGAAAAGATATTTCTACTTTGGGCAAACCTGCCGGCATACCGGGTATTCCACTAAAAGTGAATTCTGCCAGCTTGCGGTTATCTTTTACAAGATCCCTTTCTCCCTGGTAAACTGCTACATTGATACCGGCCTGGCCGTCCTTCTGAGTTGTATATTGTCTGGCTGACATGGAAGGGATCTTTGAATTGCGTGGTATGAGCACATCCATTAATCCTCCCATTGTTTCAATACCCAATGAAAGCGGGGTAATATCCAGCAATAAAAAATCCTTATTATTCCCTGCGAGTATATCAGCTTGCACAGCAGCTCCCAATGCCACCACTTCATCCGGGTTCAAAGAATCATTTACTTGCTTTGAAAAAAGCTCACTTACTGCTTTCTTTACCAATGGCACTCTTGTGGAGCCACCCACCATGATCACTTCATCGATGTTGGCAATATCAATCCCTGCATCAGCCAATGCATTCTTACAACACTTAAGCGTGCGTCCTATAAATGGAACAGCCAGTTCTTCAAATTCGGTTCTCGTTAATGCAAAATTTTGTCCATTGATCCCGCCCGCAAAAGAATTTTCTGAACTAAGGTGGATCTTTGCTTTCTCCGCTAGTAACCTCAGTTGTTGTGCAAGGTTTTTATTTTCCGTAAGCTCCTTCTTGTAGATACCTGCCTGGCCTATCCAATGATCCACGATCGCCCGGTCAAGGTCATCGCCGCCGAGGTAAGTATCTCCATTCGTTGATAGTACTTCAAAAATACCGGCGGTGATACGCAGGATAGATATATCGAATGTACCGCCACCAAGATCATAAACAGCTATGGTCTTTACTTCATCTTTGCTAAGCCCCATGCCATACGCCAGGCTGGCAGCTGTAGGTTCATTGACGATACGCAAAACATCAAGACCAGCGAGTTTACCTGCGTCACGGGTGGCTTGTCTTTGTGCATCATTGAAATACGCAGGTACAGTGATCACAGCTTTACTGACCGGCGTTTTTAAAATATGTTCCGCCCTCGCTTTCAACTCTTTTAAAATGAAAGACGATAATTCGATAGGTGAATAAAACTTCTCTCCCACCTGAACTTTCACCAGGCTCTCCGTATCATCATCTATTACCTTATAAGTAAAAAAAGAACTGTAGTCCCGGACGTCGTTATATGATTTCCCCATTAATCGCTTAACAGAAAAGATAGTGTTCTGCGGTTCTGAAACTAAATATTGCTTTGCTTCATCTCCGACCGCGATCGATCCTGCTGCACTGAAATGAATGATGGAAGGGACGAGAGCATGGCCATCATGTTCTTTCAATACGACCGGCTTTCTGCCATCCGGATGTATGATGGCAACCAAACTATTGGTGGTACCGAGGTCAATTCCAACGATCATCTCCTGCTGTTGCAGGCTTCCGGTCGATATGTTGATGCCGATCTTTGCCATAGTTAATGCTGAATCCGCAAAAGTAACACATCCCCGCTGTTAAAAAGCCCCGTATCCTTGTTGTCGAAGATTCTACTAACCCAATTTGGTGATCAGATAATATGATTCCAGCCATGTGTGTCTTCTTCCGATCCGGTTCTGATCCTTTCCAGTTTTTGTTTCACCCGGGTTAGTAAATTGTTGGGGCCATATTCAGGCAGGAAATAATTAACTCCGTTCATATTAATTGTTTCGATAGGAGCTACAACGGCGGCTGTTCCCGCCCCAAAGGCTTCAGTGATCGTTTTATCCTGGAATGCTTTTTCCAACTCGCTGATGGGAACAGGTCTTTCTACAACTTCGTATCCGAGGTCAGCGGCAAGTATCAACAGGCATTCCCTGGTTACCCCATCCAATATTGAATCAGATAAAGGTGGAGTTACGAGTTTCCCATTTATTACAAACATCACATTCATCGAGCCGGACTCTTCGATGTATTGGTGTTCGCTGCTGTCGGTCCATAATACCTGGTCATACCCCTCGTTGCGGGCTATTTGTGTTGGATATAATGCACCCCCATAATTTCCACCACACTTTGCATAACCGGTACCGCCTCTTGCCGCCCTGATATATGTTGTTTCTACTTTCACCCTGATAGGCTTTGCATATAGTTCCGGTACGGGACCTGTAAAAATGACAAAGCGGTATTGCTCTGCTACCTTTATTCCAAATTTTGCTTCACTCGCATATACAAACGGTCGGATATAAAGTGAAGAACCTTTTGCTGCAGGTACCCAGGCCTTGTCTATTTCTACTAACCGTGTCAAACCTTCATAAAATACTTCCCTTGGGGGTATAGCCATACACATCCTGTCCAATGATCGTACTAACCTATCATAATGCCGGTCGATCCGGAAGATATTGATACGACCATCTTCCCCACCCGGTCCTTTGGACATTCGAAATGCTTTCATTCCTTCGAATACGGTTTGACCATAATGGAGTGCAAGAGTTGCCGGACTCATCGACAGATTCGCAAAAGGAACGATAGCAGGTTGCTGCCAATCCTCATTTTCATAATCGCAAACCAACATATGGTCAGATACCTGTTTGCCGAATTCAAGGTTGTCAAGATCTGCTTCGCGGATACGTGAATGCTTTGTCGTTCTTACAGAGATCTGTGTGAGGAGTTCCATATTGTGGGGTTTAAGTTTTATACCAGCTGTGTATATTTCTGCGCGGTTAAATAAGCCGCCTCTATATTTATTTCCATTTTTACATTAGCCCTTGCATATACATCATTCTCCACCGGCAGGTGACGAAAACCCAGTTTCTCATACAGCTTGATCGCTCCTGCGTTTTTGGTGTTAGAATAAAGGATCACTTTTTTTGCGCCCAGTTCTTTTGCTTTATTAAAACTTGCATAACTGATCGCTTCGGCAATACCTTTCCTGCGAAACAAAGGATCAACAGCCATTTTGGTAAACTCATAGGTATCTGCATCCACTTTCCGAAGTCCGACCGTACCAGCGATAACGCCATCATATTCGGCCATGAGTATAGCGCCACCGGGTTCGAGTATCGCTTTATCCGGGTTGGTAAGTACCCATTCATCTACAGGTTCCATTACAAACCACTCCTCTATCCATTGACGGTTGAATTTTTCAAAATAAGGCTGGTGTGCCGCCGTGTAATCAATGATGCTGATCGGGTTCATCTCTTTACTTTTTTAAATTCACGATTCACCAGGTAAACACCACCCAGCGTTATAATGATCCCGATGGCCATGATCATATTCATCTTTTCTGATAACAATAACCACCCAAGACCAACGGCTACGATCGGGTTAATATAGGCATACACAGATACAAGTGTCGGCGGTAGTTTGCTGATAGCAAAGACAAATGCAGAATAAGCTATCAGAGACCCAAAGACGATCAGGTAAAGCAAAGCGATCCATGCCGTTTGTCCCGCGAAAGCAAGATTGACATATTTACCTGTTATGCCGCATACGATCAACATGATAATGCCGGCAATGAGCATTTGCAATCCTACATTAAAGAGGATATTGATAGAAGACTTTTGTTTGGATGTATAAACAGTGCCGAAGGACCAGGAAAGCACGGAGATCAGGGATAATCCAACACCGAACATGAAATTCTTGTTCTTCATCTCTCCCATATAATCGGAGAAGATGATCAGCACGCCGGCAAAACCAATGACCAGGCCTGTTATCATCCAACTTGTGATCTTTGCACGATTGGATAACCACACACTGAATAACGCAATAAACAGCGGCACCAACGCCACTATGATTGCAGCCAATCCGCCGCTAATATATTCCAGTGCCCAGGTAAGAAGACCATTGGCGATGCAAAGGAGAAAAATGCCCTGTACGGAAATTCTTTTCAATTCTCCCAGTCCCGGTAATTTATATCCACGAGCCAAAAAGAATGCTACGAGTAACAAACCGGAGACGAATTGCCGCACTCCTGCCATGAATAACCCGGGTATCTCCTGTGCTCCCACTCTTGAGGCAACATAAGTGGTTCCCCAGAAAAAGCTTACCAGCGCCA
>DATLCB010000078.1:0-18602 GCA_035526625.1 Chitinophagaceae bacterium
TTCAAATGCGGCATTGGCCATTACCAGGGCCGTCGGATTGGCATTGCCAATATCTTCACTGGCCAGGATCAATAGCCTTCTCGCAATGAACTTGACATTCTCACCGCCTTCGATCATCCTCGCCAGCCAGTAAACAGCGGCATTGGGATCGCTACCGCGAATGGATTTGATAAAAGCAGAAATGATATCATAATGCTGTTCGCCGCTTTTATCGTACAATGCAATTTTTTGTTGTGCCGCATGCATTACCATTTCATCGGTAATAATTATAGTATCGGGGTCTTCGGAAGCCCCTCCTTCGGAGGGGTTGGGGGAGGCTACCAGCTCCAGCAAATTGAGCAGCTTGCGTGCATCACCGCCCGAAATATTGATGAGCGCAGCAGTTTCCTTCAACTCGATCTTTTTCTTCTTCAGGGATTCATCTTTCCCGATCGCTGTTTGTAATAATTTAATGAGGTCCTTTTCCTCCAGTGACCGGAGCACATAGACCTGGCAACGGCTGAGCAGAGCGGAATTGACCTCGAAAGATGGATTCTCCGTTGTAGCGCCGATCAGGGTAATGATACCTTTCTCTACCGCGCCAAGCAGTGCGTCCTGCTGACCCTTATTGAAACGGTGGATCTCATCGATAAAAAGTATGGCTCCAGGTTTTGACCGGGCTTCTTCGATTACTTCCCGCACTTCTTTAACGCCCGAACTGATAGCGCTTAACTGGTAAAAGGGTGCTTTTAAAGTATTGGCAATAATATTAGCGATAGTTGTTTTCCCTGTTCCGGGAGGCCCCCAGAAGATCATGGAAGGGACCTTGCCTTTTTCGATCGCTGTCCGAAGAATACTTCCTTTACCAGCCAGGTGTTCCTGCCCGATGAGTTCTGCAAGAGAGGAGGGACGAATCCGTTCAGCCAAAGGCACATTGCTATTCATCAGGCAAAGTAACGAAGAGTGTCTGACACCTGCAGGGGTGTCTGACACTTCGATAGTGGGTCACCCGGTAGCTATCGGGTTGAAAAAAATACTTTACCACAGATAGCACAGATTAAATACAGACAGATTTACACAGTGTTTACCCGTGATCCGCACTTCGGTCTCAAACTACCACACTTCTAATTCACATGAAGAGCAAGGAATGCCGTGATCTTATTAAATGAATCCGTAAGATTAGCGCCTGTCCATCCATGATTCTCGGTGGGATAAAAAACATACTGGTAGTTTACTCCCATCATCTGCAACTTGTTTGCAAGCAACACAGATTGGGAGAAAGCAACAACAATATCCACTCCGCCATGCAATATGATCGTAGGCGGGCTTTGAGCGGTTACAAAATTGACGGGACCGGATTGCTGGTACAAGGCGGCATGCGTTGCAGGAGTTCCACCTGTTACCTGTACCAATATCACGGGCACTATAGGATTAGCCGGATTGTTATACATATCGACCAGCTCTGTTGGGCCAAAGAAATCCACGACTGCTTTTATTTTTACCGGGCTTGTATTCTTATAGGCATGTAATAAAGAAAGATGTCCGCCAGCGCTGGCTCCGAGCAATACGAACTTGTCGGATACCCGGTATTCACCTCTCTTATTATAAATAAATTCAATAGCTGCTTTTACATCATTTTCCTGAGTCGGAAAAAAATTAACTGAGCCTGTTGCCAGACGATAATTGATATTGAAGATGGCATAATCGGGCAATCTTTTTTTCAGCGTATCGACATATATATTAAAGTCCGCTTTATCTCCCTGGTTCCAGGCGCCACCATGTACCAGGATGATCACTTTAGTAGATGCTGTAGTTCTCCCGGCCGGCAAGTAGATGTCCATCTGTTGTTGCGGGTCGGCTCCATACGGGATATTCATCTCCGATTTTGCTCCGTTATCATCTTTCGTATCATCTTTCTGACAGGAATACATCAATAAGCAGGGTAGTATGAACTTCAGGAGGAGCTTCATCCGGTAAGTTTTAAACCAAAATACAAAAAAATAGAAAAGGCACGCACATAACCTCCATTTACCGGGTTGCCTGCTTTGTTAAAAACCGTTCCGGATAAATAAATACCGGGAATTGGGTATAAGACCGGCGGGGTCATATATTATTTTTGAAGTATGAATTGAAAGTAGGGCATTAAAAAAACTCAAACCCAAAACATCTTTTACCGAAAACATTTCTATATTTAACCTCTTCAAATAAAAATCAACACCTAAAAATTAAAAAACTAAACATCATGAAAAAACAGATCTTCCTGCTGGCCTTTTTGCTCGTTGCCGGGGTTGGTTTTACCAGCTATGCACAGACAAAGAAGCCGAAATTGAAAATGGAAACCATCAACTCATCACCTGTTTCCAAGACTGATGCTAAAGTAGATGTTTTAGCACGCCCTACAAATACGAAGAATAAACCAGCCGCACCCGGAACTTCAAGGGGTGATGTATATGGTACCGACTACAGTGACGTGGTCGTGGACAACTGGACGGGTTATTATATTGACATTTATGTGAATGGCAACTACCGCGGCACTGTGTCTCCTTATGATAAAAGGGTTACATGGGCTATTCCGGGAACCAATACCTTATATGCAAAAGCCGTGTTCAATGACGGCAGCTATTTGTACTGGGGACCGAAAGTGACTTACACAGGTTACTCCTATACCTGGAAGCTGAATCCATAAGTTGGTAAATACAGAATTAATAAAGTTGCCCCTTCTGACCGACGGGGCAATTTTTTTAAGCTTATAGTTAAGGTAACAATACCCTTCGATGGGTAGCAGGCTTCTTATGAATCCTCCTATCTTTAAACCTCAATCCCTGAACAGATGAACAGGCTGGTCCTTTTGCTCCTTTCCTATGTTGCGGTGATCACCGTGGCAACTGCTCAACCTGGTGGAAGGGGTGTTATTACCAAAGCAGACACTGTCACAGCCGGCAACACTTACGCTATTATAATTGGTATCAGTGATTATAAGCTGGTGCCCGATCTCCAGTTTGCTCACCGTGATGCCCAGGCCTTTGAAGATTTTTTGGTCAGCGACGCCGGTGGTAAGATCCCCAAAACGAATATTGAAACATTTCTGAACGAGAATGCGACACGGAATAATATCGGTGATGCGATCTCTGTCATCGCCCGCAAGGCCAAACCGGGTGACAGGGTCTGGTTCTTTTTTGCCGGGCATGGTGATATGGAGGATCTCACACAGATAGAGAACGGCTTGTTGTTGTTGTATAATAGTCCGAATGGGAATTATTTCGGTATGAATGACGATGTGCTCGAGATACTTGATCTGAAAAGATACTTGTCACCTTTATCCCAGAGAGGTGTTGAAATGATCTTCATTGTAGATGCCTGTCATTCCGGAAATTTAAATGGTGGTGTGCAGGGTGTACAGCAAACTGCTTCTGCGCTGGCTTCATCCTGGGGAAAGGAGTATAAAATACTTTCTTGTCAGCCTAACCAGCTTTCATTAGAGGGTGCAGAATGGGCAGGTGGCCGTGGGTTGTTCTCACTGCAGTTGGAAGAAGCCATCAAAGGTTTAGCGGATACGGACAATGACGGGAGGATCACCATGTTCGAATTGCAAAGCTATATACAGGCCAATGTATCCAGGTACAGCGAATTCAAACAAATACCGATGATCACGGGTGACCTGAGCAGATCTTTTTTTAAGGTCAACCCGGCTATCCTGGCGGCATTGAAAAAAGAAAAAGAACTGAACTACCCTATACTGGCAAAAGCGAACACGAAGGGAATGGAAGAAAAGTATGTGGACTCCCTTTCCGCGGCCGGCAAAAAACTCTGGTTATCTTATAAGGCGAACCTCGAAGCGAAGCAACTTATCTTGCCAAAAGACACCAACGCCTTATTGGATTACCGGCAATTCGCCCGGCTATATCCTGATAACCCGCTTAGTTCGATCATGCGCAGAAACCTTGCTGCCGCATTGAATAACCGTTTTGATTCGATCGTTTCTCCGCTCTTGCGTGGACAGACTAGTTATTCCACCCGCAATGAATGCTATTATGCGGCAATAGAACTGGATAGTTGTATGCATTTGCTCGGGGAACAACATTATATGTATCCCAATCTCAAAGCCCGTGCATTGTACATGTCAGCCATGTCGTACACCTGGGCGATGAGCGATAACGAGTATAATATTAGCTGGAGACCCACGGTGGAAATGGCATTGGAGCTGTTAAAGTCGTCCGCCGAATATGAACCCAATGCTTCTTATACACTACTCGCTTTGGGAATACATTATAGTTATCTCTACGAGTATGAGAAGGCCAACAAGGCTTTTGCAAAATACCTGGAATTGCGTCCTTATGATCTCTATGCCCGTTATTCACTGGCGCAGGTCTATTTGAAGATGGGGCATTACGAAAAGGCCGAACCTATCTTCCTGCAAATGGGCGATAAACTGAGCCTCTTTGATCTTTACCTGAAAAGAAACGATCACCAAAAAGCATTGGCGATAGCGACTGATTTCATCAATGATAGTATGACCCGGCGGGATGGATATTTTATGAAAGGGATCTGTTTTGTGTACGAGGACCAGCTTGACAGTTCTGTATATTATTATAACCGGTGCAAAGAATTGAGTGCGGCTAACCGGGATGTCTGTGACAATAATATCGGGCATATCTATTTCGTGCACGGACAAGTGGATTCAGCCAGGAAATATTTTCAGCAGGTGATCAGCCAGGATAGCACCTACACCCATTCACTGTTCAACCTCGGTGTGATTGAAGCCGCAGAGAATAACCCGCAGGCCGCGATCGAAAGTTTTTACAAAGCTGTCATTAATGCCAGCGGTACGCTCGAAGGTTTTGTAGGGAACCTGCAATTGTATTTTGGTAAGAAATATCATATGGTCAACCCGGGGGAATTCGAAAAATTCCGCCGGAAGATCTATACGTTCAATATGCAATACCTTTCATACCTCGGGATATTATATACGTATATCCGTGTACCGGGAATGATCGAAAAGAAGGACAATGTGGATTATTTGTTTCTTCAACTTTCCATGTATCCGCAGCACGAGATGTTGACATGGTATCACAAAGCCTGCTATTATGCGATGATAAAAAACAAAACAAAGGCCCTGGAAAGCCTCGAAAAAGCGCTGGCTATGGGGTTCGGCAGCTATTTCCAGGTAAGCAGTGATATGGATCTTGATATTATCAGGGACAGCCCAGGGTATACAACGCTCCTGAAAAAATATTTTCCAGTAGAAGCCAGGAAGCAGTAGTTCAAATCCCCTGCGTTGCAGTCATCAATTCTTTCCGGCTACTTATTTTAATCAGTAACTTGACCAAAAGAAATTCCTGATGCTACTGCTTGGAATTGATATTGGCACGTCTTCTATTAAGGTCTCGGTGGTAAATGCAGCTACGCAACAATCTATTGCATCCGCACATTATCCTGAAACAGAATCAAAGATCATCTCTTCCCAACCGGGATGGGCAGAACAATCGCCCGACATGTGGTGGGAGCATGTACAATTGGCCATTTTAAAAATGCATGCGCAGCGTAAATATGATTCCCGGGATATCGCCGCTATCGGAATTGCTTACCAGATGCATGGTCTTGTGATGGTAGATGCCGCGCAAAAGGTTTTGCGTAACAGCATCATCTGGTGCGACAGCCGCGCAGTTGAGATCGGTGATAAAGCTTTTTCAACAATAGGAAAAGAAAAATGCTTGTTACAGATGCTCAACTCACCCGGCAATTTCACTGCTTCCAAACTCGCATGGGTCAAACAAAATGAACCCGCTCTCTATGCCAAAGCCGATAAGATCATGTTGCCGGGCGATTTTATTGCCATGAAACTAACCGGCAATGTAACAACAACCATCGCAGCACTATCCGAGGGAGTTTTCTGGGATTTTCAGCAAAATGAACTATCCAAAGATGTATTTGGTCATTATGAATTGAACATGTCTTTGATACCGGAGATAAAAAATGTTTTTGAAGCACATGGTACAATAACCCCGGGAGTTGCTTCTGCTTTATCACTAAAACAAGGAATTCCTGTTACGTATAAATCCGGTGATCAGCCTAACAACGCTTTATCGTTAAATGTACTTGAGCCTGGAGAAGTGGCCGCTACAGCGGGTACATCAGGTGTTATTTACGGGGTGAGCGATCAGCTTACTTATGATAATGGATCAAGAGTGAACAGTTTTGCCCATGTGAATTACAGTACGGATAAAAAGAGAGTAGGTGTATTGCTTTGTATCAATGGTACGGGCATACTTAACCGGTGGATAAGGAATATGGCGGGAGCAGGACGGGGCTATGATCAGCTGAATAAGATAGCCGGGAAAATTGACGCCGGCAGTGAGGGCCTGATCATATTCCCATTTGGAAACGGTGCAGAACGGATGCTGAACAATCGTACCGTCGGAGCTCATATACATAATATTGACCTGAACAAACACAGCCATGCGCATTTGTTCCGTGCCGCCCAGGAAGCCATTGCCTTTGCTTTTCGTTACGGCCTTGATATCATGCGTGAGAATGGAATGAACCCACAGGTCATACGGGCAGGCCGATCCAATATGTTCCTTAGCGATGTATTCACCGGATCATTCGTCAACACATTGAATGTACCGGTAGAAATGTATAACTGCGACGGCAGTGTTGGCGCAGCTATCGGAGCGGGACTTGGTGCAAAGATCTATTCGTGCCCGAAAGAAGCTTTCCAGCATTTTGAACCCGTGCAGCTGGTCAGACCATCTAACCCCGGATTATATAATGAACTCTATGGCAATTGGCTGGCACAATTACAAAGACAATTAAACTGATTTAATCAATAAAAGAAACGGTGTATGTCAGTAGTTACGGGATCAAAAGAATATTTTAAAGGAATAGGCCAGATCAGATTTGCAGGACAAGGAACAGATGACCCTTTTGCTTTCCGCTGGTATGAAGAGAACAGAACGGTAGCAGGGAAACCAATGAAAGAATGGCTACGTTTTGCCTGTGCTTACTGGCATAGCTTCTGCGGCAGTGGCGCCGATCCTTTTGGGGAACCTACTCATTTATTTCCCTGGAATACTAATGCTGATCCGCTGGAAAGGGCCAAAGAAAAAGCGGATGCGGCTTTTGAATTTATTACCAAGCTTGGCCTGCCTTATTATTGCTTTCATGACACGGATGTAGTGGATCATACCAATGATGTGAGGCAAAATGAAAAAAGATTGCAGGCGATCACTGCTTATTTAAAAGAGAAACAAAAAGCAAGCGGGGTTAAACTGCTTTGGGGTACAGCTAATCTTTTTTCTAACAGGAGATACATGAATGGCGCTGCCACGAACCCCGATTTTCATGTGCTGGCACATGGTGGGGCACAGGTGAAAGCTGCTTTAGATGCTACCATAGAATTAAATGGTGAGAATTATGTATTCTGGGGCGGAAGAGAGGGTTATATGAGTTTGCTTAATACGAATATGAAGAGGGAGAAAGAACATTTCGCCCGCTTCCTGCATACGGCAAAGGATTATGCACGAAGGAATGGGTTCAAAGGGAAATTCTTTATAGAACCCAAACCCTGCGAACCATCGAAACATCAATATGATTATGACTGCGAAACAGTGATAGGTTTTTTGCGGCAGCATGACCTGCTAAATGATTTCAGCCTCAATATTGAAGTGAACCACGCTACGTTAGCGGGTCATACATTCACGCATGAATTGCAGGTGGCGGTTGATGCCGGTTTGCTCGGAAGTATCGATGCGAATCGCGGTGATTACCAAAATGGCTGGGATACTGATCAATTCCCCAATGATATTAATGAATTGACAGAAGCCATGCTGATAATTATCGAAGCCGGCGGTTTCAAAGGAGGCGGTATTAACTTTGATGCAAAGATCCGCCGTAACTCTACTGACCCTGTCGACCTGTTCTATGCGCATATCGGAGGTATGGATTCATTTGCGAGGGCATTGATAACAGCAGATAATATCCTCCAGCGATCCGATTACAAGAAAACCCGGACTGAACGATATGCCAGCTTCGACACTGGTAAAGGCAAAGAGTTTGAAGAAGGAAGATTATCACTCGAGGATCTGCGGGAACATGCTATTAAAAATGGTGAGCCGGAAATTAAAAGCGGCAAACAGGAATATTTTGAAAATATTATAAACAGGTATATCTGATGGCAGTTAAAACAGCAGTACAGGTTTTTGGCGAATATGAAGGCAGGACGGTTAATAAGTACACAATAACCCAACTGGCCGGCATAGAGGTGAGTGTTATTAATTATGGCGCTATCATTACCAATATCATCGTTCCTGATAAAATGGGATCACCTGGGGATGTTGTATTGGGTTTTGATACACTCGAAGGTTATATCAGATCGGGGCAATCTTACATTGGTGGTATCTGTGGCCGCTATGCCAACAGGATCGCTGGTGGAAAATTCCAGCTCAACGGGCATGAATACAATGTTTCGAGTAATACCCCAGCGGGTTGTCTTCATGGAGGACACCATGGCTTTGACAAAAAATTTTGGGAAGCAAATATCATCCCTGAAGAGAATGGAGTCGTCTTTACTTATTATAGCAAGGATGGAGAAGAAGGATTTCCCGGGAACCTGCTTGTTAGCGTCACCTACCGCGTAATAGATAATGCGGTACATATCGAGTACCTCGCTACCACGGATAAAGCTTCGCCGGTCAACCTTACCAATCATAGCTATTTTAATTTATCTGGCGGAAGTGATAAGGATATCCTGGGTCATACATTAAAGATCAATGCAGATCGTATCGTTGAAGTTGGAGACGACCTGATGCCATCTGGCAAGCTGAAAAGAATTGAGAACTCAAAACTTGATTTTACAAGCTCCCGAAAAGTAAGCTTCGGCAAGGGGGAACAACAGGAATTCGATTATTCATATGTGGTCAATAAAGATCATAGCGAATTGGCGGAAGCTGCTTCATTGTTGCATGAAGAAAGTGGCCGCTGCATGACAGTGTATACGACTCAGCCAGCCATCCATTTTTATAGCGGTCACTTGCTTGATGGACAAATGCGGGATACAAAAGAAGGAAAGGAATATGGGAAGTATGCCGGGCTTTGCCTCGAGACACAACATTTTCCTGATAGCCCAAATCATCCTGCATTTCCCAATACTATTGTACGGCCAGGTGAAACATACAGGGAGAAAACCGTTTTCAGCTTTAAAAAATTTAATGAGTAGTATGTAATTAGAGAGAGAATTGCTCCGGCATCACCTCTCGCCACCACTAAAACAACAGCTATGTATTTATTAGGGGAGGTCAACATGCGGTTCCTTGGAACAACAGACTGGATATTCGTTATCCTGTACCTGGTTGTGATAGCCGGTGTTTCTATATGGAGCATCCGCAAAAGCAAGGAAACAACTTCCGATTATTTTTTGGCCAACAGGAACCTGGGATGGTTTGTGATCGGGGCCTCTATTCTCGCTTCCAATGTCGGATCGGAACATATCGTTGGCCTTGCAGGCTCCGCAGCTAAGTCGGGAACCGTGTTAGGTCACTACGAGTTGCACTCTTATATTGTATTGATCCTTGGTTGGGTCTTCGTTCCCTTCTACATGCGAAGCATGGTCTATACCATGCCTGAATTTTTGGAGAGAAGGTTCAATCCTCAATCAAGAAGGTTATTATCCGTGATACAGTTATTCAGTTATGTAATTGCGAAAGCTTCTGTTACCATTTTTGCCGGTGCACTTGTGTTCAACCAGTTCCTGGGCGTGGATTTCTGGACCGGCGCCATCATTTTGGTTATTGTTACAGGAATATATACTGTAATGGGAGGGTTACATGCTGTAATGTACACGGAAGCGATACAAGCCATTGTATTGTTGGCTGGCTCAGCTGTGTTGTTATTCTTTGGTTTGAAGGAAGTAGGTGGCTGGAATGCTTTGATGGAATCAGTTCCGAAAGAAAAATTAAATATGTTTCGCCCGATGAGCGACCCCGATTATCCCTGGCTGGGTATTCTTATCGCTTCACCGATCGTAGGAATATGGTATTGGTGCACTGACCAGCATATTGTCCAGCGTTGCCTTGCCGCAAAGGATGAAAGAGAAGCGAGAAGAGGAACGATCTTCGCCGCCTTCTTGAAACTATTCCCTTTCTTTATCTTCCTTTTACCTGGATTGATCGCTTATGCATTGCATTCGCAGGGTAAGCTTCAGCTAACCGATACTAATGCGGCTTTCCCGGAAATGGTAAAACAGATCATGCCGATAGGCTTAAGAGGATTGCTGGCAGGGGGATTGTTAGCAGCACTGATGAGCTCACTCGCTTCTGTCTATAATGCGTGCTCTACTTTATATACCATTGACATTTATAAGAAGCAACATCCGGAAGCCAGTGAAAAGAAACTGGTAAGAGTAGGTCGGATCGCAACGGCAGTGATCGTATTACTTGGCATGGCATGGATACCCCTGATGGAAAAGCTATCAAAGAGCAGTTTATATGATTACCTGCAAAGTGTACAGTCATACCTGGCGCCCCCCATAGCAGCTGTTTTCCTTTTCGGTGTCTTCTTCAAACGACTCAATGCAAAAGGAGCTTATAGTGCGATGGTGGCGGGTTTTATTGTAGGACTTTTAAAACTTACTTTCCAGATATTTGAAGAGGATCTGCCGGTGGGAAGCATATTTCACCAGTTCGCCACTATCAATTTCCTTTATTTCTGTATTTATTTATTTGTGTTCTCCATTGTCATCATGGTCACGGTAAGTATGCTAACCCCCAAACCATCAGAAGAACAGATCAGGGGACTCACTTTTGCTACCACTGTAGCAGAGGATAAAGCTACAAGCCGCGCCAGTTGGAATGCATGGGATGTTGTACTATCATTGATCGTCTTGGTGATCATCATTTCAATATTTATTTATTTTTCACAACTGGGAATTGCCAGGTGAGAAGTTAACCTGGTCCACGCATAGCTATGCGAATCCTCTGTTACTATGTGCCTATGTGGTTAAACTTAATGGCACTTATTATAAGCTGAACGATAAACATATATCATGAAGAAATTTTTTCTTTCGTACGCCTGTCTTTTTTCGCTTGGAGCTATCGCCCAGGATTACAGATCGTTTCCCATGTGGAATAGCCGACTGCCAATGGAGCAACGGGTGAATGATGTGGTCAGTCGTCTCACACTGGAAGAAAAAGTAGGGCAGATGCTGAATGCCGCGCCAGCTATACCTCGATTAGGCATTCCTGCATATGAATGGTGGAATGAAATATTGCACGGTGTGGCAAGAACACCTTTTAAAGTGACTTCTTACCCGCAAGCTATCGGTATGGCCGCAACATGGGATACGAATTCTTTGAAACGCATGGCAGATTATTCTGCTGAAGAGGGCAGAGCTATATATAATATGGCTAGCAGGGAGAACAGGGCTCATGAACGTTACCAGGGGCTAACCTACTGGACCCCGAACATCAATATATTCCGTGACCCAAGATGGGGCCGGGGACAGGAAACCTATGGGGAAGATCCGTTCCTGACAGCGATGCTCGCAAAAGCATTTGTTCATGGTTTGCAGGGTGATGATCCTACATATTTGAAAGCCGCAGCCTGCGCCAAACATTTTGCAGTGCACAGCGGCCCGGAACCAACAAGACATTCGGATAATTTTAATCCCACTGCTTATGATCTCTGGGATACCTACCTGCCAGCTTTCAGAGAGTTGGTCGTAAAGGCCGGTGTTGCGGGAGTCATGTGTGCCTATAATGCGATCAACACACAACCTTGTTGTGCCAATGACCTGCTGATGAATGATATCCTGCGCAACCAATGGAAGTTCACGGGTTACGTGGTCAGTGATTGCTGGGCTGTGGATGATTTTTTCCGTTTTCACAAAACACATAAAGACATTCCAAGCGCCGCGGTGGATGCCCTGATGCATGGCACCGATGTTGAATGTGGCAATTCTGTTTACCGGACATTGATTGATGCAGTGAAAAATAACCTGGTGAAAGAAGAGCAGCTCAATATTTCCCTGGGAAGATTATTCATGATCCGTTATCGCCTGGGAATGTTCGACCCGCCCTCCATGGTGAAGTATGCACAAACCCCACAGTCGGCCCTGGAAGCACCAGCACATAAAGCCCATGCACTCAAAATGGCGCAACAGTCCATCGTGTTGCTGAGAAATGAGAACCATACACTGCCTTTATCCAAAAAATTAAAAAAGATAGTGGTCCTGGGGCCCAATGCAAATAACAGGATCGCTGTTCTGGGAAATTATAACGGCATTCCTTCAAGGGTAGTTACGGTATTGGAAGCGCTCAGGGAAAAACTGGGGAGCAACACGGAAGTAGTCTATGAAAAAGCGATCAACTATGCCAATGACACATTGATGGTATATGAGAACATCAATGATCGATACAGTATTGATGGGAAGCCAGGGGTAAAAGCAGAATATTTCAGTAATGATAAACTGGAAGGTAAGCCCGTTCATACAGCAATAGAAACAGAGATCGACCATTACTGGATGGAGGGCCAAATACCCCAGCCTGGAATGAAAAGTGTTTATTATTCGGGTCGGTACAGTACTTACCTGTCTGCTTCAAAAGACCAGCTGATGAATTTCGAGATAGAAGGAGATGATGGCTATCGCATTTTCATCAATGACTCACTGAGGGTGAATGCATGGCTGCGTAACCGCTCCGTTGCCAAACAATTTCAACTGCCTGTCAAAAAAGACAGCAGTTATAAAATTGTAGTAGAATTTTACCAGGGCGAAGGTAATGCCTTGATAAAACTTAAGGCGGGGAAGTATGTTCGAACTGACCTTGCTGCATTAAATAACAGGATCAAAGATGCCGATGCGATCGTTTTTGTTGGTGGTATCTCGCCTCAACTGGAAGGAGAGGAGATGCCGGTGGCTGTACCTGGTTTTAAAGGAGGTGACCGCACGAGTATATTATTACCTGCTGTTCAAACCAAATTGATGAAGTCACTTCAAGCAACCGGTAAGCCCGTTGTTTTCGTAATGATGACAGGCAGTGCGTTGGCGACTCCTTGGGAAAGTGAGAATATACCGGCCATTGTGAATGCATGGTATGGAGGACAAAGTGCGGGAACTGCTGTAGCAGATGTTTTGTTCGGCGACTATAACCCGGCGGGGAGATTGCCCGTTACATTCTATCGAAGCGATACTGATCTGCCTTCATTTATGAGTTATGATATGGAGGGCAGGACCTATCGCTATTTTAAAGGAGAAGCATTATATCCCTTTGGTTATGGACTTTCGTATACAAGTTTTAACTATAGTGGACTAACAGCCCCTGCTTCATTGACAAAAAATAAAAAACTCACCGTAACAGTAACCGTAAAGAATACCGGACAGCAAGATGGAGAAGAGGTAGTGCAGCTCTATCTTTCTCATGATCATAAAGGGAAAGCCCCTTTGAGAGCATTAAAAGGATTTCAGCGGATCTTCTTAAAAGCAGGGAAAGCTCAACTCGTCAGCTTTACGCTTACTCCCGAACAATTATCGCTCGTAAATGAGGCCGACGGAAAATTTTACCAACCGATTGATAATATAACGGTGAGTGTGGGTGGAGGGCAACCGGGAATCAAGAATAAAACAACTTCCAATGTGATCAGTAAAGCGATCACTGTAAGATGAATACCTGTGTACACAACAAAGTGCAAAAGTGGTAAGGAAGATGGAAAAATACAAGGCATTCATATTCGACCTGAATGGAACAATGATCGATGACATGCGGTATCATATCGATGCGTGGCATAATTTATTCAATAAGATGAATGCGGGGATTAGTTGGGATGAGACGAGGTTCCAGTGTTATGGAAAGAATCATGAGATGCTGGAAAGGGTCTTTCCAGGCAGGTTCACCGAAGAGGAGAAAGATAAAATAAGTATGGAGAAGGAAAAACAATACCGGGAAAGATTCGAACCTCAACTTCGTTTGGTAGATGGACTGGATATTTTCCTGGGAAAAGCGAAAAAGCAGGGCATTAAAATCGGGATAGGCTCTGCCGCGATGATGATGAACATCGATTTTGTGCTGGACGGCCTGGATATCCGGCATTATTTCGATGCAATAGTCAGCGCTGATGATGTGCCGGCCGGTAAGCCCGACCCAGGGATATTTCTGAAATGCGCTGAAGAACTCGTGACCGATCCTTCAGAATGTCTCGTATTTGAAGATTCACCTATGGGAACTGAAGCCGCTAAAAATGCGGGGATGGATGCTGTTGTTCTTACTACGTTGCATGAGCCATGGGAATTTAAACCAGGGACTATCATCAGCTTTGCAAAGGATTTTACAGGTAACCTCTATCATTCGATCGAAATGAATAGTTAGTTAAGCATGCTGAAATAATTTTAATTCCTTTCTTCTGCTTTATTGAAACGCCTGTGGTCCGGCGAACGGCAGCGCTGATTGTTTTGCAAATGCAATAAGCTTGCCTGTACCTAACAAAAAACCCCCAGCCAGCGCTGGAGGTTCAGTAGCCCGTACGAGATTCGAACTCGTATCACCACCGTGAAAGGGTGGTGTCCTAACCCTTAGACGAACGGGCCGTCTTTGCAAAGCCTGGCAACCGGGAATTTGACTCTGTTTTAAGGGACGGCAAAGATAGCTTTGAAGGTGTTTTTAGCCAAATGTTTTTCAGCTTGTTTTACACCAGGAGATCACAGTGATCGCTGAAAGCTATATCCGGAACACAAATTGCAGACAATTTTTGCATGAAGAAGAAAAAAGAATCGGTTTGGCAGTTACTTAGAAGGCTGGATGAGGAGGCTGCACAGTTCAATATCCATTTACAGGAGGCTAACCGTTATTTTGATAATGCCGCTTCTAAAACTGCAAAGATCCTAACTGAGCACGAACGGGAAATGCATAAAACGATCGCTAAACTGAAAAAAGCGATCAGGGTCTTTGCAAAGAAAAAGAAGAAGAAATAGCGTTTTGCCTATTGCAATAGAAGCAATTTTCCTGTTTCCAATAATTGCCCCTCCCTGGTCAATAATTTATAGATCAGCATGCCGGCAGGAAGTGAATTTGCTTTGATGATCCCCGGAAGCTCGGTAAAGTCTCTTAGCATTCGGCCGCTGATATCAAAAAATTGTAAGCGGCTGTCAGGCGGCACACCCTGCTTCAAATTATAGACCATTGAATTGGTGCGGCGGGATGGATTTGGATAAAACAGGATATACCTGGTTCCACTTGTCAACACGCTGACGATCTCAGAATAAACTACAGCGCCGCTTTTCAATTTTATACGGACCCTCCAGTAGCTTGTACCTCCAGGCACTTCATTAATAAATTGATCGTAGAGGGAACTACTACTATTTACTTTTATACTTCCATGGTTCTTTATCAACTGTCCATTGGAACTCACCTGTTCAAAAAATAAACTATCCACATAGCCCGGAGCGCTGAGTTCGAGTATAAGGTCAAGTTTGTTCTGGTCAAAAAGCGTATAGTAAAACGTCTTATAGAAACATTTTACTCCCTGGAAACTTATATCCAGCGCAATGCTCCGGGCGGCTGGCAACCCATTCGTTAATACGGGTTCTACCGCATACACCAATGATGTATACTGGCTCCGGTTTAGCACAATAAAACTATCCGCAACATTCAGGACAGGTTTAAGGTAAGGACTATCCACCAGTGCAAATAGCTTATAGCTACCAGCATAAATATGTTTGTTCCAGGAAAGACGGAAAGAATCGGTACATAAAAAATCTACATTGAGTCTTGTCACCTTACTGATGACAAATTCTTTCGACAAAAAATCGCCGAACCCTGTCTCCATTTTAAATAAGGCCCTGCTATTCGTGTCTTTGATCGGCCATTGATAGTAATTGGTATATATTTTATGCCCCGCCTTGATCAACTGCCAGGTGAGACCGGTGTTGTAACTGATATACAGATTCCCGGTTTGATTGGTATCGGCAACAAATGTTCTCCAGCGGATATCGAGGTCTGCATTTTCATCACGATTCACATCTGATGTATGTTGTGGGCTGGTAAAACGAAAAGTATTCAATGTGTCGGTGTGAAAAGCAATATGAAAGGGTATTACAGTGCCCGGGACAGAAGAGCCCGTGACTCTAACCTCGTAATTACCGGCGGCGGGCAATTGAATACTTACCTGTTCGGCTGTATTCAAAGAATCTCTTTTCCGTACGGGTAATTTCGATAAAGAATCAATATGCGCCGCGGCACTCAACACCCACGGTTTGTAAACACTGCCATTGCTCAGTTGTACCAGTTCAAGATCGAGATCATTGATCAGTGCTTTATTGTTGTTGGGTAAGGAGGCGCTATCTGTCCAGGCCAATGTTAGTTTTACCTGGGCGCAATTAGGTGGAATGGTTATCGTTCTTGTCCATTGCTGTGATTGGATAACAGAACCGCCATCATATTCATGTTGCAGCAGCGCCAGTACAGCAGCAAAACTGTTCAACAACCCATAACCTGTTTTATAGTCAATACCGGCACGATAAATATCATCTGCATTATTATATAATAGCGCTTTGATCAATGAGGCCGGCGGGATCGCCAGCCCATTATTGTCTGCATACACTTGCTGAAGTACGGCGACTGTGCCACTGACTATCGCAGCCGCATCTGATGTACCATTCGGTCCTAAGGCGATCAATTGTGGTGCGATCCTGCCATCATATAATGGGCCGGCAGAACTTTCCACTGGAATATTCCCTTTATTATCGGTAGCGCCCACTGTTATGATGTTCTTTGCCATTTTGAAATTACCAGTAAGGTTGGCATAGCCGGGAATATTTGCATAAGATCCGCTACTGGCGACAGCTGTGCCCTGATTACCGGCGGAAAATACATGAAGCAGGTTTTTATTCTGCCAGGTCTGTACATCATAACTAACCGCTTCGGCGCCATAGAATTGTTGGATTACCGTACCGTAAGAATGGTTTTGTACAGTTACTTTAGCTGCATTCAATATCGCGGCATCATCTGGAAAAAGATTCGAAAAACTGCTGGGAAAGAATGCGCATCCATAAGCGATCCCTCTTCCGTCATAGAAACTATTCCCGGCTCCCCCAATGATCGAAGATATTACCGTAGCGTGATTGCTTGTTGTGGCGGCCGCAATGCCGGAAGGCAAAACCCTTTTATACAGGTCAAGATCCAATGCTTCCATCTTCTGTTCTTTCACACCGGCGACAATGTTCTTCCCATTCGCTCCGGGAATAGCATAGTCCACTGCATTCAAACCGTGGAAACTGCGGTTATAGCCAATGATCCCGATCTCGGTATGTGGTTCGATGCGGATATCAGCAAAGATCACTTGCTTCAGCGGCAATAATTTTTCCCGCAGGAACTGTGCTGACGTCTTTATGATAAAAGAGCGGGAGGGTTCATCAACAGCCATGATCCTGAAAAGACCAGTCATCTCCCGTAAAATATTCTTTAAACTTTCTGTATCGGTTACAGTTAAAATAACATCGAGGGTTGATGATGAATACTTCCCTGTTGATATTTCTGCACCAGGAGAAAGTTTCCATTGATCATTTGCCGGCGAAATATGGGTGCTATTTTTTAATTGTTCGATGTCAGACTGGCTGTCTAATTGAATAACAGCCGTGCGATCATCGAACCTCCGTATGATCTTAACCGTAGAAGGGATCCTGTCCTTCCATGTAGTGATATAATATGGTTTTGAAGGATCGAATGAATGTAGTGATACTGGTTGTCCTGCATAACGGGAAAAGACACTGACCTGTCCTGCTACTTCCTGTAAAAGGGAAAAGAAAATTAAACATCCCACGAGTGCTTTACCTCTTGCCGCATGTTTCTTCCACATGGATCAAAATTATGATATAGGTTAAGGACAAATTTCAACAAAAAAGAATCCCTTTCTTTTCAAGGAAAGGGATCTTTCTTTATTGGAAATATCTTAGTAAACGTATTGCAATGCGATCACATCATCTGCATTCAATATTGGACTGCCATTCACACAGGCCATCATCCATGAATTATAAGAACCGGAGACACTTTGTGGTGTACCTGGGATATGGACAGCGCCGATACTGCCGGCTGATTCGCCAGGACCAGGACCACAGCTTGCTCTTTTCTTATAATCGGTATGGCGGAAACCAATTGCATGACCGATCTCATGCGCCATTACTTCATCCACTTTGTCAGTCGTATTTAAATAAGAAATAGCGCAACTACTGGTACTGAGTGTGAAGCCAGGAGCAGGATTGCCACTTGCAGAAGGGAAACCGGCAGACTGGCCTAAAATGCATCCGCCTCCTGAGGTCCCAAGATTAGAACCGCTTATGTGGATCTCTCCACCCGAAGCAACACGTGTAAAATGGATATTTAAATTTAGGTCATTATACCGTGCAAGTGCATTGTCAAGAGCAGTAGAATAATAACTCGGAAAGCCGGCGCCAAGACTGACGTTAATGTTTCTTACACCGCCGCCTGTATTCACAAGATTGTAGGTGCGGTAATGTTCTTCATCTGCAACGATAAGAAAATTGGAAGGCGTAGCTCCTCTCATTTCTTCCAGTTGCGCTTTCGATAAAAGGATGTCACCTTCAATAAGATAACTACCATCTGCTGTCCTCTCAGCCCAATTGC
>DATLCB010000079.1:0-7332 GCA_035526625.1 Chitinophagaceae bacterium
CCACGGCTATCGCAAATACAAAAGCGAATATGAAACACAATAATATTCTTGGATCGGAAAAAGGGATAGTAAAAAATTTTCGCGGGCCTCTCTTATATATAAAAAATAATGTTAGGAATAAGAACACCGCAGATTCGGCAAAGGATAACAGCATGATCGGTGAGTTTACTTCCCAAATAAAAGGGCGGTAGAAGGTAGCGGTAATTCCTCCAAAGACCATTAAGAATGGATTAGATGTATTGATGGTGAAATAAGAATCTGATCCGCCGGTTTGCTGAGCAATATCTGCATACATCTTTCGCTGATACTCGGCATTGCCAGCGATCTTATCCATCTGGAATTGTTGTGCTGCTTCCATTGATGTAAAATAATTCATTAACAAAAAACCGATACCGATGCTCGCGGCAAGGGTCATGAGGGAGAATATATTTTTTAGGGTTTTGTTCTCGATAATTTTATTAAATTCTGCAAACTGCCATATTACCAGCGCAAGGATAAGTACCAGTAAGATGTATGCTTTTATTATATATAGTAACAAGCCGCATAAAACCACCAAGGTTAAGGAAACGATAATCTTTTTCTTTAATACCAGGATATTTAAAACACCATAGGTGATATATCCTATACACCCAAAAGTTATTGGATCCTTTAGCAACCCAGAACTCCAGTAACAAACACTGGGTAAAAAGAGACAGGCCAATGCAATTTCTTTGTAAGCTCCGGGGTAAAAATGATAAAAGGTTTTAAAAAGCCGGATAGCGCCACCCAGTGCAAAAAAACCAAACAACAGGGAAATGCACAGGTAACTGTTAGCGAACATATAAGAAGGGATGAGCGCCAGCTTCACGGGTGTATAGTTTGCCTGCGAAAGCATATAATTATACGTAAGATCACCTGTATAACCGTCATAATAGAAATAATCAAAGAGGGGACTTTTATAAGTGATCTTCGGGCTTTTCAACGCCAGCCATAGATGATCAGGATTATCTTTCACGGCGGCTCTCAGATCCTGTGTCCCCTGGTAATATAAACCGGTATCACCACCTTTAAAATAGAACTGAGTGAGAAGAGTAAAAGTAAAGACACAGATCAGCTTAAAAAAGAAAGCGCGGTAGTACAGTGCCGCAATACGTGGATTCTTCTGCCTTCTTGCTTTTGTCCGGATAATAAAGTATAGCAATAAGTAGCAAGCGGGGAATATGGCAAGATCGAGAGAAGTAAAAAAACTGGCTATTAACATTTTTTAATTTAAACCAATTTGGCGATGAAGCTGAAGTTCAGGTAAATAGTTTGAGAAAATCCTGCGTCGTTGCTTTTACGGAATAGGTGGTCTCAATCTTTTTCCTGGCTGCTATTCCGAGTTTTTTTCTGAGACTGGAGTCATTTAATAACTGCTCCAGTTTTTGTGACCACTCCGCTGATTCGGTACACACAAACCCATTTACAGCATTCTCCACGATCTCTGTATTTACACCCACAGGTGAAACTACCGCAGGAATGCCGAGTGACATATACTGTATGGCCTTGAATCCGCATTTCCCTTTCGAGATCTCATCATCATATAGTGGCATCAGACCGATATGAAAATGAAGCAGGTCGGCCATTTCCTTATCTTTTGTCCATTTGATGAATTCATACCTCTTCAAGGGAAGCTTAGGGTCCTTATCGGCGATCACAATAAAAGTAAAATCAGCTTTTTCCTGCAACTTTTGTAGTACGGGTAATACTATCTCGAGGTATTTGAGTGTACTAAATGTTCCTGTCCAGCCAATAGCCGGTGCTGACGTTTCTTGCTGCTGTAGCTGGTTGTGTACAGAATCTGTATTCACGACGGTAGGAATTATAAAAGTATTCTGATTAAAACCGCGTGCATACCTGGCCAGGAATTCATTTCCTACAGATACTTTATAGGACCATTCGCAGATCCGGGCGACCTTACTGAAATTTTTAAGGTTACTTATCCCTTTATTGAATTCCGATGTAACCGGCACCCATATAGCATCATCGAAATCATAGATGATCTTCTTTCCTAAAAATTTTGCTATCAGTTTTTCAAAGACCGGCGGACCTAGAGGAGTGGCTTCCCGGTAAACATAGACGTAAGAATAACCCCCCATCCTGAAAAGATCAATGATCCTTTTGCAAAAACCTTTCACCACATGCCAGGCTTTGGTCATCTTGTTACCCGACCTATACAAAGCTGACCAACCTCTTCGGGTGTAAAAATTGCTCACCCGGAATTTTATCTTTTTTTCGGCTAAAGTGGAAAGATAGTGTTCGTACCTGAATCGCTGACCAGGAGAAATACCGGAAGGTGCCGGTACGATAAAGTAAATGGAAACGGGCTTATTTCTTTTTTTGTCCGACTGCATGCCAAAAAGGTGATTGTTCTGAAAAAACAATATTCTCCAGGCCCGCATTTTCCATCATTTCCAGGATCTGTTTTCTAGAGAAGCGTTGTTCCAGAGGTGTTCCAAAGCGATCGAGTGCGTCGTTGCGGATGATATAAAAAGAAGTACTCTCATAAGCGTGCAGGGGCATTTTTGACCTGATCTTTTTGGAAACTCTCATCCACCGAAGCAACCGGCTGAATAAAACAAAAGGCATATAAAAGAAAATGGCCATCAGGTCACAGTAAAATTTCTTTAACCGGGCCGGCATCTTACTTACTCCTATTCTTACAAGATTGGAAAGGCGGAATAATGCTTTATACACTTCTCCCCGGTTATCAAGACTATAATACAGGTACACAAGAAAGTGACCGCCGGGTTTTATCTTTTTCACACAGGCGGCCAGCGCTTTTTCAGTATCAGGTATATGGTGTAATACACCCAGGCTGAATCCTATATCAAAATAATCATCCGCGAAAGGCAATTTATCAATGGAAGCTTTGTAGAGATGAACATTCTCCACCCCTTCCAGTAATTGTGCTGCTGCCAGAACGGCGTCACTTGGGTCAATAGCAACCACTGCGCCTACTTTTGTATGAAAATACTTTGACCAGCGGCCAGTACCGCATCCAAAATCGGCTGCTATCTTATCGCTTCCAACCATTTCAGGTGTAATAATATCAAAATATGTATCGCCGATATTTTTGATCTCCGCATCAGTAAAATGGTGAAAGGCCTGCCATTCCTCGCCAAATGATTGAACAGTGGTCAGGTCAATATTTTCCCCGAGGTCGTCAAAACATTTGATCGCCCGGTTATTGACCTTAATCACTTTTGACGGTGTTATGGTTTCTTGTATCATGGAATGTCCGTTGATCAATTCAGAAGATCCTCATAGATTTTTTTATAAAGCGCTGCTCCCCTCGCCAGGTCATAATATTTAAACGCTGCTTCTCTTATCGCTGCCTTGTTTGGCTGGAAGTTCAATAAGCGATGACAAGCAGCTTCTAGTTCCTTTTGTTGAAACGATTTCACTAAAATACCTGCTGCCGACTCTTCAACGATTTTTCCGGTATCACCGATATCATTGCAAATGACCGGGATGCCCATCGCCATCACTTCTCCCTGCTTGGTGGGAGAAGAAGCTTTCTTGGAATAGGCATCCTTGATGAAAAAAATATTCCAGTCGCTAACGGATAAAAGCCCGGGAACTTCATTCCTGCCTGCCGGTATCACTCTCACCACTTCTTTGTCGATCCCTTTGGCTTCCACTTTTTGTAACAATTGCTCTTTATTATCATGAGTGATGATTAAAAAAATCGCTGAAGGTATTTTTTGCTGTAAAATCTTGAAGAACTCCAGCATTTCACCTGTCATATACCAGCCGCCCAAAGATCCCAGGTAACTGAGTACCCTGGCCCCTGCAGGAATGTCGGATCGTTTTTTAATATTCTCCATTTCCCCGCTGCTTAACCTACGATAATCAAAATGGGCAAGATCGGCACAACAGGGTATGACTGTGATCTTAGCCGCCGGCACCTTATAAGTATTCATTAACTCTTGCTTTCCTTTCTCTGTCAGGGAAATGATATGAGAAGAAGCGGCAAAATATCTTTTTTCTTTCTTCTTATATATTGTATAGAAGAATTTGAATAATGGGTTTTTCAAATTCCACAATCCGCTGTCCACTCTTTCATCCACCCAAAAACCTCTCATGTCGAAAAGAAAGGGGATACCGGTAGTCTTTGCCAGTTTGGACCCTGCTTCGGCCGCCACATAACTGCGACAGTGCACCATATCAAAATTATTTTCCCGGTGAAGTTGTTTTGCTTTCCTGTTCAGCTTACGCTGATCGATGAGCTTGGATAATAACGGCGGTTGAGTAGTGAAGATCAGTGTTTCCCATTTTATACCAGATGCTTCCAGCAATGATCGTATCTGCTGACCATTTTTTTCTAACCTGTCCTTCTTTTCTACACTCAGCAAAGTGACCCGGTAGCCATCTTTCACCAATTCTTTCAAATAGGGAATGACCTGGCTTTGTCCCAGTGGATCGGTCATTCCGTCATAAGAGATATATAAGATCTTTTTCAAGTGCGTTCTTACTCCATCCAGCGTTTGTACCATAGCTGGAACATCAGCAGGTACCAAACCTTTGTATATAGTTGTTCTTTCCCATTATAAAAATCTTTGCAGAGTCTTTCGATCTCTTCCCATTTGAATATTTCCTGTTTCCTGATGAAATCCTTGGTAGTGATGTCCTCAACAAAATGTTTTAGCTCGTTCCGTAACCAGGCAGCGATAGGGATACCAAATCCCATTTTTGGTCTTTCCATCATGGCCTGGGGCACATATTGGTGGACGATTTGCCTGAGAATGTATTTTTTTATCCCCTTGTGAATTTTGTATTCAGATGGAAGCCTGGCGACAAATTCAATGATGTGCTGATCCAGGAAAGGCTCTCTCCCTTCCAGGCTGGCGGCCATTGTCGACCTGTCCACTTTTTGCAGGATATCATCCAGCATATAGGTCTGGTAATCGATGGCCATCAGGTAACTCAGGTCATCATAGTAAGCAGGATCAACCGTATGATCAAAATTGGAGGATAGTTTTTCAGTAGACTGTACGAGTAGTTGCTCCAGTTCATTCTCAAAGAAAAGGCAACTCATGTTGCCCAGCAGTTCTTTCGCACTATTGTCTTTCAACAGGTGCATTATTTTTTTATAGCGGGTGCTGAATAAAGGTTTACGGTTGAAATAAGGTACCCGGTGTGCGGGTATATAACCCATGACACCCGCCATCGCTTTCCGCAGGGGGCCTGGTATCCTGTTGATCTTATTTTTTACTCTTGCTATATAATCATACCGGTTATATCCGGCAAACACTTCATCACCTGCATCAGCGCTTAATGCCACGGTCACTTGCTGCCGTGCCAACCTGCTTACCAGTGTTGTTGGAATAGCGCTGCTGTCTGCAAAAGGTTCATCGTAATGAAAAGGAAGTTCCGGAACGATCTCCAGTGCTTCCTTTGTCGTACAATAATACTCTGTGTGATTAGTACCAAGGAGGGCTGCGGTAGCTTTGGCAAAAGGTGCTTCGTTCAATCCTTTATCATGCACGCCGATAGTAAAGGTATTGATCTTCGCAGAGCTGTTTTTTTGAAGCAGTGCCGTCACACAAGTACTGTCATATCCTCCGCTAAGGAAAACACCCACAGGAACATCAGCTACCATCCTGTATTGAAATGCCTTTTCCAGGATCTTTTCTGTTTCCTTTATCGCTTCAGGCAAGGAGATGTTCAGTTTAGGCCGATTATATACATCCAGTACATCCCAATATTTTTCAATGGTCGCTTTTTTTGTCTTTAGGTCAACTGTAAGCGTATGGCCCGGTTGCAGCTTGTGCGTATGTTTAAATATAGAGTGGGGTGTGGGCACGTATCCATATTGCATGAAGGCGGCCACTGCATCCATGTTGATCTCTTTTTTAAATCCCGGATGCTCGTGAAAAGATTTTAATTCGGAAGCAAATAGCAGTAATCCGTCCCGGTAATACCAATGAAAGGGTTTGACCCCGGGCCTGTCCCTTACACAATAGACCAAATGATTTTTCTGATCATAAATGATAAAAACAAACATTCCCACAAACCTGTCCAGCATCTTATTTCCCCATTGCCGGTAAGCATGCAATATCACTTCTGTATCTGAATGCGTAAGAAAATGATGCCCCAGGGCGATCAGTTCATCTCTGATCTCATTATAATTGTACACCTCACCGTTAAAGATGATATAGAGCCCGTCAAACTGCATGGGTTGCGAGGCCGCATTGCTGAGGTCGATAATAGATAAACGACGATGTCCCAGTCCGACAATGGCTTCTTCCCTCTTATCCGTGAAATGCCCATCTCCATCGGGTCCCCGGTGTTGCATGATACCGGTCATCCTTGACAAAATTCCAGGTGCAGTGTTCTTATTAAAATCGATAAAGCCCGCTATTCCACACATAGTAGTTGGTTAATATCTGAACTTACGGAAAATTGTACCATTTCCGGATTGGTGAAAAATAAGTAAAGCAGGGAACTGACTCCTTTAGAATCAGTAGCAGCTAATCTTACGCAGCTGAATAAGAAGCTGGCACTGGGGTTTTTCTGAAGATAAAAAGCCGGCTCTTGTTTTTTACAATCCCCGGTTGTCCCATTCGTTTGTATTTTTTCCTTACCCAGATAAAAGCCAAAAGGAAAAAAGACCACATCATGTAAGACAGAAACTTACACACCTTTTGAAAAAGCAGTGCTTTAGGTGCGGGGAAAGTGTTGACAGCTCCATAAGAATAGTTGGTGAAAACTTCCATGACGTATTCCTTTGGATACTGCGAGTACGCTCTTTGAAGGATCGCGGGGTGCTGGTTCAGGAAAGCAATACTTGGATTATTATACGCTTTTAAAACAGCCTCATTGGGCTCTTTATTGGGATCGTTATAATGCCAGCCACCATCATAATAAGTTTCAAAAGTAAAATGCCCGGTGATCCCGCTTGAAAATCCCACACTCCGTGTTTTATAACCCTTATTTTGCAACAGGCCCATTAAAACAATAGATTGCTGGCTACAGGCTGCATAAGGGTATTTTAAAATATCGTCGGGAATTACGATGGCGCTTAGCCCCGGCATAGTTACCTGTGCAAACGCCATGGCGAGGTAGTTGGAATTAAACCCGTACAAAGAATAGCCATGATAAAAACGTTTTCTTATCACTTCTGTAGCCACAGTCGGATATGCTTCGTCTATCGCAAATGAACTTCTGCGGGGATAAGTGGCGTTATAAAGACTATCACAGTAAGACGATAATTTTTCAATCGTGTTAAGCCGCACCAGCGAAGGATCAAATTCCTCTTTCTGATCATATACTGGTTCATTATAGCTTATCCTTTGCATACTGCTGGCA
>DATLCB010000080.1:0-2801 GCA_035526625.1 Chitinophagaceae bacterium
ATCGGACCGCTCAAAAAAGTATTCAGAAATGACCGCAAAAAACTCAATAGGGTTGGTGGCACCATACATATCGATATCGGACCCGTAGCTCCTCATCTGGCTGATCGTAGTATCCATCAACTTCTTCCACTGCTCTTTGTATTTACGTTCTAAAATGATATCGGGGATCCCATCCATGGTTCCATCCATCTTATCGATCAAATGAACAAACTCATGAATGGCCGTGTTATGAGCGCTCCTCTCGTTAATAAAACCCTGGCGTAACTGCCACTTGGTAATGATCATCACATTTTGCATTGCTCCGCTACCCACCATGCCCGCAATGGGACGATCCGAACCTTCCTGTTCAAAATCCTGGTTAAAAGCCCCGGGATATAATAAAACTTCATGGAGGTTGATGTATTGCCAGTCGGTAATGGCAAATACAGGGATGATGGCCCCGGATCCGATCAAAAGCCGGTCAAGATCTTCTACCACAGCATTAACACCTGTGATCTTGACCGTCGACAAAAAATGCTCTACCCTTTTTTCAAATCTTAATTTATCATCTTCATTTAATTCCCTGTAAAACCTTACGTATTGAGTAAGTACTTCCTGGTAATTATCAGGTAAGAGGAGTACTTTTTTCACTATGGTTAACCGGAAGGCGAAGAGTACGATCAAAAAGATCACTCCGAAGCCCAATAAACCCTGCCAGACAGTCCACATAATGGGATGAAATTAAACAGGATTTTCTGTAAGGGCTCTTTTTGTTCTTATACCCGGGAACCGGATCACTGAAATTTACTCATCACCAGATTGGCGGCTACCCCGATCAAGGTTTCTAACAAGCTTACGTTTTGTTCCAGTTCCTGCACCGTTGCCTGCTTCCGCCGGATATCATCCTGCGGCATGTTACGGTTTTGGGAGAGTGTCAATTGTGAACGGGAGTCCGCCAATCTTGCTAAAGCATAATCCAGCATAGACCGGCTGTACAACACTTGCTCCTGGCTTTCCTGCAGGTTATTATAATAATCGGATCTCTTGCGTAAAAAAATGTCACTGAAACGGCGGTTGGTTACCGGCGGGCAGTCACCCATAATATCTCCATGACCCAGGTGTGCTTTCAGCGCATTCGAGGAAACCCGTATGGTAACAGCAGGGTCATCATCCTTCCCATTGAATTTATGGCAAACCGTAACCTTGTCATGGCTCTTGATCTTTCTGCGGTCTTTAAAATTTTCACGGTCCCATTTATAACCATACTCAGGATCTTTCTTATCCCTATTCATATGGTCATCATTCCGGCCATTGTTGTTGTTCTTCACATCATTATTTCCCTGGTTGCCGTTTGCCTCTTTATTACCCTGCTTACCATTACCATTTCCATTATTCCCGTTATTGCCTTTATTGTCCTTTATATCCTTATTACCCCGATAATCGTTCTGCTCTTTTTTGCCCTTGTTCTGTTGTTGTCCTTTTTGGTTATTCTTATTTTGTCCTTTTTGGGTAAAAGCAGTAAAAGCGAGGGCGATAATGATCGAAACCAAAAGGCTAAACCTTAGTAAATTTTTCATACATTTTTTTATTTATTAGCTTCAAATTCTTTATCCAGTTTTTCAAGCGATTCTTCTACTTTCTTTGTCTGCTCCTCGAGTTTTTCCGTACTAATTTTTACGGCTTTGGAGATGGAATCCATCTTACTTATTTCACTCTCTTCCTTTGTATTGGTTTTAGATTCCGAGCACGAAGAAGATGCGAGGACCAGTGATACCAAAGCAAGGGGTAACATACTTTTAAGGTACTTATTCATTTGATTTTTGTTATGGTTAAAGGCTTAAAGGGGGAATACCCGATAAAACATATTACAATAATCTATCCAATTGAATAACCCAGCCATTCGCCAGCTTCTTGAGCTGTTGCTGGGGTTAATTTTCCCCGACAGCTCCGGCTCTTCGTGCCTTCAATAACAAAATATTACCGGTCATCGGGAACTTTCTGCACTTCGATGGCAATGCTATAAATTGATATTACATTTTAAAACACCTGCATGAAGAAGAAGAATTTTCAACGCCGCGGCTTTATCAAAAGTTCCGCTTTTGGTTTGATAGGTATCACAGTCTTTGGTTCCGCATCAGCTCAGCATGGTTCTTTTAAGTCCACTAATGCGATTACCGGTGATCCACTCTTTTACCGCTACCCAAGTATGGATGACAATATGGTAAGCGGTATAGTGGGTGCTTCACATGGAAACTTCGACAAAGTAAAGGAGTTGGTTAGTAAACGTCCCGAACTGGCGAGCGCTTGTTGGGATTGGGGCTTCGGCGATTTTGAAACGGCATTGGGAGCTGCTTCACATGTAGGTCGCAGGGATATTGCGGAATTCCTGATGGCTTATGGCGCCAGACCGGATATTTTCACTTTTGCGATGATGGGTATGCTGAAAAGTGTGCAGGAGATCATCGAAACCGTGCCGGGTATTCAAAGTCATACAGGACCACACGGGATCACCTTACTGCAACATGCAAAGAACAGGCTGGAGAATAAAACGATCTCCGAAACAGATAAGGCGAACGTGAATACAGTGATCAAATACCTCGAAGGTCTCGGGAATGCGGATAATAAACCGGTCAGCCTTGAAGTAACAGAGGAAGAGAAGAAAAGATATTTGGGGGAATATCGTTTTGGAACTGGTGAAAATGAAATATTCATTGTCGATGTGCACCGGTTGGGGTTTTTGCAGGTGGGTCGCAAGGGATCATCACCCAGGAAATTAAATAAAGTAGATGAAAACACTTTCTCTCCCGCAGGAGCAGCTTCAG
>DATLCB010000081.1:0-5645 GCA_035526625.1 Chitinophagaceae bacterium
ACGTTCTCGTGGAAGAAGGACCTGCTCAGCTCAACCCTATCAACCTGAGCAAATGGACCTATACAGCCGGTATGCAACATGCTAATCTCCCGGGTTCTGTTATAAGGGTGACAGCCACCGATCTTCCGGGCAATAATGCCACAATGGAGATCACCTTATAAGGAATAAGGAGTTAGCCGTAATTAAAGAACCGGTACGTTGTGCCGGTTCTTTTTTAAACCATTGATCGAATTGACCGCCAACAGGTTCAGAGAGATAGTGGTAACAATGGAATTTGGACCGGCGGTATGAGTCATATCCTATCCATCATTACCTTTAGACCCATGAGGGCGAAAACCTACATATTCAGTGCGGGCTTTATTTTGATCCTTGCAGCCTTGCATATCCAGCCCCTGTTCATTCAATATGGCAGTATAAAAAAGGAAATGGCTTGTCCTAAAATGGTTAAGCCTGCCTGCAGCAAAAGCAAATGCAGTAAACAGGTACCCGCTAATGAAAAAGATAAGGATAAGGGTTGTACCAGCAAAGGTTGTAACCCCTTTCTTCCCTGTGCGGTAGGTATGTGCTGTTACCTGGTCGAAACTCCCTTTACCTATTCAGCCATCCTTATAGCTTCAAAGCAAAAGATCTCCCTGGTCAATGATAACAGGATACAGAAAAACCTGTCTGAGTGCTGGCACCCGCCGGAAGTCTTCTCCTGATTTATCGTAACAATATTTTCTTATTATTAATACTAAAAAATGAAAAAGATATTTTTAGCAATGACGCTTGCTGCCCTTATGGCATCACCAGCTGTGTACGCTAATAGCGGTGGCAAGAAGAAAGCCCGGAAAAAGGCAAAAGTGGAATGTAAAAAAGACAATTGTTGTGATCCCAAGAAATGTGATCCCAAAAATTGTGACCTGAAGGATTGCGATCTTAAGAATTGCGACCTCAGCAAAGTGGAGAAATGCCCTGCCAAAGCAAGTTGCGCAGGTAACTAAATAGTGTTGAAAGACACATTTGGGCCATCCGCCAGCTGGCGGATGGCCTTTTTTTATATACAGGGGATGGCTTCCCTGGCGAACGCGGCATTTGCCGGTTGGCAGAATTATTGTATTTATGATTATATGGAGAAAATAAATGCCACCGGTCGTACCGTCCTCATTGTCGACGATGACGAGGATCTGCTTATTTTGATACAGCATGCATTATCCGTAGAAGGATACAACCCCATTTGCTCCCCAAATGGAGTAAATGTCACATCGATCGTTGCCCGTAAACGGCCGGACATCGTACTGCTGGATATCCACCTTAACGGGAGGGATGGACAAACCATTTGCAAGGAATTAAAACAGAACCCCGAAACAGCTTCCACACCCGTCATCATGTTTTCAGCCCATGCGGATATTAATGTCATCAGCCGCGAATGCGGGGCTGATAGCTACATAACAAAGCCTTTCAACAGCGATCAATTCAGGGAAACTTTCAGGGAAGTGCTTTCGCGTCAGGCATAAAACCTTTCATACCTGGTCTCGTCTTCCATAACAGGTGTTTCGTATACCTGTATCCTATATCCTATAGGAACAACCTATCTTCGCCCATCATCCAAGTTAAAACCCAAACCTTATTTTTTGACCGAACAAGAATTGATACAGGGTCTTCGCAACGGCGATGAAGCAGCTTTTAAATACCTCGTAGATAATTATAAGGACAGGATTTACAACACGGCTTTGGGCGTTGTTCAAAACGCAGAAGATGCAGAAGATGTGGCACAGGAGGTTTTCATCCAGGTGTATCGTTCCATTCACAGTTTTAAAGGAGAGGCCAAACTGTCTACCTGGCTTTACCGGATCGCTACTACACGGGCACTTGATCTTTTAAGAAGCCGGAAAAGCAAGAAACGTTTTGGTCTTATTCAACGTCTGTTTGGTGAGGGTAATGAACCTGTGTATGAAATACCGGATTTTAACCATCCAGGAGTCGCCCTTGATCAGAAAGAAAATGCCGCCAAACTGTACAAAGCCATCAATCAGTTGCCCGACAATCAACGCATAGCTTTCACCTTACATAAAATAGAGGACCTTAGTTACCAGGAAGTTAGTGAGGTAATGAAGACCTCCTTACCGGCTATTGAATCGCTGATGCACAGAGCAAAACAGAATCTTAGGAAAATATTAGAAAAGACAGGGCCTTGATTATCCGTCTCACGAAGGTTTTAGACAATGTTCACGTCAAAATGGATGTAAAATGAGTATACAAAACAACAAGAAAATCGAAGAGATCCTCAACAGTTTGGATGGGGTGAAGCGGGCAGCAGCGCCTGAGTTTTTCTACACCAGGTTAAAGGCCCGGATGGAAAAAGATCTTTTACCCGCACCTGTTCGTTCCCGTATCCTCAGACCAGCGTATGCATTTGCGGCCCTTGTATTGGTGCTGGTGGTAAATGCTGCCGTGATCCTGAAAAATAATTCAGGAGATGTTGTTGCTGCCTCCGAAGGTGAATCGATCCAGTCTCTCGCTGCTGAATATAATCTGAATGATGTCAGCAGTCTTTATGATCTAAATGAGGATAAATAGGAATGAGAAATAATAATAAGATATTGACCATTGCAGTGGTCTTGCTACTGATTGCGAACATAGCACTGGTTGCCTTCATCCTCATGGGCAAAAAGAAAGGCAGGGATAAGCATTCTGTTCGCAAAGATCCGGTCGAGATGATGGTAAAAGAACTGAACATGACAGAGCAGCAGCAAACCGAATACAAGCAACTCAAAGAAGAACATTTTAAAAATGTAAGGCCTCTTTTCGATTCTGTCCGCGTAGCAAAGACGGCTTTCTTTGCGCTTTCAAAAGAAGCAAATGTGAGTGACAGCCTCATCGATGTTTATAGCAACCGCGTCGCGGCCAAACGGGCAGAACTCGATAAATTCACCCTTGCCCATTTCCGGAGGATAAGAAATCTTTTTACGGCGGAACAACAGCCGAAGTTCGACACCTTCATGCAGAAAATGATGCAAAGGGAGAGAGGTAAAAGAGATTCAGCCGGGAGGGATAAATGATCACTTCTATCTTGTCCAGATATTTCTTTTGAGCACAGCTGCCTGGAAAAAATTTTCCCCGTTGCACATATTTACAGAAGGCCCGCCAAATCCTCCTACCCGGCAGACCGTATTGCAATTCCCGTCTTTTATTTCCATATCACCATCCGCCATACCACCGGCATTATTATCAAAACCATAGACCAGTCTTCCCTGGAATAAATATTCATTCACCGTACCCACAGTCGAATGAGGGTTATCTATTTCTGTTTTAATGCCTTTCCGGATGCAGGAAGGAACATTCGACGCGATGCCGGACTTTTTACAGGAAAAACTGAATGTGATAATAGCAGCGAGTATGACAGTGTATAATAGCTTCTTCATACAGCTATGACAGGACTGAAAATAAAAATGCTGCTTAATGATAGATCCTTTCGATGGCATCGCGATATTTCTCCATGATCACCTTGCGTTTTAGCGACTGCTTAGGTGTCATTTCACCTGTATCGATACTCCATTCATGGGCCAGCAGCTCGAATTTTTTCACCTGCTCAACATGATTGAAATATTTATTGAAGCTTTCTACTAATTCTTTGAAGAGTTCGATCACTTTGGGATCACGTATCATGTCTTCAGCCGAGGAGAAGGTCATCCCATTCTTCCGGTACCAATCCTTCAGGTTAGGAATAGAAGGTACGATAAGGGCGCCTACAAATTTTCTTTCCGAACCTACCAGCATTACCTGTTCGATAAAAGGGGATTCTTTTAATTTATTCTCGATAGGTAATGGGGCCACATATTTGCCGCCGCTTGTTTTAAAAAGCTCTTTTTTACGATCGGTTATTTTGAGAAAATGGTTATCGACCATCATACCGATATCCCCGGTATGGAACCACCCATCAGGCGTGATCACTTCAGCAGTAAGATCGGGTCGTTTGTAATATCCCATCATGTTATTAGGGCCGCGACTCAATATCTCTCCATCTTCTGCAATTTTAACTTCTACTCCTTCTATCAAGGGACCGACAGTTCCAAACTTCCTTCCTTCTTCATCAAAGCGATTAACAGAGATGACGGGTGATGTTTCAGTCAGACCATATCCTTCCATGATAGGGATGCGGGCAGCGGTAAATATCCGGATCAATCTTACCTGGCAGGCTGCGCCTCCACTTACAATACATTTCAAATTATTCCCAAGGCCTTCTCTCCATTTTTTAAAGATGATCTTATTGGCAAGGTCCAGCTGGAAATTATACCAGCCACCCTGTTTGGAATTGATCTCGAATTTTTCGGCCAGTCCATGCGCCCAAAAAAACAATTTCTTCTTGATGCCTGTCAGCTCATTTCCTTTCTGCATGATACGGTCATACACTTTTTCGAGGAGTCTTGGGACCGTGGTGAACATATCTGGTTTAACTTCTTTAAGGTTGTCTCCAATGGTCTCCAGGCTTTCTGCATAATAGATCGCCGTACGGTTAAAGAGGTAGAGATAGGTAACCATCCGTTCAAAAATATGGTTGAGCGGGAGAAAACTCAGCGCTTTCAGATTTTCGCCCGGTGGAAAGCATGGGCTCGAAGAAAGTACATTGGATAAAATATTGCGATGGCTGAGCATTACCCCTTTGGGAGTACCCGTAGTTCCCGATGTGTAGATGATAGTAGCGGCATCTTCATACTGTATCCTGTCCGAAATAGACTTTATGCTATCCAGCAATGAAGGAGTAGCTAATGCCACGACCTCTTTCCAGTGTTTTGCATTCGCCACGTGTTCGAAAGTAAATACTTCCTTAAGTGAGGGAACCCTGTCGCGGATGCTCATCACTTTATGGAAACTATCTTCGTCATTCACGAAAGCGATCTTTACCTGCGCATCATTCAGTACAAATTCCAGTTCATTTACATTGATAGTGGGATACACCGGCGTGAGCAATGCGCCGATCTGTTGCACAGCAAGATCGACTAATATCCATTCTGGCCGGTTCTTGGAAAGCACAGCTACTTTATCCCTTCCTTCAACGCTCATATCATTCGGTCCGATCCCTGTAGCAAGCAAACCTGCGCTTAACTGGTTCACCGTGTCAGCCACTTCGCGGGTGCTATATTTCTTCCATTGACCCGCAGCTTTACCGGCCAGCATATCTGGTAGAACGCCTTTGTCAAGCTGGTAAGCAATACAATCAAATAATCTTTTTGGGTCCGCCATGATGCAATCGTTAAGCAACAAACAAATTAGTCAAAAAAGGAAACATAAAAAAAAGCTAGTAGGGGTTTAGCAAGTGGCTAGTAGGCGAACTGTCTCAAATTCTAAACCTACTAGCCACTTGCTGAACCCTACTAGCCGAACCCTACTAGCCTATAAGCTGTGATAATTTAATTGACCTGGTAATATTGATTGGCGGGCATACGGAATACCCGGCTTTTCTGGAAAGTGCTGAAGTTGTTGTATTCTTCTGTATGGGTCTTTGTCCAGTTATCATAAGCCGCCAGGTTATCAACGGGTCCAAACAGCCATTGATTATAGGCTTCGAACATGCCTTCCGTGAGTAATTGCCGGTGATAATCAAACAAACGGTGAGGATAGCGGGTAGCATGGTTGGTAAACCAGTCAAGTATGAACCGCGTACG
>DATLCB010000082.1:0-50750 GCA_035526625.1 Chitinophagaceae bacterium
TCCCTGATTGTATAAGGACCTTTACAGGTCTGTATGTAAATGTATTTGAACCAACGCACGATATGATCTGCATTGAGGATATAGCACATGCCTTATCGCATCAATGCCGGTTCGGGGGGCATTTACCTGTTTATTACTCTGTGGCCCAGCACAGCGCTTATTGCTGCAACCTGGTGGATGCCGCCAATAAGCTATCTGCTTTAATGCATGATGCCAGTGAAGCATACCTGCTTGATATACCGCGTCCAATAAAGCAAAAACTTTCAAATTATAAGGAAATAGAGGATAAGCTAATGCAGATCATTGCCGAAAAGTTTGGTTTTCAATTCCCGTTACCCGCTGAAGTTCACCGGGTGGATCAGTTGATGTTGCAACTGGAGTGGGATTGCCTGATGCTGGGCAAATCGACCACTAATATTAAGTACATGACGATTGCTAAATCAAAGGACTTTTTTCTTAACCGGTTTGAAAAATATAAATCTAAATAATGATAGAAGCATACCCCTTACACTGGCCATTAGGCTATAAAAGGACAAAATCCAGGATCAATTCACTTTTTAAACAAACCCCAGAGAACGCCCAGATATTCCTGCGAAAGGAGCTTCATTTAATGGGTGCAACTAAAGTAATTCTCAGCTCCAATGTGCCCGTAAGGAAGGACGGATACCTGTATTCCGATATGTCTGCTACAAAGATAGATGACCCCGGTGTTGCAGTTTATTTCAAATATAACGGCATTGATGTATCAATGTGCTGTGATAATTATGGAAGACCATGGGAAAATATCTACGCTTTGGGTAAAGGCATTGAAGCTCTGCGCGGCATGGAAAGATGGGGAGTAAGCGAATTTATAGAAAGAGCTTTCACCGGATTTAAAGCTTTACCTGAAGTAAAAGAATGGTACGAAATACTGGGTGTTAACCAAAATGCCGGCAAGAATGAGATTATCACAGCATACAGGAACCTTGTAAAAGTCCATCATCCGGATGCAGGCGGTAACGCAAATGTTTTTATGGAAATAAGTGATGCGTATCAAAAGGGTATGTCCCTTGTATAAAAATTGACTTTATCCTGTCCGTACTCCATGGGAATTGTTCGTAGAAAACTTATTTGAAAAACCCTTGGAATTAATAACCTGATGAATGTAACTATCCTCCATGACGGAGCTGTTGATATTGCTGTTGGCCGTAACCGCCGGGAAACTAACTGGAAGAATAAAGAAATGCAGTGGTCTGAATTAGTGCAGAAGCTCTCAGGCACACACAGGACCGCTGAGTTATATAGGGAATACCTGTCAGCAAAGAAGGACAGGCAGGATGAGATTAAAGACATAGGTGGTTTTGTCGGTGGATACTTAAGCGGCGGCAGAAGAAAAGCCGGAAGCATCGCTCACCGGCAATTGATCACACTGGATATCGATTTTGCCAAAGCGGATATCTGGGATGACTTCACCATGCTATACGGTAATGCCGCTGTACTGTATTCTACTCATAAGCACTGCGGTGAATCGCCCAGGTACAGGCTGATCGTTCCGTTGGACCGGCCTGTGTTCGCTGATGAATATGTAGCTATCGGCCGCAGGATCGCAGGCGTTATCGGTATCGATTACTTCGATCACACGACCTTTCAACCGGAACGACTGATGTACTGGCCATCCACTGCAAAAGATGGTGAGTTCGAGTACCAGTACCAGGACGGTGAGTGGATGAACGCTGATGCTATCCTTGCCTCATACCGGGACTGGAAAGACTCCAGTGAATGGCCGGTGAGTGAACGGTATAACACAATCATACAACGCAGCATTAAAAAGCAGGGCGACCCCCTGGAGAAAAATGGAATTGTCGGCGCCTTTTGCCGGACCTACAGTATTACGGAGGCAATAGAGACGTTTTTAGCTGATGTATATTCTCCCTGTGATTTACCCGATCGCTTTACATACAAAGAAGGAAGCACCTCTGCTGGCCTTGTAGTGTATGAAAACAAATATGCTTACAGTCACCATGGTACAGACCCCGTCAGCGGCAAACTCTCCAACGCTTTTGACCTGGTGCGCCTGCATAAGTTCGGACTCCGTGATGAAGATGCTGGCAGCAATACACCGATACACAAAATGCCTTCGCACCTGGCCATGGAGGAATTTGCAATGGCGGACAATAAAGTTAAAAAGCAGGTGGGTCTAGAAAAGGTCGGTGAGGCAGTTGATGATTTTGCTGGTATAGATCTGAATGAGCCGCAGCCATCTGACCCAGGCGATGAAAGCTGGATGGAAAAAATGGATGTAAATCGCAAAGGCGACTATCAGAACACTATTAAGAACATACTACTAATCCTGGAGAATGACCCCATTTTCAAAGGTAAAATCTCCTACGACGAATTCGCTCAGCAGGCAGTATTCATTAAAGAAAGCATTGCCTGGAGAAAGGTAACGCATATATCCCGTTTCCTTAAAGATAGTGATGATCATTACATTGAATACCACCTCGAACATAAATATGGAATCTTCACTCAAAAATTAAAAAAAGCACTTAGCGTTTTTTGTGGAAAATATTTTTTTCACCCTATCAAGGACTATTTAAGCTCTATTGCATGGGATGGAGTTGCGCGCCTGGATACTCTGTTAATTGATTACATGGGGGCTGCTGAGACCGATTACACCCGAGCTGTTACCCGGAAGATGTTAGTGGCTGCTGTTGCCAGGATATATGAGCCCGGTATAAAGTTCGATTACATGCTTACCCTGGTTGGTGAACAGGGAAAACGAAAAAGCACTTTGATCAATAAACTGGGCGGGGATTGGTTTTCAGACAATTTCGATTTAAGCATGCTGGAAAGAGGTAAGGAAGGTAAAGAACAGGTAAGGGGCGTATGGCTGCTTGAGATTGGTGAAATGGTTGGTATGTCAAAAACCGATGTGAATAAAATAAAAACCTTTATCACCTGCAAACAGGATAAATACCGCCCGGCGTATGGGGAGCACGTACAGACTTTTCCGAGGCATTGCGTAATATTCGGTACAACTAATAATGCCGACTTCCTGCGTGATAAATCGGGTAACAGGAGGTTCTGGCCAGTCGATATACTCCAGAGGAAACCTACAAAGGATGTATTCAGGCACCTCACTGAAGCTGAAATTTCCCTTATCTGGGCAGAAGCAATGGTATTATATAAAAAGGGAGAGCCGCTTTATTTGAGCCCTGCTTTAGAAGCCGCAGCGAATATTATACAGGGAGAGCATACAGAGATGGATGAAAGAGCAATACTTATTTACGAATACCTGGAAAAACCGGTTCCTGAAACATGGCAGGAAATGCAAATGCATGAGAAAAGGAATTTTGTCAAAGGAGTTAATGAATTGTTACCTGTTGGAGTTGTAAAAAGGGATAGAATAAGTGCTGCCGAAATATGGACGGAACTTTTTGAAGGGAAGTCAAAAGACCTTAACGGTTTTAATACAAAATTCATTCACCAGATCATGGAAAACATGCCTGGATGGAGGCGTTTAAAATCACGTAGTACAGTTGCAAAATTTGGCAAACAAATTATGTATAAAAAGGTTGAAAATGATGAGGTTTTTGCCGGGACAGCAAACGAAAAATAGCAGCTGTCCTTGCTGTCCTGCTGTCCCAATCAAAAGAACAGCAAGACAGCAACACATGCCAGAAAAAGGCTTCTGCTGTCCCGATTAAATGCAGTCTGGATAATAGTTACAAAGGAAAGAACAGCAAATACAGCAAATTATATAAAGAAGTAGTAAAATAAATAATAATGAACACATATACGACTTAATTCTCTTTAATCGCGCACATTATACACACGTGCTGTTCTTGCTGTTCTTTGGTAAAAACACATAAAAATCATGAATGAAAAATTAATTGAAAAAAAGCTTCGTGAAGGCGTGAAAAAACTGGGAGGTATTGCCGTAAAGTTTTTTGTCCTTGCCTTTACCGGTTTTCCTGACAGGATAGTTCTGATGCCGGGCGGAAGGATCTGGTTTGTTGAAACTAAAACAACGGGCAAGACTTTATCACCACGGCAGAAAATTGTTTTGCCTTACCTGGAAAAACTTGGGTTCAAAGTCCGGGTGATTGACAGGCAGGAATTACTGGATCAGTTTTTCAAAGAAATAGCGATATGAAATACACCCCATACCCATACCAGCAACATGCAACCGAGCATATCATCCGTTACGGAGGATCCGGCCTATTCATGGAAATGGGCCTGGGTAAGACCGTTTCCACCCTTACAGCGATAGACCAGCTGATGTACCAGGAATTCGAGATCAGTAAAGTGTTGGTGATTGCCCCTAAACGTGTAGCTGAAGATGTGTGGACCACTGAAGCACAAAAATGGGATCACCTGAAGCATCTGAAGATTTCACTGGTACTGGGAACAGAAAAGCAGCGATTGCAGGCGTTAAGGGCTAAAGCAGATATCTACGTGATCAACCGGGAAAACGTAGTTTGGCTGACAGCCCATTACTGTACTGGTTTTCCGTATGACATGATGGTGGTGGATGAATTATCCAGTTTCAAATCAGCTGACACCAGGCGTTTCAAAGCGTTGCGAGAAGTGAGGCCACTTGTCAGGCGGGTAGTGGGCCTTACGGGAACCCCGGCACCCAACGGATTGCTTGATCTGTGGTCACAGGTATACCTGCTTGACAGGGGCGAAAGGTTGGGAGATAATTTAACCGGTTACAGGGCAAAGTACTTCACCAAAAGCTACACCATGTTTGGAGGCTACGAGGTGATGAAAAACACAACTGACAGCCTATTGGGAAAAGATTTTTATGAGAAACTGATCTATGACAAAATTGGTGACATCTGTATATCCATGAAAACATCAGATTACCTGCAGCTACCAGAGCGGATCAACCGGTATGTCAACATCAGGTTACCGGAGAAAATACAGCAGAAATATGATGATTTTGAGGAAGAGCAGATCCTTGCAATTGCAGATGCTGAAGAGATTACAGCTATCAATGCCGGCGCGCTGACTACAAAGCTTCTACAGTTCGCCAATGGCGCCGTGTATGCAGATGATAAAAGCTGGCATGAAATGCACAAGGAAAAGCTGGATGCCCTGGAAGAAATAATCGATACTGCAAATGGCCAACCGGTTTTGGTGTTTTATTCTTACAAGCATGACCTGGAAAGAATCCTGAAACGACTGAAAGATTACCAGCCGCGGATCCTGAAAAATGCAGGTGACATCAGGGACTGGAACCATGGAAAGATAAGTGTCCTTTTGGCCCATCCCGGAAGCGCAGGACACGGATTAAATCTGCAGGAAGGTGGAAGCATCATTGTTTGGTTTGGGCTTACCTGGAGTCTTGAATTGTACCAGCAGGCCATTGCAAGGTTACACAGGCTTGGCCAGGTAAGGAATGTTATAATCCACCACCTGGTAGCAATGGGTACTATGGATGAGAAAGTTATAAAATCACTTGACAGTAAAGCAAACGGGCAGGAAATGCTTATGAAAGCAGTGAAGGCTATGATTCAGAAATATAAAACAGCAGCATGATAGTGAATAAAACACACCCGGAAATTATTGCCAGCAGAAGAGCCAAAGGAATTACATACTTAACACTGATGGAAAAGTATATTTATTTTCCAAAACAGGTTTGCCATTTTTTAGGTATTTCAAAGGAAAAGTTTATCCATTTTGACAACGATGGTGCATCCTGGTCAATGTTTATCAACAATGATCCGGATGGTTTTACAGTGACCTACGACAAAGGATTTAAAATTGCCAGCCGCGCACTTGCAGCCATGATACAGAGAAGTACGGGGCGGGAATTCGGATCCCGGTTTTATGTGAAAAAGACCAGCTCTAAAAAGGGTGAAGCGATTGTCTATGAGATAATGACAAAAGCGGAAGTTATAATTCCGAAAAACAAAAAGAAAGTTAAAACATCTCAATGATCCTTGAAAGACAAAATATCCTGGTTGGAAAATGTTACTCCATGAAGCAGTTACCTGACTTTATCTATTTCCGGCATCGAAAGAAAGAATTCCATACGATGGCCTATTCGTATTCAGGTGTGCATTTTTCGGGAAAACGTGATTGCTGGAGTGATACTGACAAAAAACCGGTAAAGCTTTCATGGAAGCTCCGGGTAAGGGTTTTGAAGACCTGAGTTTCAGAAAGTTTTGAATATATCGAAATTTCAGATAATTTTACATTGACCTTGAAACAAAATAGTTTCCGGTGGACCTGAACGACAAGCAAATAAAATTCTGCGAGGAATACCTCATTGACTACAACGCTACCCAGGCAGCGATACGGGCAGGCTATTCGAAAAAAACAGCTTATTCCCAGGCCCATGACCTCCTGAAGAAACCTGAAATACAACTGTACTTAGCAAACCGGTTCAAGAAAACTGCCTCCAAAATGGAGATCACCCAGGAAAGGACCATGCTTGAAATTGGCAGGATTGCTTTTGCTGATGTCAGGAAAGTATTCAACGAAGATGGCTCGTTAAAAAGCCCCGGTGACTGGGATGATGGTATCGCTGCAGTTATAGCCGGTATTGACACGGAAGAGAAAACATTTTTCGATGAACTATTGGGCGGTAGTACTACTATCCGCACAAAGAAAGCTAAGCTATGGGATAAGCCAAAGGCCCTGGAGATGCTGGCGAAGCATTTCAACTTGTACAGTGAAGCTCCTGTAGTGAACAATTTTAACCTTGCTGGTCTGTCGCAGGCAGACCTGAAAATGTTATTGGCACTGAAGAAAAAAGTGGTTAAATGAGTAATGCACTTGATCTGCTCAACATACCACTGATCGAAATAGAAAAGAAGCTCTTTGAGTTAGGCGATTTTGATTTTATTACGGTTACTGATAAAGGTAAGAACCTAAAACAGGAACAGGCCCTATGGGAACTCACCAAAGGGGTTTCAAGGGAAGTACTGTATGGCGGTGCTGCTGGTGGTGCCAAGTCATGGACCGGCGCTTCTTACCTGACTTTCATGTCTGAATGCTTTGCGGGTACCAGGTGGTTTGTCGGTCGTGACACGCTGAAAGATTTGCGTGGCGCCACATTGGAAACTTTCTACAAGGTATTCAAGGCCTATGGTGTAGAAGGGGTAGAGTACAAGGACAAGGATCACTACCTGCTATTTGCCAACGGTAGCAGGATTGATTTCATTGATCTGGCCTACTACCCCAAAGATCCGATGTATGAACGCTTTGGGTCTTTCGAGTACACAGGCGGTTGGATAGAAGAAGCGGGTGAGATTCATTTCGGGGCGTATGATACGCTGAAATCCCGTATAGGAAGGCATCTGAATGACCATTACGGCATCAGGCCAATTTTGTTCATTACCTGTAACCCCAAAAAGAATTGGCTGTATTACGAATTCTTTACGCCCTGGAAGCTAAAGAAGCTGGAAGAAAAGAAAAAGTTTATACAGGCATTTGTCCAGGACAACCCGGCCATTGAATCAACGTACCTGGAGCAGCTGAAAAGTCTGTCTGATAAATCGAAAAGGGAAAGGCTTTTGCTCGGTAACTGGGATTACGATGACGATCCTGCCGCGCTGTGTGAGTTTGACGCGATCACTGACATGTTCACCAATGATCATGTGAAGCCCATAGGTGAGAAGCGGATCAGCGCTGACCTGGCAATGAAGGGGAGGGACCGGTTCGTAGTAGGAAGCTGGGCTGGTATGGTGGTGAGGATACCGGTTGACAAGGGCTATTCCACCGGTAAGGAGATTGAGAGCGATGTGAAAACTGTGATGCTGGCCGATCATGTACCGCATTCCAAAACTGTTGTTGACAGTGATGGTCTTGGATCGTACCTGGAGAGTTACCTGATAGGCATTAAGGAGTTTCATGGAGGTGCAAAGGCAATTGACATAAAAGAGTTTGCCAACCTTAAAAGCGAATGTGGGTATAAGTTAGCAGAGAAAATAAACAAACGCGAGATAAAAATTATTTGCACAGATGAACAACGGCAAAAGATTATCGAGGAAATAGGAGTATTGAAAGCTAAAGATGTTGATGCCGATGAATCACGTAAGCGGATAATTTCCAAAGAAGAGATGAAGGACTTACTGGGGCGGTCCCCCGACTACCTGGATATGCTACTAATGGGAATGTATTTCGAATTATTCAAAAGACGAACTGGCAGTGTAGCAGCATAACATAAAAGCTTTCCCGTATAAGTAACGGGCAGCATCATGATACTTGATCTAACACAGATTAAAAACATTTTACTGGATAACCCTAACCGGGCTATTGTTAACAGGGGATGCGAGTATAACAAGCGGCTTCGTATGCACATGTACGGTGAAGACCTTGATAACCACCTGGAACAAATAGAAGGGTATGAAAAGGACGCGCTGAAGAAACTACGGGTGAAATACACTAAATCTAATAAAGACCTGTTCTCGCGCCTTGGAAGGCCCATAGACAAGGTTTTCTCAGCACGCGGTGGATCGATATACTACAATCTTTCAGAAGCCCAGGACAAATTAGCGAGGCAATTATCCCAGGACGTACGCAACGGGCAATCCATCCGTAAGTGGGTAGAAAGTTATTGGAAGCCACATACCCTTGATGATCCATTTGGTATCATCTTTCTTGAAATGCTTCCTATGCAGGAGGCCATCCTTGCAAAGAAGTCAGGGAAAAGTTTTGTATACCCCACATACGTCTCTATCACCTCGGTATACGATTACCTGCCCAAAGGTAACAAGCTAGAATATGTTGTTTTCAACGTTACCAAAGCAGAAAAGAAAGCAGCAGGCTTGGATGAAAAGGACACGATTTACCGTGTTGTTGATGATGCGTTTGACTACTATGTGAAAAGGCAGGACAAAGAGATTACGGTCTTACAGGAATTGACGCTAAAAAACTTTTTTGGGGAAGTGCCGGCAATGATTAATTCCGATATAGTTGATCCTAACAGGGAGTATTGCTACTTATCCCTGTATGATGAGGTCATGGAACTCGCTGCTCAGTTTCTTCTGAAAGGATCTATAAAGGTCACACATGACTTTTTACATGGGTTTCCAAAATACTACGAATATGCCGATGACTGTAATTCATGTAAAGGAACGGGCTGGAATGGCGGTGTGGTCTGTACCGATTGCAAGGGAACAGGTAAAACTGCAATGACTAAAGTGTCTGATGTAAAGTTGTTGCCATACCCAAAGAAGGAAGCAGGTCAGGAAGATATTGTTGTTACTCCTGATGTGGCAGGTTACATCTCTCCTGATAAAGTTTTTCATGAAATCGCTACAGCTGATATCCAGTTGCTCGAGGACCTGATGAATGTTACAGTGTGGGGTACACAATCGCGCGTGCGCACTCAGGGAATGTCCATCAGTGGTGATGCTACTGCAAAGACTGCTACTGAGGTTATGGATGAGATCAAGCCACAGGCGGACCGGTTGCACCCCATATCAGAAATGGCAGAGCTCAGGCATAAGTTTATCCTGGATAATGTAATTCGCCTGCAGGTGATGATGACGTATGGCGGTAGTTCTGTGAACTATGGACGGCGCTACATGATCGAAGGGCCTGATGTGATATGGGAAAAGTACAGCAGTGCAAGGAAAGATGGTGCATCACAGGAAGTACTTAATGATCTGCTCACCGAATACTATGAAGCCAAATATGCCACAGATCCTGTAAAGCTCACCATCCTGGTGAAGCTTAAAGATGTTGAGCCATTCATCCACAACACCATTGAGGAAATTAAGGATTGGCCAGTCTCCCCATTTGAGAAATTACGAAAGACAAATTTCCTCGATTGGCGAACCACCAAAACAGAAGCCGACCTTATTGTAAGTACTGTGGATCAGTTGAAACAGGACTTGACAAATTTCGTGATTACTAAATCCCAACAAGATGATTTAAACAAGGACAGTACGCCTCTGGCTGTAAAGCTGGGTGTAGGAGGAACGCAGGCATTGCAATTGTTTGTCGCTGATCCTGGTATTGATATGCAGAGCAAGCGTAATATTCTTCAAATACTCTTTGGAGTTAGTGAGGCAGATGCTGCAAAAATGGTGGTGAAAGAAACTCCAGTACCTGGTCCAAAACCAATTCCATTACCAGCAGCTTAATTTTTAACCTAAATAAATTTTCATTATGAACGCGCAAAGAAAAAAGGCAGCTTTAGCAAAGTATCAGCCCCAGTTTACTGACAACGTGATGACCAATGAGGAATTGAAAGAAGCATTGGCACAGGATGATAAAAAGTATACCGTTGCTGAAATAAACGAAATTGTTACAGCGATTACCGGTGATGCAGGTAGCGCCGCTGAAATAAAGAAATCCACTGGTTATGAAGAGTGGAAATGCGAGGTTAAGGTCAACCGTGATAGCGCAAACAAAGAGACAAGTCGTGAACCCGTGAAGCTAAAGAAGTTGCGGCCATGTGTTAAAATTACAGAGCAGGAAGTTGAAACACTTAACAATGCTGCTCTGAATTCTCCAAGACACGACCATGTGATCATGTATTTCTTACCTGAATAATCGCTTATGCGACCATTCTTAGAGCTGCCTATCGTTATTGGTAATAGCGAAGGCAAGGAAAAACAAGTCACAGCTAGGATACTTCCTGATGAAATTGAATACTTCTATCCCGGCTTCAATGAAGGGACGGTCATTGTAATGAAATCGCGTAGTAGTTTCATTACAATGTTTAATGAGGAGGAATTTGATAACATCTTAAGCGCTTATCACAAAACGATTAAGGACCATCCTGGTAAATTTGGCAACATTAAACTAACACCAAAAGAAAAATCGATAATGCATGTTACCCATTGATTTCCCTGAAGCAAATGTTACATTCCAGAAGCCCGCAGGATGGACAGATGAGCAATGTTCTGATTTACGGGTCCATTGTGGTAATGTGAAAATAGATGAAGCTGGTACTGAGATGCCGGCAATCATTTCATGCTGGAAGTTATCTAAAGAGGATTTGGAACAGATCCAGCATACCGGTGTTATCTGGCTATCAATTACAGGAAGGTCTATGCCTCCAGTATCTATATTTACTGAAATACCTTTTATTCAACAAACAAACCCATAAAATGGCACTGAAAAAGGAAACTATACTGAAGCTCGCAGAGCTTACTAAGACAAAACCCGACGAACTGGAAAAGGCGATCAAAGAACCGGCTGAAGTTGATTTCGCTATTCCGGATGGCATAGCGCCATATACGGATGCAGAATTACAAGTACTGAAAAATAATGAGTATGCAAACGGTAAGAAAGCAGGTGTGGAAATGGAGATTAAGGAAGTGAAAACAAAAACAGGTATTGACTTTCCTGGTAAGACAATTACCGAGCTTGTAGACTTTGTAACTAAGAAAGCTCTGGAAGATGCTAAGATCACACCTGATAAAAAAGTACTTGAACTGGAGGGCCAGGTAAAAACATTGCAAAACACAATTACTGCCCAGGATAAGAAGCTAGCAGACAAGGAAACGGAAGTAGCTGGTGTAAAAATAAATGGCGAGTTGTATAAGTATATCCCGCAACCAGGTGAAGAAGGTCCTGCATTTACTCCTGATGAAGTTATCCATAACATGAACTTCAACGGCTATGAATTCAAGAAAGAGGAAAAGGGCATTGTAGGGTATAAGGGAGGCGTTAAGCTTGTAGATAAGCTGGGTGAGCCTGTACCTGTAAAGGATGTAGTGGATGGTTTCCTTGTGGAAAAGAAGCTAATTAAAGCCGGGGGGCCACAACCAGGTGGAAGAGGAGGTGGTGATAAACCCCCTGGAGGAGCTAAGGCTGTGAAGCTATCAGAACTCAAAAAGCAATTTACTGATCAGGGTAAGAACCTGCAAGGGCAGGAGTTCTCTGATGCTGTGAATGCCGCTGTAAAAGAAAATAAGGATTTCGACATGGCAAGTTAACGCTGCGCCTGTGAATGCCAGACCGTCCGGGGCAATGCCTGGGCGGTTTTTTTGTGCCAAATATTGAAAGTTCAGAATTTTATGAAAATAAATTTGGCAGATTGAAAAAAGAGTTTTTAACTTTACACCAGACAAACCTCTCGGTTTGTTAAGAAGCCCCAAGGTACGTGGACTTCGGTAGGATTTAGCGGCAAGGTGCGTCCGCAAGGTATCGTCCCAAGGTGCGTGGACATAATTCTCTCTTAAGTTTTTCTTTTCAAATGGCAAATTTTGATGTGTCGAATTTATTGACAGCACAGATGCTGCTCAATAAAAAATACGAAGCTCCCGAATTGCGTATGAAACCCACTCCTGCATTCGGACTACTGGCCGCAAACAGCGACTTTTTAGTAGTAGGAGCTGAAACACTTCGCACCCGCGAAGATCGTGCTATAGAAGCACACCTGTTGACCAGGACAAAGCGTAACTCCGGATCTACCCGCACGCATAATCACACTGGTACAATCGATGACAGTCAGAAAGTAACACTGGCATGGACAACCAAGTCAGACAAATTTTCGATCAGCTTAAAGTTGCTGGACAAATCACTTTTTGACTTCAATACCGTGCTTGCCAATAAGTTTGAGCAGGCCTGTATGAACGTACTGGAGGATAAAGAAACAGAGTCAATTGCTTACCTGCGTGCGCAACGTGCTACGCAGCAGCCAACGCTTAAAGGCGCCACATTCAATGCTGCCAATGATGCAGTAGAGATTGATGCTGCCAACCTCACAACTTTTTATCAGCGTGTAAAATCCGTTATGAAGCAGAACTACTTCAGTACTCAGATGGATATCATCGCTGATTCCCTGAATTTCATTAATGCCGAATACGCCGCTGCACAGGGTGCAGGAAACCAGAACAACCTGGCATTCCAGTTCCTTGGTCAGAGCATTGTTGAGAGCGTTGAATTGACTGATGCCAACTACGATGGTGGTATCATCCTGGCAATGCCAAAAGGCCAGGTGGGGGCCCTTAACTGGATTCCTAAACAGAACCGGACTGGGTTCGGTGATTACAATTCATACGTTGGTGGTTACGGCACCTTCAGCTTCATGGGTTACACTTTTGCTGTTCATGGATACGCACAACGTGCTGATACCAGTGCTTCAAACGGTGATACCCAGGATGTGCAGATGGAGTTCGAGGTATCGTTCGATACGTCTTACAACAAGGCGCCGTTGAACTACACTACCAACAGAACTGATTCTGTCATCGTTGAATTCGCTCAGGCATCTTAATTCCAACTAAAATTTTTAATAATGAAAAAGTTCTTCTTTCTCCTGTTGGCGGTTGGAATTGCATGTTCAACCATGGCCCAGCGGGCGACATTGTTTCCTTTGATTGCCGGTGATACAATAAGTACATCAGCTGCGCTTGACACGGTAACTAAAGTAATCACTGCCACAGCCGGCTATGCTACACTTGGTATCCAGGTGAACGCCTTAAAGGTCTCTGGTACGATAACGGCAAAGGCCTACCTCTATTCAAGTCAGGATGGAGTTACATATAATCTCACGGATTCGGCTACTGCATTCGCAAATTCGGCTGCAGCGCAATCAGTGTGGTTTAATAAGATCGATCCAACGTACGTGTATTACAAAGTCCAGGTTAGAAACGTGGGCACAATTGCATCTACGGAGGTATTAGCGCTAAGATTTTACTACGTGCTGCATAAGCACGATTAAATAGTTCTTTTTAATGCAGCCCATTGAAATTGTCGTAGGCCGTGGGGGTCCATATGATCCTGTTGCTGGCACATCACAGTGCCCTGTACCTGTTATTGCAGGTCAGGGAGTATACATAGAAAAGGCCGGATACGGGACATACGATTATGATAAATGGGGTTTGCTATCATTAGGTGGTTTCCAGTTGCTCGGAGGCATCCTGTTTCAGGCCGGTGAAAGGTTTTACATCCATCTTACCGGAGTTAGTTACGGGACCGGTCAAACGTCCTATACCAATGGCTTTAATTACAGCCAGGTCATCAGTGCCTTATACGGCCGGATAGGATGGAGGCAACCAACTATCAGCGGAAGCCCGGTATTAACGAGTATCAATACTATGGCGAAAGGAAACCGGGTTTACCAGGATTTCCACGCACTGGCCACGATATCGAATTTGAAAAGCGTAATGGAGGAAGTCGCAGCCTCCGATAGTTCTTTGAATACTTACCTGGAGTCTTTACAGCGTGGTATTATCATGAGATGCTTAAATGGTGTCTTTGATAACCCTGAATACATAGATCAAAGGTTATTGTTTAAACGCAGTCTGGTGGTCAATGATCAGTTAATTGAAAACAAGGGTCAGTTTGTGGGGATAAGAATTAACGTTCTCCCTGCGCCTGATTTAGCGGTACAGGTGGATAGCATATCGCTTTACTTTGATTCTGCCATCACCTTCAACCTGTATGTTTTCAATGATTCGATCAAAGCGCCCCTTGCAGTTATATCAGTAACTACAGTTGCTAATTCGCAAACAGTGATTGGTCTATCTGATATCGTGCTGAACTACATCAGTTCAAACAACCAGGGAGGTGCCTTTTACATTGGTTACTTCCAATCTGATATCGGATCAGCAAAAGCTTATTGGGAACAAGGATGTTCTTCTTCAGGCGCTTGTTATGGCTGGGATTACTTCGAGAGTAACAAGCTTGCAGGATACGACTGGGAAAGGAACCAGGTAAGGTACAGCGGATATACTTTTGGAATGAACCTGCATGTGTCTGTTTTTCGTGATCATACCTGGCAGATCGTTCGCAAAGCAGCTTTGTTTGATAACGTAATTGGCTTGCAAATGGCTGCACAGATCGTTGAACAGATCCTTTACAACACGAGAAGTAACAGTACAGAAAGGATCCTGAAAGACAACATCTCAGCAGCCGGCGCACAGCTTGACCTGAATGGAGTGGCTGCGATCAGTGATAGCCCACACACAACAGGCCTAAAGAAGCAGATTGATAAAGAGCTTCAAAGAATGAAATTGTCATTCTTTCCAAAGGCTAAAGCTATAACGGTTAATATATGCTGATTCAGAAAAGTAACCCGGTAGGTATAGACGCAGCAATACGAAACCTGCAAACCTTTCTACACAGCAAGTTGACAGTCCTTTGGAATGTTACAGATCAATACAGGTGCTATGGAAGGTGCTACAGGAATAAAATAGATGGCGGGTACATAGCTGAGAATTACGAGGGTGAAAAGGAATACAAGGAAGTTTATTGGGATGATACATTATCGGCAATCAGCTTCTTTGGAACTGGTTCAAAAACCACTTTCGACATAAAGAATAAAACGGATGTCCACCTGGTGTTTTTTGTGGACCTCTCAAAAATAAAACCGGCAATTGCCCACCGGGCAGATGAAGAGGTAAGAAATCAGGTACAAAAGCTCTTTGGTTCAGGCCTTTTTGATTTTGCTATTGACAGTACAGAACTGTGGCTGGAGAATGTGCTAAGGGAATACCCGGGCAGCAGGCGAGAGGATAGATTAAAAATCGTTGACATGCAGCCGGTCCATTGTTTCAGGATCAATTTGAAACTCTTATATGACCCAAAAATTTGCAATACTTTAAAAATTTAGAATATGTCTACTACTCTTTGCGGCTTCGTTGGTGGTAATACAGGTGGTGTCCTTTGCGATACCAAGCGTAAAACGCCAAAGAAAATATTTCTTGGAAGTAAAGAATTTTCTTCTTCAGAGTATGCTGACCCTGATACACTAGCGGCCGCAATCCTGACTGCGTGTAATTTAAACAATGGTAATTCTGCCAAACTGTTTCCGTTACAGGAAATATATGAGGTAGCAGTCACTACTGAAGCAGACACTAAAGGCAAGCTTGCCTTAGGGCCTGAACGCAGACTTCGTAAGGGGAAACCTTCTTACACATACTCCTTTGAAACAAATCTATACCAGTACCAAAAGTACTTGGCATGGGATGATAAAGTTGTTCCTGCATTCACTCTGGATAGTGCAAACAACTTCTGGGGATATCGCGCAGGCGCTGCTGCTTATACAGTAAATACCAGCAATTTTAAAGGAGAGCAGGTCTATGTAACCGTTTCCGGTAACGGGTTTGAAGATGGAAATGCCGCAACTACAGGTATTTGTACTATCAGTATTTCTTACCTGTCAGTAGAAGACTTTGAGAAACGCGGCACATATGCAACATTGCCCGCAACAACTTCAGCAGGGGACTTTAATGGCCTGAAAGATGTGATGCTTTATGAACCCCAGGCGCACGCTTCAAACGTGTATAAAATCAAAATGGTTATCCCCATTTCAAAACTGGCCAGTGACCTGGATATCTACGATGACCATGCAGCAGCCATTGCGGCAATGACTTTCACAGCCTTTACCGGCGCAACCTATGGCTCTTCGCTTACAATTACTTCTGTTGCCGTGGATGCCACACTGAAGGCCTTAACAGTCACTTTTGACAGCACAGCGTTTACTGCGCTTTCAGCGGCTACAAAGATTAAACTGGTACCACCAACTGTAGCCACATTGGTAGCTGCCGGCATAACAGGTCTTGAGCTTGCTAGTGTGATTGTTGTTAAGTAACCCGATTTTTCAATTGTAAAATTTTTATATGGACCAATTTATTCCGTTTGAGCATGTAAGGTTCAATGCAACCTGGGCAGCTACTAAGACAGAAAAGGAATTTGTTGATCATGAAAAACATCATGGCTTAACAGATGCCCAATTAAAAGAAGCTCACAAGCTTTGCAAAGAAGCTGTGAAACCGACAAAAGCCGACTTACCTATTTCTTAGTAGCCTGTTTTCCTTTTCCCAGTAAGCCGGGGCGGTGAGAAATCGCCGCCTTTTTTATGAGCACGATCAGAGGACTATATAACCGGATTCAGAAAGTCGATACGGACCAGATCATTGCTGAGTCCCTGGAAGATTCAGCCAGTGGGTTTGTAGGTAAACAGCAGGACCAGATGTACGAGGGTATTAATTCCGATGGATCTGAGCGGGAACCGGCTTATTCACCTGTTACAATTGCATTAAAACGAATAAAGGGCCAAAGGACTGATGTGGTAACGCTTCATGATACCGGTGATTTTTATCGCGGCCAATACATAGATGTCAGGAATGATATCATCATCGAGGATAGCGCGGATGTAAAGACTGCAAAGCTGGTTAAAAAGTATGGTGAAAAAATGTTTGGTCTCAGCAAGCCATTCAAGATAATGTACCTGGATGAAGACCTTAGACCAGTATTCAAAAATAAAATAGAATCAGCTACAGGCCTTGTAATGAAATCCGCATGAATTGTTCATCATGTTCACCGGCTCAGCCGGATGATATAGAAAAGGAAAAAATAAAACAAGCAGCTATTGACCAGTCAAAAGAAAATAAGGAACCAGTGGCTATTTACAAAGAAGCAGGCGAATTCAAAAAAATCAACGCATTCCAGGCATATAAACTTGGGTACGCCGTCATCGAAGTGGTATCTCCATATAACGGACCTGCCACTTAGGAATTTCATTGATGTTTCTGTTGATGGCAATCTTGCTGCACTGACAATATCCGGTTTTCCTGCACAGGAAGACCTTTTAGCTGCCTGGCAAAACATACAGGTTGAATATGCTGATGCGATAGGGAACCATGGGCATAGAATGCATTCTATTCTTTACAGAGATATGTCAGTTCTGGATACAAATATCAAATCAATAGAATGTCTTGTCGACGTAATGCAAAAAGTGGTGTCTCCTTCGCTGCAGGATATCATTAACGAATATGGTAAACGACTGAATCGTTTGCTACTTACACAGTACAAATTCGATCTTAAAGACCAGGAAAACTATCACGCCAATTTGAAACGGTGCCTGATGCGAAAAAGCGGTCTTAAAATCGATCTCGATCTTAAAAAGATACAGTATGAGGCATTGACTAAAGGAGCAGATCACCCTGTGTTCAAACTATCCAGGGAGTATTTTCAAAATATACTTATCACCTTATCTGATTATGTGAAGTATGCAGTTCAGGACAATATCACTGTATATGAATTCTGTGATCGCATAAGGAGATTTAATAAGTACTATGAAGAAATGGAAAGTAAAAAAGCACGTTAATGTCTGAAGAACTTATATCGGAATATATTGACCGAGGAGCCATTGAAGGTGATACCAAATTCCTCACGGACCAACTGAAGACGGTCCTTGATTTGTTTGATAAGGTTAATGCTACGAAGATTACACTTCAGGGCGCTAAATCAATGAAGGATATTACTGAAGGTGCAAGGGAAGCCGCGAAAGCAACTGATGAGTTGGCAAAGGGTAAAGAGAAACTTATCCAGGTTGACCTGGCAAGTATCAGGACTTTAAAAGAACAGGTTTCCGGGAACAAACAGTTATCCGATAGTTACCAGGATCTTATTAAGGTACAGGTTCAAAATGAAATTGTAGGTAAAGCCCTCAGAGAAGAAAGATCAAAACTGAACAAAGCTTTTAAGGATGGCCAAATCTCAGCTGAACAATTAGCTGCTGGGTTGGAAGAAATAAAGCAGGTAGAATTAACATTGAAAGGTTCCAACCAGGAGCTTAGCCGGGCATTAAGAAATATGGAAAAAGATGCCCAGGCCGCTGAAGGATCCTTGGATAAGTTACGCGCACAGCTGAATCTTTCACTCCAGGCTTTTGATAAATTAAGTGAAAAAGAAAAAGCCAGTAATGTTGGAGTAGAATTAAAAACAAAAATAAATTCCCTTACAGACACCATCAGTGAGCAGGAACAAGCTACGCAGCGGTTTCAGCGAAATGTTGGTAATTACGCTAATTCATTTTCAAAAGCTTCTGAGTCAATAACCGGTGGATTAACCAAGATCCAGCAACAAATTAAAAGTGGCGATTTCAGTGGTCAACAATTACAGGCATTACAAAGGCAGGAAGCTATATTGATAAATATCACTGATAAACTTGGTCAACAGTTTAATTCTACAAAACAACAGAGCAGGGCATTCCAGGAAGCTGTTGCTCAGATAGGAGTTGAATTTGGTCACACATCCGAAATATTCCAACAGTTCAAGAACCAGGTAGGCGAAGGCGTTGATACCTTAAATGATATCCGCGATTCTATAAAACTCGCTTCTTCAGACACCAGGCAATTAGATCGTTTTATTGGCGCTGCTACTGCAATCGCCGGTGGGTTCTCTCTTGCACAGGGAGCTGTTGGATTGTTTGGTAAAGAAAATGAGGACCTACAGAAAACACTGGTTAAGGTGCAATCTGTAATGCTGATCCTCAATGGCCTGCAGGCAATACAGAATGAACTAAAAAACAAGGATAGCATACTTCGAAAATTGACCAATTTCCTGGTTAAAGAAGAAACTAAAAGTATTCAGTCCCAGGCAGCAGCTCAGGCTGGTAATGCGACTGCGACAGATAATGCTGCGAAAGCTACAAACAGGTTCGGTGTTGCTTTGAAATCCATTGGCATTGGGTTACTCCTGTCATTGATTCCCCTAGTAGCATCGGCAATGGATAAGTTGGGTAAATCCGCAAACAAAGTGGATAAGGATTTAAAGGATATGGGGAATACGGCCGATGAAATTGCTGATACAGCCATAAAAAATCTGGATGAAGAGATAAACAGTTTAAATGATTCTTTTGGCAGGACTCCCTCCAACATTGATAAGGCCAAGAAAGCATTGCAATTGCTGCAGGCAGAAGGTAAAAAAATAAGTTTATTCGGCGTTGATCCTGAGAATTTCTCAGAAAACTTCTTTCGCCTGGATGTGCTGAATGTCGCAAAGGAAAGAGGGCAGGACCTGTTAAGCATTTTGGGGTTAATGGAAAGCCGTATATCTGAAAATCAGAAAAAGCAGGCAGAGATCAGGAATAAAATCAGTGAAGTAGAATTCCTGAACAGGTTAAAACAGGCCCAGGATTTTCTTGATGCAGAATTTGAATTCAACAGGAATGCCATAAAAAACAGTGCAGACCTTGATAAAGATTTGCATGAAAGGCAGTTAGCATCCTTGAAGAAACAGTTTGATGAACGTAAAATTTTAGAAGGCGAGTTTCTCCGCAAAGGTAAAGGACAGCTGCAGGCTATATTGAATGATGAATTAAAAGTTATACAGGCTAACCTGGATACACAATTAGCAAGTGCTGCTGATAATATTTCCAAGCGTAAAGAAGCTGAAGATAATGCACATACACAGCGTGTTTTGGCTGAACGGAATTTCCAGGATAAACTGACTGCATTACTTGAAGAGGCAGAGAAGCGGCGTAGAAAAATAACTGCTTCTACAGTACAGGGTATTGTTGAAATCACCGGTAGTGAATTATCGAAGATGGCTCAGGCCCTGGATAAAATAACCGGCAATTCTATCCCGGACAGACTGGAGGCATTGGGTGAGGCATTTAAAGAAGCGAAAAATAAAATAATTGACCAGTTAAAAGAAGTTCGCAAGGAATTGGCATTTGGTCTTTTAAGTGCATTTGAAGGAATTGCTTCAGGAACTTTCGATAAGGAAAAGAACAGGATACAGGAACAGATAGATCTGCTGGATAAAAAGAAGGAGAAAGAAATTGTAGCGGTAAATGCATCTGTGCAAAGCACCCAGGATAAAGCTGCTGCTGTTGCCCTGATAGAGGCGAAAGCCCAGGTTGAAAAGGAACAGTTGGAAAAAAGACAGCGCCAAATCGATGAACAGAAAGCAAAGTTTGAAAAGGCTACTGCTATCCTTCACATTGGGATTGACACTATTCAAAAGGTTGCTGCCATTAAAGCGCAGGCAGCTTTATTACTGGCCAACCCTTTAACAGCTGTACTCGCTCCGCTTGCCCTGGCACAAATACCGTTTGTGCTGATTACGGGCGCAATTGCTGCAGCTGCGGTTGCTGCAAAGCCAATACCAAAATTTAGAAAAGGAAGAGATAAAGGACCTGAGACATTAGCAATTACGGGGGATGGCGGAGTGCCGGAAGTTGTTACTTCTCCTGATATGAAAGAGGCATACATGACACCTGCTAAAGATACACTTACCTATTTGAAAAAAGACTGGAAAGTATTCCCTGATGCTGATGCCTACATCGAAGCTGCTTTTAACATGTCAATGAAACCGCTCCCGGCAATTCAACAGCAGTCATACAATGAAGAAAAATTAGCGGGGTACATATTGGCAGGACTGCGTAAACATTCGAATGAAGTTGTGGGTGCTATAAACAGCAAACCGGAACACCACACCTACCTGGATAATGGGGAGGTGAAAAAAATGGTTAAGAAAGGTAATGATCATTGGAGCTATATACAGGATAAAACTCAATAATGGCACAGCCTAAAGACTTTTTATATTCTCTTGTTGATTCGGATGGTAAATTCTTCCGGGTCAATAACGGTGTTGTTGAGGCTGTTAATACACCTGCACCATTGCCAACTACTCCTGATGGCTGGCAGGAGAAGTCTATTAAGTATGCCCGTAATATAAAATCATCCGGGTTGTGGAGAACGTACACTTTACCACTCAAATATGTAAAGCAGGGAGCCCACATTTTGAGAGATCGGCTCTACAGATTCGGAACAGAATATAAAATCTTTCAATTAATTCACCGGCTCGCAAAAGGTTTTAATGGGGGGTGGGTGCACAAACTTTTTTATTTAGGCCAGCTTGATCTTACTATGGCAGATGATGACCAGGAGACAAGTGTTACCTGCAATATCATGGAAGGTGGGCTTATAAAGCTGTTTAAGGCCAATGAGAGCACGCAGTACGACATTGATGTAAATATTCCTGAAGCTATTGATGTAAAAATGGACGGCCTGAGATTGAAGCAGAAGGCATCTTTCCTGTTAACGAATGGGATTTCACCAAATGATTTGAAGCCTAACATACCAGAGCTTGTATTATTGAATGCGGAAACCGTGCAATCTTTGGGCGCTCGATCTACAACAAGAACAGTTGCCACTAATTCCCTTACAGGAGGAGATGTATTTCCAACAAAAGAATTCTTTTTGAATCCATCTGGTGCAACAGAAGTAAAAATAATATACAATTTTGCTATAACATTGGCACTAGTCAGTGTAGGGTCAATACCCGGAACTCATTATTTCTTCCAATTGCACGGTTATGACAAGGAGGGAATTCGAATTGTTAATGAAATTTTGATAGACTACACGGTTGATCCAATAGCGCTTTACAATCATTTGCTTACGTTTTCAGGCAATTCTACTGTATCCATTCCTGCTGGTGTCACGGAACTATATTTGAGATCTACTACATCTCTCAATGGCGATAACACACTATTTACTTACGAAAATGACGGAACGATTGACGTGGAATATTTCTACCGACACCGAACCACATTTGTAAAATGGCTCAATCCAATGACACTGGGCCAGAAGATACTGGATAAAATGACCAGCAATGGTGGTTACGGTTTTGGAAGCACTCATTTATCAGATAAATGGGCCAATCTGTTGCTTACTTCCGGTGATGCTATCCGCGGATTTACAAACCCAAAAATAAGGATATCATGGAGAGACTTTTGCGACTCATACAACGTGCCTGCCAATGTCTGCGAACTTATTCGAAACAATACTTTAAGGATAGAAAAAAAGTCCGATGCATTTCAGCCAACGATCCAGCAGGATCTGGGCGAAGTGAAGGTCCGTATCAAAACAGCGAAGGAATACCTGGTTAGTAAAGTGAGTATCGGATATCCCAATACTGATACCGAAGACGTAAATGGAAGGGATGAATTCAACACTACCCACCTGTATACTTCATCTGTTACCAGCAATAGCAATACACTTGACCTGGTTAGTAAGGTGAGTGCTTCAATGTATGAACAGGAAATATTAAGAATTAACCTGGATGGAAAGACAACTACAGATGATAGCAGCGACAAAAAGAACTTCTTTGCTCTTGTTGAAGTAACTCCTACCGGCGGAACCGGCGATGAACCTGCGGTATACCATAAACTCCTGCGCGAGACCTATACCAGCATTACAGGCTTAATATCACCTGATACAGCGTACAACATTCCTCTCAGCCCCAAACGTTGCCTGTTGGCTCATGGCAATTACCTGCGGTCTGTATTCTTCCAGATGGAAGGTACTGACCTGGTATTCCAACACAATGATAAAAATGAAGAATTGAAAACAGTGAAGGATGGGATTACCATAGAGGAAAAAGCAAATGTGACAATCGGAAATCTCGATGCTCCATTGTTCATACCTAAGTACCTGGACTTTGAATGTCCCATGGCTGAAAATATTATTGCGACAATGGATCAGGGACCTGATGGAACTTTCAAAGCAACTTCTGATGGTGAACCGATTTACGGTTTCCCGTTTGAAGTTTCTATACAACCCAGTAATAGGCCTGCACAGCAAACAATATTACTGTGTTCACCACAGACAGATATAACAAAGTTTATTCATGGCTGAAAACATAGTAGACATATCAAAGCTGTGTCCAATTAAGTGGAGAAAGCAGGGATATACGAACCCGGCGCCATATAATACAAAGTATCATGATGAATGGAATTATCCAGATACAATTCCAAATTTCATAGATCCTGTTGAGTACTTACAACCATGGCAAAAGAATGATATCATTCCAATACCGCTGCTTTCCAATTTCGGTCCTCATCAACTGGAGCTTTATAACTGTGCACGTGATTTGGTACAGGCCTTTGTGCTAACTTATAAACCCAGTTCGATAGAAGGCATTGGAGTGAAAGCATATGAAGCGGCTATATCGTTAAGCGGATATGACGAGGGGGTTTATTATTTCTTGTTGAAATCAGGAAATCCGGTAATCGGAATATTGGAAAGTGAACAATTTGATATTAAAGAACTGCATGAAAATTCTATTCTGTTCCAATACAAGCATGATGAAAATGATTTTGATGTCGTATTTGAAACCGGCATTGAATTGCGCTTCCGTGTGCATGGAGGTCTTACAGAATTCACTCCTGTCAGTGATCGGACAGTTTTCATTGATCAGCCCCGCAATATCGTTCAGCTCTCTGGTAAAAGTTACTACACGCAGAAACTTCTGATCGGTGATTCGCTGGGAGTTCCTCAGTGGGTAATAGAAAGGGTGAATGATATTTTCCTCTGCAGTGAAGTCCTTATAGATGGCCGGCAGTTCGTTGCAAATGAAGGCGCTAAGGTCGAAGCCAACCGGGAAGAGCTTTATCCTATGGCTGGCTGGGCTTTAGAGGTAAGGCCTGCGAATGCGAAAAAGAGCAAACGCTTTATTTCTATAGGTGATCCGGGCGGTCCTGTAACTACAGTCGTTTATAACATTGAGCAGTCTTCAAGCCTGTTTGGAACGTTCAGTGATCCTGCATCAACAAATATTATTAAAGTTTTAAGTAATGAATAATGGCAAAGATTAGTCAGTCGATAGATATCAGTGGTGGAGTCATAAACTTCTTGGTTATTATTATATACAAAACAACTGCACCTGCAGCGGAGATAGACAGAATCGTTTGGACTGCCGCATCTGATCCCAATCCATTCAATTATGTTTTTAATGATGTGGATCCTGGGGTCTACATAGTGATTATATACGAAAGCCCTGATGGCTCAACGCTGGGCAATATACGACACGACTTTGAAGTGGATGCGAATACGAACACAGTTTTATTTGAACGTCGGCACTACCGGGTTAACCGGGGGAATCCAAATGATCCTGTTTCTGGCACTACTGCAATTACTGATCCTTATTTTGACGGCAAAACAATTAAAGGTGTATTTCAGGCAGGTAACAGATATCTGGAGCCGATTTTAGAATGGACACAGCTTACCGGAGGTGTGCTTCAGTTTGGAAATGATCAGATTTCCGGAGGACAGATTACCAATAACCCTGATGATGTATGGTCGGTCGAGATTATGTATACGACAATCCCTCCTTCGGGGTCTGGTGCTGCTCCGTTCACAGATATCGTACTTGAATCAGGCAATGTAACCCTGGATGTTACCTATGACAATAAAGTGATTTTTGGCCAGTCTGCAGGTAATAAGCAGACGCTAACGTCAAGAGCCATTGCAACGATTCCTGAGGGTCGGGGATTTGTTATCATCCATGACAGCGCCACTGCCATTAACCTAATATTCAAAGCACAGGTGAGCGAGGTAATACGTTTTCGCGGAGCTGATGTTAACCAGGTTGTGTTGGGGAAAGGCGAAATGATAAAGGCTATACGTAAAGGTTCAAAGCTTTATGTTACTGAAAAAAATGGACAATGGGATAGGGTAGGAGATATTGTACCGGGCCGCCAAGCGGCAAACAACAGGTTACTTTGTGATGGCATGACTGAATATGATCTTACCGTTTACGTGAGATTAAACGATTATATCAACTCTTTGCCCGGTGCGCAGGTAGTGGATTACGCAACTTTTGCCACTACAGCAACAATTGATGGAGAACCTGGCGTTCTTACTAAGTCCGGATTTTTTGCAAAGGATATTGTGAGCAACAAAGCAAAACTCCCCAACCTGTTTAACCAAAGCATTCGGTTCTTAAAGAACAATGGTGGGGCAGACGCTACCCGTATAGATAATATTCCATCCGGATATCAGCACCACAAAGTTGGACCACATAAGCATAACCTGCCGGCTGATGCGAACGGCAGCAGTGATTTACAATCTTTGGTAGCTTCAGCAAATGCGGATGAAGGATTCAATACCCTGCACGAATCGGCAGAGTATAACACTGGTGGTGAAACAGTTACGCGAAATATTGGATTTTTACCCTATTTACTTATATAATTTTCAGAAATATTTGAAATTACTGTTAAATTTGAAACATGAAAAAGGTCCTTGGTGGGCCTGATCAGCGTCTGGCTTTCCGGGGTAAGTCCCGGCAGCTTGGAATCGCGGTGATGGCCCTTCTTTTAAGCAGCGTTAGTTTGGCACAGAACAGTGCCAGTCCTTTTGATTACTCCATCAGAAGGGCGCTTAACCAGCACTTCTTTGAACGATGGAGTTTTTACACTGCTGATGATACCAGCCAGATAAGGCAGGCTATAAAGGCTTATGGATATACCTGGAATCGCGGTGAATTCGCTATCTCCTTCAAGCCTCCTCACGATACTCTTCACTTAAAGCACGCCGATACCGGATCTATAGCGGTCATTGGAAGAGTAGCATACATATGGAATCTACATACAGGAGTTTTTAAGTGGGACAGTTTAACGTCCGTTGGTACAGGCAGTTCAGGAAGTGTAACAAGCTTATCCCAGGGATATGGAATTATTCACACACCAAACCCAATAATTTCTACTGGCACAATAAAGGCGGATACCGTCAGTTCAAACGGGCTTGTTACCAAATCAATGCTTCGGGATACAATGGCTGCTCATCCAGCTCTTATAGTTGACTCAGTGCGCTATACCCACTCAGGAGCAGAAGCAGATACCTTGACCTTTACTACTCTTATAAATAAATCTATTCTTTCTACCGAGGTTCATCCATACGTATTGCATGAAGCAACAAGCTATCCTCCTGCAACGGAAGATGTATGGATAAATAATGTTACTGGAGGTGTGAAGTTTGGAACTCCTTTGCAAAGTGGACAGACGGTAACGTTTATTTATAAATATAGTCTTGGAACGGGCATACCACTGGTTACGGGTGTTCAAGTTAACGGTGGTTCCACTCAGACAGGTACCGTTAGTATTACAGTTCCGGCCGCAGCGATCACTCAATTAACGGGTGAGGTTACAGCAGGCCCGGGAAGTGGATCAGTGGCAGCTACAATATCAAGTGATGCAGTAACATTTGGTAAAATGCAAAACATTTCTACCAACAAATTGATAGGAAGATCGACAGCCAGTACCGGAGATCCTGAGGAAATTTCAATAGGGGCCGGTCTTTCTCTTTCAGCGGGAACACTTACTAATACCGGAAGCGGAGGAGGTGCAGCTACCCAGGGATTTGTAGATAGTTTAAGGAGGACCATGTACGGTTTTAATGGTAATGATACCGGTTATATTCATATGGCTGGCGTAATTAGAAATTTCTGCGGTGGAGGAACTACAATAGATTGGGATTTTATAAATAATACCGATCACGCAATTTTAAATTTCAGTGACACTGCTGATGCAATTGGAGGACAAGACATAAGGGTATTTTTCCCAGCTGGTACAAAATGCGTTTCATTCATTGCCGTTCCAGATGAAACAATGGCGACTGCTGGATATCAAATAGGCGCTTCTTATTCTTTAGACCATGCGGATATAAGAATCGGAAAGCTAAGAAATCAATCGGCGGCTGTGTGGTTTAACGGCATTACTGGCGGAATTGATATTTACGGGAATACTTTTGGAGGAATAACTTACGATACAACGACTGGAAAATTTACCGTTACGGTTAATAACCCAGCCAATTATTTACAGACCAATTATTCAACCTCAATTACTTCGGCCAGCACAACTTATTACCCCGTTATTGATGGGAGTGCTTCACATGGCACAGGAAACAAAGTTTATTTCTATTTATATAAAAGAAGTGACAATACGCTGGTAACAGGCACACACCCATTGCAATCACTTGTATATCTCAGCGCAGCCCCTTACTGGACAGCTGAAACAGTTAACGATACTGTCGGTTCAGGACTGGGTTGTGGTGGATCTGCTAATATTTGGCTTTTTGCAGTCCTAAAAAAACATTAATATGATACGTATACTAATAATATTATTACTCTTTTCTTGTAGTCTTAATGGTCAAGTTATTAATAGGATAAAGTCTTTTGAAAACATTGGCACTACTGGTATAGCGCAGTATTCAGGAACAACAGCACAAAGACCTACTGGAGATTTCCGTTGGCTTAGATGGAATACAGATAGCTCAAGGATAGAAATTAAAACGGGTCCATCAACCTGGAAGGGATTATTATTCAACGGTGAAGCGTCTGGTGGTGGCTCTTCTTCTCTTACCTCAGCTCACCTGTTTGTTGGTAATGGTTCCAATGTTGCCACAGATGTGGCAGCCAGCGGGGATTTAACGCTTGCTAATACAGGAGCCTTTACGCTCAATACGGTTACTGTACCCAAAGGAGGTACCGGCCTTGCTACTTTAACAGCTTATGGATTACTTGCTGCGGGTACGACCTCAACGGGGAATCTTCAGCAAATAGGAATAGGAACTTCCGGACAGGTTTTAACATCAAACGGAGCGGGGGCTTTACCAACATTTCAAACTGCTGGGGGTGGAGCTGATGCTAACGCATGGCATAAAGCCGGCGATGCTTTCGGAGCGATATCAATCCTTGGAACTACTGATAATTTTTCCTTCGATATCTACAGTAATAACCTCGCGCGTGGACGTGTATATAATACTGGAAAGTTTGGATGGCAGGATACCGTTGAACTGGGAGTAACTGGAAAGACACCCAGGTTAAGGTTTAATAAATCCGCGGACGGTACGCTCGGTCATCAATTTTCATTATCTACGAACGACTTTATAAGTAATAATATTTCAGGCGCCCAGGCATTTCAGACAAACGGAGCTAATAAGCTTTACATAAATTCTTCTGGCAATGTAGTAGTAAATGGAACAGCAAGCGGAGGATATGATCTGTTTTGTAATGGGCTGTTTAATGTTACTGATAATTTCTTAGTGCTGGGACAGACATTACAGCTAAGTGGAAACCCGCTGACACTGAGATTAATTGGAAGTAGCCGCAGAGTTGACATGAGCATTAACAGTTCAGGACTACTTGCTTTTGCTCCTGTAACTTCCAATGATGTGAATTACCAATGGCGCGATTCTACGCAGGCCAGTGGTATTATAATGGATATTTCTGCAAGGAATAAAACTATAAAGCAGCAATTTCTGCAAGCTCCCATATCGACATATTCAATAATGGTGCATGGTCTAACAGACAGCATCACTTACCAGGTACCAGCAAGCACTTTTGCAACTACTACTACTATCGCTGATTCGACAGGTTTTTTTACAACAACTGGGACGACAACTAACAATACACCTGCCACTCTTTCAGTAATTGCTATGCCTTCAGGTCAGGTAATGAGCGTTTGGGCCGAATGCGTAGCAATCGAAGGCAGCGGTGATTATGGTTTTTGGGCAATTAAAACTACTGTGTTGACTAAAGAATCAGGAGGCGGGTTGAATTCAGGTGGTACCGTTGATATTGCCCCTGATCAGTATACTGGTTCGGGCGGTAGTCCATTGACAACTGCAACATTTACAATAACAAACAGCGGAGCAACCGGTGCGGCAATAGTAGTAACAGGGCAAACGGGGAAAACGATTAAATGGAAAGTGAGATATAAAATTGTTTTGGTGAATATGTAAACAATAATAATGATGAAATATCTACTTTTTATGTTGCTTCTTTCCTGCGCGGGCCCATTTAAAGATCAGCAACGATACGAAGCGCCTGTGGATAGTTCAGCCGTTGACCCTCAGCCAAGGCCTGATACGTTGAAGGTGGATAGCCTGACATTTAAAAAGTATTAATCCTAAATGAAAACTATGGGTATCCATAATGAAAACAATAATAAGATCGGCTTTATATCCGGATTGATTGGAGGAGTTTTCAAATTCCTTATGAATATCGATCTACCCGTAGGTTTCTTCAGCAAACTTCTTGAAGCAGGTATAACGGCATGTGTATGTGGATTTCTTGGTGTTGCGGGGAAAGAGGTGTTCAACCTGATAAAAAAATACGTGCTTAAACGAAGAAAAAAATAATTGTATGAAAGAATTTAGAGATCTCGTACTGGGCAATGTAAGCATAGCTTATTATCTGGCGGCAGAATTCTTTGCATTGCTGGCTTTAATATTGAGCTTAAACATCAGTGCTAAAAAGCGCGATGTAAACAGTTCAACAACTCCCGTGCAATACTCATTCCTGTTCATGGTATGGGACAATACAAAACGGATAGTTATGGGGCAGATTGTTCTGTTCCTGATATTCCGGTTTACCACTGAGTTTCTGCAACGACAATTAACCATGTGGATGGCAGTAGGAATTGGCTTTCTTCTTTCATTCGGAATTGACCGGGCGATTGCAATGATCAGGGCGAAGTTTGATTTTCTTGATATGAATAGGGAAAAGCTTATAAACAAGATATCGAATACCGGTACTGGCACGGGTACCAATGGACAATGAAATATTTATCTGGCATATCAAAACTATTCTTGGCTGCCGGCATTGTATTGCTGGCTATCTGGCTTTTATTACACGGCCGAGGGTGTAATTCACCATCGCATGATATTGACGCACAGTATGTGCAGGAACAGCAACGACTACGGGACTCTTCAGCTAATGTATTACGGATAAAAGAAGTTGCTCACAAGGCAGATTCAACCAGGCAAAAACATGCGCTTGATTCAATAAATATTCAGTTATCTGCAATCCGCAAACTGCTGAATAAATCGCAACAGACGGCCGCGGATCTGGCTGCAGGTGTTGATATAGCAAAACTGAATCATGATACTCTTGGGTACGTAAGCAAATGCGACAGCCTTGCCGATGAAGTGGTTAACCTCAACGGGGTAGTTGATAGTTACAAAATGGTCAATGATGCTCTTGCCGTTGCTAATGACAAACTACAAAAGACTGCGGATGCCAGGCTATTGGAACATCAGCAATTTATAAGTGATATCCGGCATGGCTGCGATTCGACAACCACGCTTTACTATGACCTGCTAAAAGACTATAAGAAGATCACTAAAAAAGTGGAAAAGAAATATGCCATAGGGCTCGGGGTGGGAATAGGGATTACCAGTGATGGAAAGCCGGGAGGTCTAATCGGTATAACCATAAGTAGAAACTTAATTCGATTATAAAAACTAAAACTTAAAACTATGTCTGAAGCTACAAAATTTAACCCGGCAAAACTACTGTTGATCATTGTTCCGTTGATTTTTATTATTGCAATAATAGTTTATTTAAGCTCCAGTGATGACTGCTATACTAATGCAAATGGTACCGTTGTATGTCTTTCCGGATGGGAGACTTTAAAACTCCAGTGGCCTGGTTTCTGGTGGGCTATAGCGGGTTTCAGTATAGTAGGTGTTATACTGGCTTTACTTGGATATTTTAACGCTACTGGCAATGGCAAGATTGGCCGGATGTTACCAGGCGGCGAAGGTTTGACTTACGTTTTTATAATTGTGGCAATTGGATTTATTGCAGGTCCATGGGGCAAAGCCTGTACCGATAAACGCAATGGGGGAATAACTGCACCTGGTCATCAGCTTACGGATTCAACCAATATTAAAACTACAGCCGTAATTATTCATACTAAAGAATAACTGATGATCGCCTGGCTAGTCAACCATATCGCTTTGGCCTTGTTCAACCTGGCTAATTCACGGATCGATGCATACCGGATCTTGAAGAATAAGAGCATAGCACATGGAATCAATTTTGGGTGCTATGCTTTATTCGCTGCAGGGGTAGGCTACTTTTCCATCAGGCATACAACCGGTATCTGGTGTATAATCGCTGAGATTGGAGTCCTTGGTTTAAGCGCTTTCTGTAACCGGCAATTTTCATTTGACATACCACTTAACCGGCGAAGGAAATTACCCTGGAACTATGTATCACCGGCCAAACCTCCAAAGGCCATACTGGACCAGTTCGAAATCCGGTTGTTCGGCTATAATGGTTCAGCTCCATTTGTGATGTATGCAGCAATATTCATTTTAATGACTGTTATAAAAATTATCTGGCTATGACTTTAAGAGAAAAAGCCCTGGAGATTGCAAAGGGTGAAATAGGCAATCAGGAAATACCTCTCAATAGTAATGACGGCCCTCATGTAAAAAAATATCTGACTTCTGTGAATTTAAAGCCGCCGCAATTCTGGTGCATGGCCTTTGTAATATGGTGCTTCTCGCAGGCTGCAGTTCAGTTAGGAACTTCTTTAACTATTCTGCGGACCGGGCATGTAATGACATTTTATCGTTGGGTATTTAAAAATCATCCGGAATGGATAGTGCGTGGTACACCTATGCCTGGTGATATAGGCATCATGGAATTTGCAAATGATCATGGCCATACATTCATTGTAGAAGCTGGAAATGGTTCGGCTGCAGATACCATAGAAGGTAATAGCAATGATGAAGGGAGTAGGAACGGATATAAAGTTGCACATAGAACCGGAAAGATTGCCCGTCATGTAGGTACAGTAAAATGCTTTATAAGAATACCACTATAAAGCTGATATGATTAAAGACCTTACACGAATATTAATTAATTCTTTCTTTATAGGCTTGGCCATTGTTTATTTGGTCATGGTGTTAATTATTCTTTTATGATGCAAGCGCAGAGCCCGACATTATCAATTGTAGTTCATTTTGACTATTTCGAAAACGTACCAGAACCTTATGTAGCGTGGATTGAGGGGGATGCTTACAAGGGGATTATTGTTACCGGAAATACGATAGCCGATTGCGTGAAAGAAATTGGAATAAGTTTAAAGGTTCTTGAATTGTATAGACAAAACATTTCTAAAAAAGGATAAAATGAAATATTTACTATCGCTACTAATATTTTTCTCCCAGTTCGCACGGGCGCAAGTAATGAGTTGCGGACCTGCAATTGCTAATCTGCGGATAAGTTCAGTATCAAAATCTATCAGTACTTCAAATCCTCATGTTTTTACTTCAGAGAAATCGAAAGATTTTTTTGTTACTGTGTCCACGGTCCGTGATGGCCTATGGTCAGATCCTGGCACATGGGGCGGCCTGGTCCCTTTGCAGACGGATAACGTGCAGATCAATCACGCGGTAACACTCGATATCAGCACAACCATTGCAGGTGCAAACATATCAGGCGCTCTTATATACGCTCTAGGCAAAACAGCTACCCTTCAGTCTACTAAAAATGTAATCGTTACCGGACTACTTCAGGCGCGACCTGCTAACCCTTCCATCATTCATACATTACGTTTCATCGGTGTAAAGGAAGATGCTTTTATCGGCGGCGGCGAAGATCCTATGGATTCTGATGTAGGGCTCTGGGTTATGGGCGCCGGAAAACTTGACCTGCAGGGATCAGCCAAAACATCATGGGCATGGAGTAATACAGGGATCGCAGGAACTAATATAAACATAACCCAGAAAGGCTGGAATGTGGGTGATGAACTGATGATTACCCCCACAGCTAAGGGCGCCACTGTTCACGATGAGCGAACAATTACAGCTATCAACGGCGAAGCAGTGGTAGTGAATGCCTCTGTTACCCGGGCAACCGTCAACGGAAAGTGGAATCCGGAAGTTTGTAACCTTACCAGGAATGTGCGGATAGAAGGAACAGCGGCCGGCAAGAGTCATGTTTTTGTTCGTTCAACAGTTCCTCAGAATATTCAGTATGTGCAGTTCAGATATCTGGGACCACGTAAGAACCAGGCTGGTGACGCGGCTAAAGAGTTTATTCTTGGTCGATATGGCTTTCATGATCATCATTGCGGCGAAGGTAGCCGGGGCACTATTATAGAGGGATGCGTAATGAGAGACATTGACAATCACTCTTATGTTACACACGGATCAAATGGTATTCTTGTTCATAATAACATAGCCTACAATGTAACTGAGACCCCCTTCTGGTGGGATGAAGGCTTTCAACATGCCTCTCATGATATTAGCTGGATTCACAATGTAGCTGCCCTTGTAAAGTTTGTTCCACGGTCAATTAATGTAGAAAATAAAGATGGTGATGTAACGCTATCCTCGCGCGGGTATCTGCTCGGGCACGGTGATGGAAATATTTGTGATTCATGCGTTGCTGTGGGTTGTCAGGGTGATCCGCGTGATGGCGCCGGGTTCAAGTGGGAAGCGGTGAGTAATGAATATCTCGAAGGGGTATGGGGATTCAGGTTCAATAGAGCTCACAATAACCAGACCGGTGAAGAAACATGGCAGAACGTACAACAGCCCCATGTTATCTCCTATTTTGTTTCTTATCATAACGGGATTGGAATCTACCACGGCGCTTATGCCAATCCATATAAGATGGAGCATGTTGAGCTATACGGTAATCAATTAATTATTCATGCCGCCAGTTCAAATGAGTCCCGTATTCGATTCGAGGACTTTACTATCGATGCCGGCGGTGCGGATTATGCCGTAGTTATTGAAGGCAACACGGAGCCAGGCGCTGTACCGATACTGATACGCGATCTCAAAGCAACCAATTATAAATTAGCTGTTCTATCTGATCAGGCAGGAAGGGAAAAAGTATGTGCTGACATTATACAATCAGATGGAAAGTTTGTAATGGCGGCCGGTGTCAATGCTGCAGAGGTACTCAGGATCCAACCCATTTCCGGACAGACCATACAAATCACTCCATCAGGAACAAAAAATATTACCGCATTTGCTCCAACGCTTTGGGGTACCGGTAACGGTCTGAAGGGAGAGTACTTCAATAATCCGGATTTCACCTCCCCCGCTTTTACCCGCACAGATCCTTACATAGGTTATTCAGAATGGGAAAACAAAAGCCCTCATCATTTAATAAAATATACCACATACTCAGTCCGATGGTCAGGTAAAATACAACCTCAATTTTCAGAGAATTATTCGTTTAACTCAACAGGTAAACTGTTCATTGCTGGAAAGCAAATTACCGGTCCTATTGCTCTTAAAGCCGGCGAATTATATGATATAAGAATTGATTACAGCAAAAGCACTTCCATTAAAGAAGGTGTTACATTTCGATGGACCAGCCCATCATTAAAAAACTGGACCGAGCCCTGGGAATATGTCCCGCAAAGCCAGTTGTATTCAGATGCCAAGATCGATCCACCGCCTGCTAATAAATCACCCGTGACGAACGCCGGGCAGGATATAACTATTCAATTGCCGGTTAACAGTGTAACGCTAATTGGAAATGGAAGCGATCCTGAAGGCTCTGCATTGTCTTATAAATGGACATACAAGGCTGGCCAGCTGGCAGATGTACCGATCACTAATTCCACAAGCCCCGCTGCCAGCGTCTCTGGCCTGGTTGCCGGTGGATACATATTCACGTTGGCTGTGACCGATGACAAAGGCGCTACGGCTTCCGATGATGTAAATGTTACGGTGAAGCCTGAGCCTCCTAAGCCCAATCAACCACCGGTGGTCGCAGTCGGTGTTACGGTAACAGTTACGAAGTCAGGGACAATATTACTTACTGGGTCGGCAACCGATCCTGAAGGCGGCCAACTTACCTATGAATGGAGGCAATCTGCAGGAACGAAAGTGCAAATACTATCAGATGCGGATATTAAAGGCAATGCTACTATCATAGGAGCACCGGAAGGAAATTATAAATTCATTCTTAAAGTCACCGATGATAAAGGATTATTCGTAGAGAAAGAAGTATCGGTCACTATATAAACTCTGTTCTTTTTAAGCAGCAATTTTCTCATAAGCAGTTAGTTTTGGTTGCAGCCCCGGTTTCTACCGGGGTTTTTTATCTTTGCCCAAACCTGCTCTGAGATTTGATCTAAAACATTTTGATTGACTTGATTTCTTAGTTCGTCGGAAACTGATCGAGATGCTTGTCGCATTATTTCAGCTCGGCCATCAGCAGATTTTTTGCTTCCCGATTGCGTAATATATAACTGTTAATTAAAGCGGCCGATATAGCTAATGGCACCAAAGCAATTATAATTGCAGTTATCTGTATCATTTTGCATTTTTTTTGTTTTCAAAATAAAAATAAAACATCGCCTGCTGAAAACAGTCCCTAAGTTCACAGGGACTGTTTGTCATAATCAATTAATAATTTTTTAAGTGCATCCCTGATCTGATATTTTTCCTTTTCAGTAAAAGTAATAGGGTTCCCCCGTCCATTTTTACCGCTGATCTTTCGCTTGTAATTTTTGATTTTTGGTAAATAGGTGGGAAAGAAAGAGTCGGCTTTAATATACTTCCAGATCATAATAAAAAAAGCCGCTGTAACGGGCGGCTCCCGGATAGCAAGTCACAACCCATAGCATTATATGGATTTAAAAAACTTGTACAGATGGTAAAAAGAAAGCGGACATATTATTGGCAATATTGTCGGCATAATCCTGTAAAGTAGCTGAAATCTGACCTACCTGCAAACCGGGATAATCCATAGTAACTGAAGGATTTCCTCCGCAATTCTTCCAATCATTAAGTAAATCACCGAAAGATGCATCAGGCTTTGTTGGCATATACCAGGTTTCGCCATCTGAGAACATAATAGCGTTACGCTTTTCAATCTGTTCAGGGTTAATTGTTGTCATATATTTGAGTTTGATCTACCAAAGATAGTGGTACTTTTTAATACCACCAACCAAAAAGCGACATTTATTTTTTGTATTTTTTCTTCTTATCCATATTAGCAATTATCTGCCGGTGAACCAGCTCAATCATTACTTTCTCATCTACTTCGAAGTAAGCTGCCATTGTTCTCATCTCACCCATTCTGAACAGGTTAGGTTCATTGATATATTTTGTAAGTCTCTCCCAGTTGGTACCTAACATCAAGGCCACAGTAGTTACCGGTATATATTCAAATACCTGGGAAATCATTTTTATTTCGCCCGACTTAATGAACTCATGGACAACCTTATACCTTTTGTCTTTTACCATTAATCAATAATAGGGAAAAGACACGTATTGAATATGAAGCAAATAAGAATAGTGTTTATATAGAATATGAAATGTATTTCACTAAAACACAAATTTTGTTTGTTAAAGGAAATTTTGTACTTTTAAGTTCATAGGATAAGGTTTAATGGAGAAGGTATTTGATTAGGGCCCGCCCTCCTAACACAAGGGCGGTTTCTTTTTTAGTTTGGGAAAAATCTGATTAGCACCGTACCGAGCTGTACGGTTTTTAAAATATTATTTAGGGGTAATCACAACAGAATAAAGCAGGCCTCCTCAACGAGAGGTTTTTTCTATTTGTTCATTCACCAGCTTCACTACCTCCTGTCCTTTCACGCCCAGTAATCTTGCAATTGCATAACATTCATCCATTGTCAGAAAACCTGGGTGATCTACACTTCTTTTCATTTTATCAAAATTGAACTTCAGTTCCCTGGACAACAAACTGACTGGAATATGATCGAAGATATCCTTGAACCAGGTAATGTGCCCGGACCTGATGAGCGGAGCTATAGCAGTGAACCGAGGGTCTGACATTATATTCAGATTTGGCCGAAAGAAGTCCGTAAAAAATAAACGCATTAGATTACAAATTGTAATTCAATGCGTTATAAATCGATAGTGCCCAGGACTGGGGCATATAGCCTATAATGTCATATTTACCTTTTAATCAACTAAATACGCTGTAACGCAGGCCGGATAAACGTTATAGAAAAAATACTATCGTGGGCAATTGTGGTCAAAAGTGGGCAATTATTAAATTTTTTGTCCGTAAATTGTCCGTCCTAAACCTAACTGCATGTTCATTCTGGACCGGCCGTCATCTAAGGAACCTACTTTTATCTTCATTAAAACAACGCTTTCAGATGGCCTTTTTAAGCGCAGCCTTGGCCTCAAAATATTACCTGTCTTTTGGGATGGCGCTTCAAAAAGAGCCGTAATAACAGGCCTGGATCGATCCACAACGGAAGATAATAAAAGTATCAATAACCGAATTTCGAAAGTAGAGGGCTATATCGAGCAAAGAGAACGTGACGCCCGATATAATGGTAAGCATCTCACCTGCAGTGAAATGGATACATGGATAAAAGAGCTAACAGGTAAAAAAGTAAAGGGAACATCAATGTTCGCCGGCTGTAGACAAATCATTGAGGATATGGAATCCGGATTACTGCTAACCGACCGCGGTAAACGCTTCTCTGACGGGACAATAAAGAATTACAACCAATGCCTTGACGCAGTAGAAAACTATGATGATAAACTTACATTCGAACGAATTGACCTGACATTCTACAGATCCTTCATTAAGTGGTGCAATGACAAAGAATGGTCCCTAAACTACATTGCAACCCATATAAAGAATGTTCGCCGGCTTCTCAGGCAGTCCTGTAAAAGAGGTTTGCATAACAATAGGATATGGGAGAATGAAGAATTCCGGGTTATCCAGGAAGAGAATGATGATATAGCGCTGGATATGGAGGAACTGAAAATAATTTATGAAAAGAGATTACTCAATCGCGGCCTGGATATTGCCCGTGATTGGTTTATAATAGGATCCTTCACCGGTCTACGCGTAATGGATATTCAGCTATTGGATGATGAAAAGCATTTCAGTAAAGACTATCTGCAAATAGTCAATGAAAAGACAGATACTAAAGTAGTGATCCCCATACATCCATATGTACGAAAGATCAAGAAAAAATATAACGGTTTGCCGCCTAAAATATCAGATCAGGAACTAAACCGGGCAATAAAAAAAGTCTGTGAACTATCTAAGATAAATGATCCTGTCATCTATTCAATAACCAAGGGGGGAGCACGAATAGATTATTACCTGCGCAAATGTGACCTGGTGAGTTGTCATACTATGAGGCGGTGTTCCATCACCAATATGCTGAATGGAGGAATTCCGGATAACCAGGTCATGCAAGTACACGGCATAAAAAAACATTCCACACTGCTGAGGTATAAGAAAACGAAGCCGGAGGACACGGCTAAGATAATGAAGAATCATAGCTATTACCAGTGACTATGGTTTTATGGATTTCCAATTAGGGCTGGAAACTTCACCATCCTTAATTTCGAATTTGGATTGAAGTGCTTGAATTTCTTTTTGATCTACACCCTGTTTTTCGCACAGTTTAATGAGAAAAGCAATCATAGCCAGCTGGTTATTTACAATATCATTGGCACGTATGGACCAGCGAATAAAATAGTACATAAATAACAATCCCGCTATTGAAACAGCGACGTAGCCAATAAGCGCTTCTACTTCGGTATTACCGATCCTAAGAATTGAGCTCATATAAAAAGTGGTTAATATTTCAATCAATCAGGGCATTCCATATGTACTGTGCAGCTACATTGCTGTTCGGCCTGAGCCTTTGTGTACTCGTTTGTTTTCCAGTAATCACCTTGACCATTTGAATAAACGCAATTTGCTTTCTCCTTCTTGCAGCTCAAAGCTGTGGAGATAATTACCAATATCAGAAGCTTTTTCATGTCAGCAGGTTTAGATTGATATATAACGTTAGTCGGACAAAGATATTATAAGTTACAATCTGTAAGTATTTTTCAGCTAAAGCGATATAGTTGTATAATAAATATTAGTAATGTGTTGAATCTAACGGAGTTACATAAATTATTTTTGGAACGTATAGTTATTTTTTTTAAGTTCACATCCCCAAACTAAAAAGGCCCGAGCCCTAAAGAACCTTATCCTCAAATTTCTACCACCACTATTTCTTGAATGGCTATTTGTTGTCACGCTAATCCCGGCGTAGGTAAATGTCATGTCCTGCCTAGTGGTGGCGGAACCTCTGCTTTTTCTGAGGCCGGGTTTTTACCCCTTAACCCGGAGATTAATACATATGGAACCGATTACCCCCTGCGTTACCTGTGCGCACTTTTCTTGCGGCTCTTGCCCACATTCGCATGTGCCGCGGCAATTGCTAACTCATTGTTGCCCGCTTCTTCAAAGGAGGATCCTTTCTCACGATGTAGCAGTTCATCCAGGTTGTCCATTATCTTCTTATCATCTGCATGAGTCGCGTCAATTAGCTTCAACAGTAATACCTGATTTCCGGATGAATTAGCGTGGATATCTTTAAGATACCCTTCTACTATGGTAAAAAGTCGGTCCTTATCAGCTTTCGCATCATTGTACATGGCCTCTAATTTGGAAAGCGTTGCATCTTTTTCCCTCAATAAGTATTGCAAAACATTGGTATCAAATAAAATTGGCTGACTACCAGTTCCGTTTTGTGGGCTGGGGGTTATTTCACGTTGAACTATTTGCAAACTATCTTGGAACTCTCTATAAAAACTGCTGATAAAGTTCTTACTTGGTTTTTTCTTCTTGCTAAGATAATCGCTTACTTGACCCTTGGAATATTTCATTTTCTCAACCAAAGTGGCTACAGGAGTTACCAATTTGAGCCCGTCAAGGTCTTTATAAAACGTTGATATTATATCTTCTGTAAGAATTTGCATCAGTGTTTCAAAAAATAAGTTCACTAAAAGTTCTATAATTATTTGTTTAGTTCAATTAAAGTTCTACTTTTGTTCAGTACTGTTAAACAATCGTAAAACAAATATAATGAAACTCACGCAAAAGGCTTTGGATGCGATCAACAACCGGGCAGTGATATTGGCCATAGCCTTGGGGCTTGATTTCTCAGAGCTATGGGTAAACAAACTGATTGAGGCTAATAAAGAGAATAGCGCCCTTACAACCGCAAAAGCATTATTAATTATAAAAAAGGAAACAGGACTTACTGATGAAGACATATTGGAAGCAGAGCAAATCAACTTGTACCCACAAAAGTAATATCCAATAAACGCATTGTCAAGATGGACGCTGAATTAAAAAGAGAACTGGAGCGCATCAATAAAAAGCTGAATAGCATTTGCCAGGTGCAAAGAAAAGAGACTTGGGTGAAGATAAGTATAGTGCGTAGACTGACCATTCTGACAAGAGAGGATATGAGGGACCTGAGAGAAAGAAAGCAGATAGTATTTCGCAGAAGTGTTGTAAGCGGTTTCGAATACTTGCTTCAATCCATACCTAAAGAATTATTTAAAAACAATACCCATGAAAGCAAAAATGATCAAAGCGGGAACTGTCATCAGCCTGACATTATGGTTAGTTACAATAATAAAAATATTGCTGTATAAATAATTACACGGACGGTTTCAGCAGCCGTGATTCGTACCCTGACGAAGCGGCTGCATTTTGAAAAGGGATTTTTTTTCATAGGATAAGGTTTAAATGGTTATTGGAAAGCCGTGGAGATCGGCCACGGCTTCTTTTAAAAATCCAAATCGCATGATATATCTATTCCTCCTACCCCTTGTAGCGGTCATTGTACTACTGTTATTAATCGTACGTGACAACAACAAATTTATTAACCTGACAAGGCCTGAACCATGCACCGTTGTTTTCCTTTAATCGCTGATATTGCTTTTCACAAGATCGTGAGAAGTTACGCTATCAGTATGCATCAACCGGTGTTCAGTTTAAAGCAACTGAATTCAGCCTTCCTAAACTACCTGGCATATGCAACAAATCTTAACTGATCCCTCGTTCTGGAAATCTGTAGGCATGGCTGCTGTCCTGCTGATAGTAGGCACAATAATTCATTTCGCCAGTAAGAAGCCAACCAGGTCAGAGTTGTTGTTTAACTGCCATAAAGATTTCATCGAGCTGGAAAAAGAACTAAAAACATTGCAATTCATCGATGTGGATCTGTGGGGCGACAGGATATGGGTGTTTAAGATGAAATGGATAAATCGTGTTGACAATGATATCCTCACTGGTTATGTTGATCAACTCAAATTATATACAAGGCAAGTGCCTTTGGCAAAGGATAATGGCAATACTCTCACGGGATAAACTTTTGCGCCTGGAGTGCAGCGAGAACCCTGCGTAGTGGGAAAAGCCGGGCTCATAACCCGGTTTTTAATCAGACTAAGAAGTTCTTTCAATATGGCAACTATCACAGTCTCCTGGTTTCTACCCGGAGGCACTTTTAAAAACAATCTATTAAACATAACCCGGAATAACAGCCAGGAAACTGAATTGACATAGTTCAAATTACAACAGAACGCCTGGCCCAAAACCGGTAACAAAACAACAAACAATGAAAACATTGGTCATAGATGAATCCAGGGCAAAACAAATATATCCTGGTGCATCCACTGAGTTCAAAGCAATCCTGGAAGATACGTTTACAAAGCAGTTCTTTTCCCGGAATACCGATCTCATAAAATCATATGAAGATGCGTGTGAGGTATTGGGTATTGATCCTGCTGAACAGTATTGTGGCAGACATGATTCACCTGATGAAATTGCCTACAAGAAATTGAAAGTTATTATTCGTGCACTGAATGAAGAGTGGACACCTGATTGGAATAACGGATCTCAGGCAAAGTGGTGGAACTGGTTCTACTTCGATTCACCTGGCTTCCGTTTCAACTACGCGTATTACGACTATTCCTATTCGTATGTCGGCTCCCGCCTTTGCTTCCGGTCGCGCGAATTGTCAGAGTACTGCGCGAAGCAATTCATTGATCTCTACAAACAATTTTACACTTTATAATTAACTGGCATGAAGATCAAAACTTTCGAAGCTGCCTGCGCGGCTAAGCAGTTTGACCCTGCTAAAATTCTTCCTGATGTTTCAGCATACCCTGCTGATCATGGCAAAGCGCTAACCGCTGCAGCCAAACTGTTTATTGTCGTTGATGCCTTGAATGAAGGCTGGAAACCTGACTGGAATAACGATGATGAATACAAGTGGTGGAACTGGTTTGATATGGAAAAGTCGGATGATAACCCCTCTGGCTTCCGTTTCAGCTTCGCGGCTTACTTCTATTCCAATTCGGGTGTCGGCTCCCGCCTTTGCTTCAAAAGCAGGCAGCTGGCCGAATGGGCAGCGGAACATTTCATTGAACTGTACAAAGATTTTTTCATTTTAAACTAACTGGTAATGAACATCAAAACATTTGAACAGGCATGCAAGGCAAAGAAGATCAATCCCAGGTCACTAAGATCAAAGCTTACCATTTTACAAACGGTTCTGTTGTTTTTCTTTCCTAAAAAGAAAAAGCACATTAAAGCTGTGATCGCTTTCACCAAGTTGATCATTATTGCCGAAGTACTTAATGACGGATGGAAACCCAGCTGGAAGGATAATAATCAACCAAAGTGGTATGCGTGGTTTTGGATGGATAGTTCAACTGGCTTCCGTTGCTACGGCGCGGCTTTCGGCTATTCCCATTCGAATGTCGGCTCCCGCCTTTGCTTCCGCGATGAAGCAAACGCAGAGTTCGCAGGTAAACAATTCAAATCGCTTTATAAGGACTTGATGGTCCTGTAGAAAATAACAGGTTGTGTATTTGTCTCAGAGCCCATTGTAGCCCTCTGGCTTCCGTTTCAACAACGCGAATTACAACTATTCCAATTCGAATGTCAGCTCCCGCAATTGCAAAATAGTTAATACAAACCTTGGCTCTTGCCAGAAAAAGATTCATAAAACAGGGCTTTGGTACCCACCGGGGAAGATGACCTGAATTAAGCAAAGGAAGTGAAACGATATAACGAACTATACTACCGGATTTGCAACGTTAAAAACCTTGTACTTGCTGATGAAAAGGCCAGGAAAGGGAAGAGCAACCAGTATGGTATTACAAAGTTTGATCGTAATAAAGTTCAGAACATTGCCAGGCTTCATTTGAAGCTCATGTTCAAAACTTATAAGACTTCTGCATACACAGTATTCCCGATCCTTGAGCCAAAAGAACGGCTTATATACAAACTCCCTTATTACCCTGACAGGATAACACACCATGCTGTGATGAATGCCCTGGAGCCTTTATTCGTAGCAAATTTTACAGCTGATACTTACAGCTGCATAAAGCGAAGAGGGATTCATAAGGCGCTGGATAATTTAAAAAGGGATTTAAGGGACCGTTCAGGAACTACGTACTGTTTGAAACTGGATATAACCAAGTTCTATCCATCAGTAGATCACGATATCCTGAAAAAACAACTGCGAAGAAAATTCAAAGATGAAGATCTGCTTTGGCTACTGGATGAAATTATCGACAGTGCTCCCGGCCTTCCTATTGGAAATCTTTTAAGTCAGTACCTGGCTAATTTCAACCTGGCGCCATTTGATCACTGGTTAAAAGAAGTACAAAGAGAACCATACTGCTACAGGTATGCAGATGACCTGGTAATCCTTTCAGGTAGCAAAGAGCACCTGCACCAGCTAATGACAGAAATAAGCTGGTACCTGAAGCATAATCTGAACCTGGTTGTAAAAGACAATTGGCAGATTTTCCTGGTTGCTTCAAGAGGGATAGACTTTTTGGGTTATGTAGCTTATCACGATTATATACGACTTCGCAAAAAGAACAAGCAAAGTTTTGCCCGTGCAGTAGCACGTAATGCAGGACAGCAATCTATAAACTCATACCTGGGTTGGGCGGGTCATGCAAATGCCCGGCACCTGGTTAAAAAATTAATCATTCAAAATTCGCAATCATGAATTTCACTTTAACGATCACAGCATCCCCTGAGCTGCTCAGTGTACTGCAAGGCATAATTGGCCTGGTACCTGGAAAAACAGCTACTACAAAGGAAAAAAAGCAATCAACCGTAATGAATTTACCTGATGAGCAAAGCTCAGCTGGAGAAGAAAACAACAGTGGTACTATTGAACGGGTGACTGTTGAACAGATCCGCGCAGCAGTGCAGGGAAAAGGACAGGCGAAAAGAGCGGAAATAAAAACGCTTTTAACTGAGTTTGGCGCAACCAGTGTTACTGCCCTGGAATCAAGTAAATACGCTGACTTCATGGAAAAATTAAAAGCCATATGAGCCACGCTCTTCTTTCTCCGTCCAGTGCAGAGCGGTGGTTGAACTGCCCACCATCTGCAAGATTTGAAGAGCAGTTCCCCGAACGGTCCAGCCAATATGCTGACCAGGGTTCCCTGGCCCATAAGCTTGGAGAGCTTTTGATCAGGGATAAACTTAAGCTGATTAAAAAGCATCAGTTCAATATAGCATTTGAAGCGATTACTAAAAATGATCTGTACGATAATGAGATGCTGGAGAATGCTGAGAACTATTCAGTATTCGTGATTGAGCAGTTCAATGCCGCAAGGGCAAGGAACAAAGACGCACAAATATTCCTGGAGCAGAAACTTGATCTGACGGCTTTTATTGAGCAAGGATTTGGTACAGGTGATACAGTAATCATTGCTGATGGCGTGCTGGATATAACTGACCTGAAATACGGTAAAGGAATACCGGTATATGCAGAGAACAACAGGCAGATGATGCTTTATGGCCTTGGCGCCCTGCTGGAATTTGAACACCTGTTTGATATCAGGACCGTTCGTATGACAATCTACCAGCCGCGTCTTGACAGTGTTTCATCATGGGAGATATCAGCAAAGGAATTAAAAGAGTGGGCTGAAAATGAATTAAAGCCCCGTGCTGCTCTTGCTTTTGCTGGTGCTGGTTTATTCTCAGCAGGTAAACATTGCCAGTTCTGTAGGGCAAAGGGCATCTGTAAGGCTAATGCTGATCACAATCTGGAACTGGCAAAATATGACTTCGCCATCCCTGGTATCCTGAAGGATGAAGAAGTCTCGGATATCTTGGACAGGAAAAAAGAATTTATCAATTGGCTGGGTGATGTAGAAGAACATGCCTTAAGGGAAGCCATTGATAATGCAAAAAAATGGCCGGGATATAAACTGGTTGAAGGTCGCAGCAACAGGAAATACACGAATGAAGAATTGGTGAGTAAGAAGCTACTGGAAAATGGCTTTAAAGAAGATAAAATTTTCACCAGGAAAATACTCGGTATTACTGCCATGGAGAAAGAGATTGGTAAAACCGCTCTTCAGGCTCACCTGGCCAGTCTTATGATAAAACCTCCCGGAAAACCTACACTTGTTCCTCTCAACGATAAACGGGTTGAGATGAACAGTGTGGAAGCTGCAAAAGCAGACTTCGCAAATGTGGAAATCGATTAATCACTTTTAAAATAAATTAGAAATGAGCACTGAAAAAAATGTAGAAACTAAGGTTGTTACCAGTAAGGTGCGGTTTAGCTACGTACACGTGTGGGAGCCTACTGCTATGAATGAAGGACAGGATAAGTCCTATTCTGTTTCCCTGATAATTCCAAAGTCAGATAAGGCCCTTATAGCGAAAATAAATGCTGCTGTTGAAGCCGCTATCGAAAATGGAAAATCCAAATGGGGGGGTAAAGTACCGACCAAAAATTTTAAACGTCCACTTCGTGATGGCGATCTGGACCGGCCGGAAGATGATGCATATGCAAATAGTTATTTTCTGACTGCAAAGTGCAGCACAAAGCCCGGAGTAGTGGATAGATATAAAAAAGAAATAACGAAGCAGGAAGAATTTTACAGCGGATGTTACGGTCTTGCAAGTGTAAACTTCTTTGCTTATGCTACAAAAGGTAATAATGGCATTGGATGCGGGTTGAACAATCTCATGAAGATAGAAGATGGTGATGCATTGGGGGGAAGAGTTTCTGCAAGTATTGACTTTGCAGAAGTTGAAGTGTCAGAAGAGGAAGATGACCTTCTCTAATTAATCAAACAGGGCTACGGCCCTGTTTTAATCCCGGTCTGTTATGGAAAAAATACCTGATCTACCGTTTACTGACTCCAGTATCATGCCGTTTGGTAAATACAAAGGCAGAACACTTGCTAATGTGCCGGCTTATTACTTACTGTGGTTGAATAACAAGGGTTGTGATCACCCGGGCGTGAACCGGTATATCCAGGAGAATCTTGAACTACTTAATAAAGAAGTTAGTAAAATAAAAAGATAGCCATGAAATATAATCTTATTGCTGCAGCTGTAAACGTGTCAAGGGCCTATGAAGTCGCAAAAATTGGTAATTTAAAAGTTAAGCTGATTGCTTGCAGTAACCCAGAATTAATTATTACCGAAAGAGATCTGGAATTATTGAATAATTTTTATGGGTTTGAACCGGTAGATGATCCTGATATATTTATGGAAGTCTTTATCAGTCATGATGATCTGGTTAGTACCATTAATCCAAGTAACAGATTCGAAACTATTGACCAGGTTAATGCAAGAATTGCCGCTGCTGACTTTATGCAAATCAAGGTTGATAGAAAATTAAACTCAATTTGCAGAACATTATTAAAAACCGCTGTACAAAAGCTTCAGTTTGGGCTAAATGATGTTCTTAAAATTATGGATATCACGGAAGCAATTGCAATGTTATCGCATAGTACTGAAATTTTTCCTGAACATATTGCTGAGGCAATTCATTATCGATCTATTAAATTGTGAAAGCACTTGCCATCGATATCGAAACATTCAGTTCCACGGACCTTACAAAATCCGGGGTCTACAAATATGTAGCAGATCCTGACTTCTGTATTCTGTTGTTTGCTTACTCTAGCGATCATGGCCCTGTAGAAATTATTGACCTCGCGAATGGCGAGATAATTCCTGAACACGTTTTGATAGCGCTCGAGGATCCTGTCGTAGTAAAAACAGCGCACAACGCTAATTTCGAAAGAACGTGTATAGCCATGCATTTTTTTATAGAATTACCACCAGAGCAGTGGGAATGTACGATGACCAAAGCTTCAATGCTCGGATTGCCGTTATCGCTGGACACCGTTGGCAAGGTGCTTAAACTCTCGCAACAAAAGGACACTTTAGGAAAGCAACTGATCCGGTACTTCTGTATACCCTGCAAACCAACAAAGACTAATGGTAACAGGACGCGCAATCTTCCGGCACACAGCCCTGAAAAGTGGGAATCATTTAAGGGCTATTGCAAGCAGGACGTAGCAGTTGAACTGGCCATCATTGAGAAAGTAGAATTTTTCCAAATAACTCAAAAAGAAAAGCAACTGTGGTGTCTTGATCAGCGGATTAATGATACCGGTATTTTACTTGATCCAACTCTGATAAAAAATGCCATCCGGATGGACTATGAACACCGGGAAAAGCTGGCTACAGAAGCTATAAAACTCACAGGCCTGGATAATCCTAATAGTGCTGCACAACTTAAGTCATGGATATCAGAAGAAATGGGCGATTCTGTAACCTCCCTTACAAAGACCGCCATTCCTGAACTGCTGAAACAAACTAATTGCAATATCGTAAAGCGTGTATTACAGATCAGGCAGGAAATGTCCAAAACTTCTGTAAAGAAATATGAATCCATGAGTAAGGTTATCGGTGCTGATAACCGTGCGCGGGGGCTGTTGCAGTATTACGGCGCCAATCGTACAGGCAGGTGGGCAGGACGCCTGGTGCAGGTACAGAACCTTCCTACTAACTCACTAAAGGATCTTGACCTGGCCCGTAACCTGGTAATGGATGGCGATAGCGATGGAATAGAGCTGCTTTACGGCAACCTGCCTGATACATTATCTCAACTGGTCAGAACTGCTTTTATCCCTTCTAATGGATGCAGGTTCATTGTAGCAGACTTCTCGGCCATAGAAGCCCGGGTAATCGCCTGGCTTGCCGGTGAGAAATGGCGAATGGATGTTTTCAATACGCATGGTAAAATATATGAGGCTTCAGCTGCACAGATGTTTAAGATACCTATCCAGGATGTAACAAAGGATAGCCCCTACCGGAAGAAAGGTAAGATCGCCGAACTGGCCCTCGGTTTCAACGGTGGACCCAACGCACTGATCAAAATGGGCGCCTTAAATATGGGGCTGGTAGAAGAGGAGCTACCAAAGATTGTTGCCATGTGGCGTAATGTGAATAAAGCAATTTGTAAATACTGGGAAACAGTTGGTGATGCTGCTTTAGAAGCTGTTAAGACCGGTCCTGTTACAATTTCCCACGGAATTACTTTCTACATGAACAAAGGAAGCCTGTTCATAAAACTGCCTTCCGGACGTGAACTTGTCTACCTGCGCCCCCAGATCAGGGATGGCAAATACGGTGACATGCTGGTATACGAAGGAATGGACCAGACCACAAAGCAATGGAAGATTGTCGAAACATACGGCGGTAAGCTGGTGGAAAATATTGTACAGGCGGTTGCCCGGGATTGCCTGGCTGAAGGGCTGCTTAGGCTTGACAGGTCCGGGTACAAAATAGTGATGCATGTCCATGATGAAATTGTGATGGACATGCCCTGTGGAATTGGAAGCGCTGAAGATGTTAACCGTATAATGACCAAACCAATAGAGTGGGCGAAAGGACTTCCCTTAAGAGCCGATTGCCATGAAATAACTTATTACAAAAAAGATTAAAAAAATTCTGATGGAAACATTACAGGTTGAAAGAACAAAAGCACTACAGGCTTTCCAAAGTGTCAATTATGACGGTAAGAAATTACTTACTGAACTATTTGGTGAACAAAATTTTCCCGGTAAGATCACTGACCGGATTAAAACATTTAAAGATGCCTGCCAGGAATTGGGCATTGACCCCACCGACGTTATACCTACAGGTGGCATGCTAGATAAGGATGCAAAATCCATGATCGCCGGTTGCAAACTCAATGTAATTGTACGGGCACTTAATGAAGGATGGGAACCTGACTGGAATAACAGTCGTCAACCAAAATGGCGCTGCTGGTTCTACTTCGATTCACCTGGCTTCCGTTTCCACGGCGCGGGTTGCAACTTTTCCAATTCGTCTGTCGGCTCCCGCCTTTGCTTCAAAAATGAAGAACTGGCTATATATGCAGGCGCTCAGTTTCTTGATCTTTTCAAAGAACATTTTGAAATATAGGCATGCCACAAAAGACATGGACAAAAAAGCAGTTGAATATTTTCATTCAGGAGTATCCTACAACTGATGACACTAGAAAACTTTCTTCACGATTAAATAAAACTTACCTGGCTATTAAAGCCAGAGCTAAAGTGTTAAAACTTAAGAGACTGGTTCCGAATTCTAACACCGGGAAAACTACAGTTACAAAAGCTCAGGACAGAATAATAAAGAAAAAATATTTATCAGTTCCAAGCAAAACACTAGCAGATAAACTAGGCATAAGTGATACAAAATTACGGTTAAGACTTAAACAACTTAACTTGGTAATACCTCAGGAGATAATTGAGCAGCGTAAAAAAGATTCACAGATAAAGCCAGGCAGTATATCACCCAACAAAGGTAAAAAAATATCTGCAGAGGCTTATGAGAAATCTAAAGATACAATGTTTAAGAAAGGCCATGTACCTCACAATTCGGTAGGTTTTAAAGATGGAGATATAAGAATCAGACTTTATCATCTTGATCGGGGTGAAAAACCTTACAAGTTTATCCGGTTATCAAAACGAAAATGGGTTCCTCTTCATAAGCATAAGTGGGAAAACAAAAATGGTAAAATGCCTCCTGGTCATTGCCTGTGGTTCAAAGATGGAAATACCCTCAATTGCAGGCTATCAAACCTTGAACTTATTACGAGAGCAGAGAACATGCACAGGAACTCTTCCTCAGTGAATCTGGCAGATAGCTTTATAGCTAATGCACTTTGTAGAAAAAAAGGAGGGGCCGGGCTTTATGATGATGAGCTAAGAATGGAAATTCTTAAAAACAAGCCCCTGATGGAATTGAAACGCAAACAACTACAGTTAAAAAGAGCGATACATGAGCAACAGAAAGTTTGAAAAGAAGTTACAGGAAATGAAGGGCAAGACCTTCGAATATGCAAAGCAAATACATTGCCTGCAGGATTATTCCATTGATGAGGATAACGAGAAAGTTGTCATCAAAACTAACCTGAATTCATTTACCAGGAAATTTGAGTCAGTTGAAGAATTCCTTGGCTACTGGAAACCGCATTTGCAAGTTCAGGTTTCTACTCCTGCAACCCCTACAGAAGAAAGTAATAATGCTGTTTCTGTTTTTATTGAATCGGAAAAAAGTAAAGCTGATGCATTAATCGCGGTGCTCGAGGACAATATTAAAAAGGTCCAGGAGAATAAGGACTATATCCCCCAGGCATCAGCAATAAATAAAAACGTAAGCAGCATTATAAACATCCAGAAGATGAAAATAGATATGGTAAAAAACCTCAAAAGGAAATAAGCAAAACCCATGATCGAAGAAAACCTATATATCCCTGATTGTATAAGGACCTTTACAGGTCTGTATGTAAATGTATTTGAACCAACGCACGATATGATCTGCATTGAGGATATAGCACATGCCTTATCGCATCAATGCCGGTTCGGGGGGCATTTACC
>DATLCB010000083.1:0-4880 GCA_035526625.1 Chitinophagaceae bacterium
GGACTTCAAATACAACCTTATTAATAAATATGGTAAAACAGAAGCTACCAAACAAGGCATTCAAAACCCCGATACGGATACTTTGATCCGGCTTGGTAAAGAAGTGGTGAAGGAAGAATATGGCAACCTTTTCGACATGTATGAAAAGATCACGGGTGAGAATCCTTATGATGTACCCATGAGGATATATCCCGCCGTGCATTATACTATGGGAGGCCTTTGGGTGGATTATGAGCTGATGACGAATGTAAAAGGGTTGTACTCGCTGGGTGAAGCCAATTTCAGCGATCATGGCGCCAATCGGTTAGGTGCCTCAGCGTTGATGCAGGGATTAGCAGATGGTTATTTTGTGATCCCTTATACTATCGGTAATTATTTGGCCGATGAGATCGCCACTAAGCCGATACCACTGACACATGAAGCTTTTGAGCAAACAGAGAAAGCGGTAGCAGACAGGATCAATACACTGATGAACATAAAAGGAAAGCAAACCGTAGAGAGTTTTCATAAACGTCTCGGTAAGATCATGTGGGAGAAATGCGGCATGGCCCGCAATGCACAGGGGTTACAGGAAGCGATAAAAGAGATACAGGACCTGAAAAAAGAATTCTGGTCCGATGTGAGGATTCCTGGTTCGATCAGTGAAATGAATCCTGAACTGGATAAGGCAGGTCGTGTAGCGGATTTTATTGAACTTGGCGAATTGATGTGTAAGGATGCATTGAACCGGAATGAAAGTTGCGGTGGTCACTTCCGCGAAGAAAGCCAGACAGAAGAAGGCGAAGCAAAAAGAAATGATGAGCAATATGCGTATGTATCAGCGTGGGAGTATAAAGGAGAAAGCAATTGGGAGTTACATAAAGAGGAGTTGAAGTTTGAGGTGGCGAAACCGACACAGAGATCTTATAAATAATGGTTCGATCAGGAAAAAGCCGGGAATTCTTAGGAAGAAACATTCTTGCGAATAATTGTGCAATTCGGTAATTCGACAATTGGCCGATTAAATGCAAATACAGTCGGAGAATATTATTTTAAGAAAGACGATAGAATTTGCTTTGCTGGTGATCGAATATGTTGAAGAATTGGAAAGTAAAAGGAAGTATGTCATTGCAAGGCAGCTGTTGAGATCGGCTACATCAATTGGAGCTAATGTTCACGAAGCTCAAAATGCAGAGAGTAAGGCAGATTTTATCCATAAGTTCAAAATAGCGGCAAAAGAAATTGAAGAGACGAAGTATTGGTTAGTGCTTTGTAACGAGTCTAAAACTTATCCGGATTGCAAAAAAATAACTGAAAAACTACACGAGATCGATAAAATAGTTACAAAAATTATTTCGACCAGTAAGACAAGATAATTGTCGAATTGTCGAATATCAAATTGGGAAATTCGTATGGAACATTATTTAATGAATTTAACACTAAAGATCTGGAGACAGAAAAATGCAAATGAGAGTGGAGGTTTTGAGACCTATAAAGTAAAAAACATTTCCTCCGAAATGTCTTTTCTTGAAATGTTCGATGTGTTGAATGAAGAATTGATCAGTGAGGGGAAGGAACCCATCGCTTTTGATCATGATTGCCGTGAAGGTATCTGTGGCGCATGTTCAATGTATATTAACGGCCGGCCGCATGGCCCCTGGCATGCAAATACGACCTGTCAATTACACATGAGGGCCTATAAAGATGGAGATACAATAGTAGTGGAGCCCTGGAGAGCTAATTCGTTCCCTGTTATTAAAGATCTCGTAGTGGATCGAAGTGCCTTCGACCGTATCATCCAGGCTGGTGGTTTTATTTCTGTCAATACCGGCAATGCTGTTGATGCGAATGCTGTACCGGTCGAAAAAGATAAAGCAGATGCTTCCTTTGCTGCTGCTGCCTGTATCGGGTGTGGCGCCTGTGTTGCGGCATGTAAGAACTCTTCGGCGTTATTATATGTATCAGCCAAGGTTTCTCATTTGGCACTGTTGCCACAAGGCGGACCAGAAAGGAAAACAAGAGCTTTGAATATGGTGGCTCAAATGGATAAGGAAGGATTTGGCGCCTGTACCAATATTGGTGCCTGCGAAGCGGTTTGCCCTAAAGAGATATCTATTGAGAATATTGCAAGGCTTAATCTTGAATACATGGCGGCTGGCGCTTTATCAGACAAGTAATACTACAAATCCATTCTCATCTTTATACCCGCAGACCACAACGGATCTGCGCCTGTTTCCCACATCATATTCAGCAAAGGACCTGCGGCAATATTAGTTTTCCGGATATAATAACTTCCTTCCAGCCTTGCACCGATATTAAAACGTGTATCCTTTTTATAAATGCCCAGAGCGGGACCAGCCAATAAAGTAGCTGAAAGTTTTTTTAGCGGGGTATAGAGCAAGCCAGCATAAGTATGAATAAAAGTAAACCCGGGGTATTTATAGGAAAAATCAATCGTCCTAACCTCTTTGCCAAAATAATAAGCAACGCCCCCATTATATGCGAAAGCGATCTTTTTGAAACCCATCAAACCAAATTGATGGCTGGCGGGAGAAACGTCAAGGCCAGGACCAATGGTATGTGACGAAGAAAAATTCCCGATAGGAAAATTGATGCTTATGCCTGCTGATACATTGTCGCCAGGTGATCTTGTCTTTTTTGTACGCTTTGATTGTCCAAGGAGTAACAGGGAAAAAACAAGCAGGGGGAAGAAGCAGGCGATCTTTCTTTTCATTGTATCAGCGTTTGAAATTAGCGGATAAGAATGAAGGTGCCTTTACGTTCATGGACCTTTCCATTTCTGCTATCAATGGCTTTAACAACCCACACATAAGCGCCGGGATCCTGCGGCACTTCATTAAGCTTGCCGTTCCAGCCATTCCATTTATCGGCAGACATGAATATCCTTTGTCCCCAGCGGTTGAAAATGCTGAACTCCTGTAACCTGTATGCTTTTGGAATAAAAGGTCTCATAAGGTCATTCCTGCCATCATTATTCGGCGTAAAACCTCGCGGAACATAAATGTCGTCGACATCTTCCGGAGGTTTCACTGTGATCGTAACCGTATCTTCCGCATAACAACCATTAGCATCCGTCGCAGATACTTTATAAAGGATCGTTTCCCTTGGTCTTGCCACAGGGCTTTTGCTGGTCGGACTATTTAGCCAGGTAGCCGGGATCCAGGTATAATTAGCCGGTGGCCCGGTTGTAGTAAGTGTTATGGACTCGCCAAAGCTGATGGTCTGTCCGGGTAGCGTATTAATAGAAAAAGTTTTTACTTCCACCGGCTTACTCACGAAGTCATCAAAACAAGGTGAGCCGGTAATGATCTTCAGCTTCACATCATAGGTATCATCGCCGCTATAAATATGTGTAGGATGAATATCGGTAGAAGTGTTCCCATCATCAAATTCCCACAGAAAACTGGTACCCGGTTGCTGGAGGTCGGAGGTCTTATTGATAAAGCGGATATATCCTGAATCACACACGTTGACAAAATCAAAATCAAGTGTTGGTTTTACAAATCCGGCAGGATGAATATTGCGGGACCGGCTGATCTTTCCACAGGAAGAGGTTGAGGTGATCGTCAGCTTAACACGGTACACCTGTGTAGGATCAGTGAAGCTATGTACAGGGTTCTGCACGTTGGAAAAATTACCATCTCCAAAGTCCCATTGCCAGCTTAGGGTCGCTGGTAAAGTGGTCGACGCATTGAACTGAACTTCGCCGGTGCAATTATCCACAACAGAATAATCAAAACCATTATCACTATTGCCGACAATATCATTGATATGAGAGGGGAGGCCGATCGCTGCTGAACCCGGTGTAAGATCCAGGACGTCTCTTTGAAAACCGCAGGCATTGCCTTTCTGATCAGGATAATTGATAACTGCCAACAATGAATTCGATTGTGTCAGGTAGATCTTTTCATTTACCGCCAGTTGGATATCGTAATAACTGTTCACGGTAGGAAAGCTCACTCTCGATGCGACGATATCCGCTACAGTTGGCAAGGTTACTTCCAACTGGTCCAGTTGCATATCCTCCTTCCGGGTGAGATAAAGGAATTGCGAATTCGGAGAGAACTCGCAGTGGTTATATCTTGTTGTCGGCAAGGATATATTCTTCACATTACTGAGTACACCTGTTGTATTGTCAAAATCAAAAAGCTGGATAAAATTTGAGGAACCGAAGCCGGGGCCAGGAAAATGGGTTTGGCAAAGCATATTGCCATCGGGGCTCGCTTTCAATACACCTACATTGGCAAGCGCATGCATGTTCATGACAGCGCCCAATGTTGAAACAACCGGAGTGGGCTGTAGCCCGCTGCAATCGATCAACCATGCACGAAAAATATTGGATTCAAAGTCGTTCGTGATAAGCCACACATCCACGCCGTTTGAGTGGCGCACCGTTGCCATTCTTTCGGAGCAACTTGACCAAAGAAGGTTGTTCTTACTTGTAACAGCTCCATCGCCACCACCCAGTGACATATCAACAATGGAATAGCGATAACCATTTACATAATCGTTCTCAAAAGCATCGGCAGAAAAAATATAAAAAAGGTTTGGATCACCGGGCATAGGTACAATGCTCATCTGGCAGGCAGAAATATTGCCGCCGAGATTATCGCCATTGATCATCAGCATATGATTTTTATCATATACTTCTACTCCGTTAGTGTAAAACAGGAGCTGACCATTCTCATTCGAAATAGCTGCTGATGCTTCGGTCGATATAAGCATTCCATTGGTGAGTGCCTGTGGTTGCTGACCGGCAGATACATTGAAATTGAGACCCGCCTTCCTACCGAAATACCAGTTATTGTCATACTGCGGGTAAGCAGGTACTGATAAAAAAGAAAGCAGGATGAAGGAAGAATAAGCAATTAGTTTTCTAT
>DATLCB010000084.1:0-9406 GCA_035526625.1 Chitinophagaceae bacterium
CCGGGCACTTATACAGTAACTTATATTATCCCTGCTTCGGGTCCTTGCCCTGCTTCCAGCACAACAACATCGATCGTAATTACAGCGCTTCCTGCTGCAACTATCAGTTATGCTGGATCACCTTATTGCGGTGCCGGTACAGCGACAGTTACACGAACTGGCGCAACAGGAGGAACGTATTCATCAACAGCGGGGCTTTCCATTAACGCAGCAACAGGTGATGTGAACCTGGGAACATCAACGCCGGGTACATATACAGTAACGTATACCATTCCTGCGGGAAGTGGATGCCCTGCTGTTCCGGCTACTACTTCTATTGTTGTAAACACAAATTCCGTGGCTGCAACTGCTGCAAATTCAAGTTCGATCCAATCATGTTTACCAACAACAGTTACATTAACTGTCCAGGGCGGATCATTAGGTACAGGGGCATCATGGAAATGGTATAGCGGAACTTGCGGCGGTATTGTAGTGGGAACGGGAGCTACGTTGACCAATGTGCCGGTCAATTCGACAACCACCTTCTTTGTAAGAGCCGAAGGTACCTGTAATACAACTGCCTGTGCAAGTGTGACGGTCAATATCAGTTCTACGCAGACTGTTTCATTATCCGCATCTCCTTACACCAGCCTGATGCCGGGTATGATCACTACATTGATATCAGCACCGGTGCCGGCCAGTCCAACGCATACCTATATATGGTATCTCAATGGAACAATGATACCGGGAGCTTCCAGTCCGACCTTACCTGTTACCGTTGACGGGTTAGGGAATTATACCGTTCGGGTAACTTCTGTGTTAGGTTGTACGGCCTTGTCTAATAGCGTATCGATCAAAGATTCAGCTTCGGGCAAACTCTTTATCATACCTAATCCGAATGAAGGTGTCTTTAAGGTAAGGCTTTACACCAGTGCCCGGAATTTTGGATTCCTGCGCTACCTGCTTATCTATGATAGCAAAGGCGGTCAGATCTATAATAAGCCATTCACGGTAACGGCTCCTTACATGAGCATGGACGTTAACATGCCTCAGTTGGGTGCGGGAATGTATATCGTAGTTGTCACTGACGCAAAAGGGGAGGCGATAGCAACAGGAAAGGCGATCGTTCAATAATATTTCAATAATAAGGATACAAGAAGGCTATCTTACCAATAGCCTTCTTTTTCTGGTCAGGCAAGTTGAAGATGCGATAAAGATCGAACCCAGATCATAGTGGATCCTGTTTTACAATGAACCTGTATCCAAATCCCGATTCCGTCAACAAATATTTTGGCCTGTTTGGATCCTCTTCTATTTTTTTCCTTATTTGTGCAATGAAAACCCGGAGGTATTGTGATTGACTTATAAAACCGGGACCCCAGACAGCTCTTAATAAATACTGGTGGGTCAAAACTTTCCCTTCATTACGTGCAAGGAGAGCCAGGAGGCTGTATTCTGTGTTGGTTAACCTTACTAACTCCCCATTTTTTTTAACTGACCTGTTTTGTAAGTCGATCTGTAATTCGGATGTATCAATGATCGGATCATTGTCTTCAAGTGTTGAACTTCTGAGTGCTGACCTGATCCTTGCCAGCAATTCACCTGTCCTGAAAGGCTTCGAGAGGTAATCATTAGCTCCATTATCCAATGCTTTTATGATCACTTCTTCGCTGTTTTGTACGGAAAGAATAATAATAGGGCCGGTATGCCACTGTCTTAGTTCATATAACACACTTAAGCCTTCCTTATCGGGTAGGCCAATATCCAGTAAGATGAGGTCAGGCGGATGGTTGGATGCTTTGATAAGGCCCTCCTGTGCCGTTGCTGCTTCGGTGACAATATAATTGTTGGTCCGTAGTGTTATATCAAGAGTCCGACGGATCTGTTCCTCGTCATCAATGATCAATATTTCAGCTTTATTCATAAAGGTGATCTTGATGGTGCTGTGTTGCACGGTAGTTCTATGGTAAACCTGGCGCCACCTGTAGTTACATTCTCGAGTTTTATAGTTCCTGATAGCGCTTCTGTAAAACCTTTCGCTATGGAAAGGCCCAGTCCTGTTCCACCTGTTTTGGTGCCGTCAAGCCGGTAGAATTTATCAAAGGCATTTTCGATCTCACCAGCGGGGAATCCGGGACCGTTATCTTCCACTATGATCTGCAGTATATCAGCATGGATCATTGCAATGATATTGATACTGCTTTGCGGGTGAGTGTACAGGCTCGCATTATTAAGCAGGTTATAAATGACCTGGCTTAGCAGCATTTTATCACTCTTTACTAACGGCAGGTCTGGGTTTATATTGATAATTATCTTCTGGGGGATCTTATTCTCTTCCATCTTCCTGACCGTATCGTGTATCAATTCACTTACATCGAGCCAGTCTATTTTGGGTTTGATGAACCCTGATTCGAGCCTGGACATGCTCAGTAAATTTTCTACTTGCTGGTTTAGCCTTAGCGACGCTTTGGCGATCTCTGCTATCAAATCTTTTTTATTCTCTTCGGTAAGATTATCATTACCTGACTGGAAATTGTCCGTAGCTGTTATAATGGTTGCAATAGGTGTCCGCAGCTCATGTGATAACGAATTGAGTAATGTATCATACAATTTCAGCGTCTTTGCTTTTTCCTCTTTTTTTCTCGATGCAGCTTCCACTTGCCTGATCTTATAGGTCAGCACCCCGCTGACCAAAGCGATAACAAAGTACATGACCAGTAAGATCACATCTTCTGTTACTTCCACATGCAGGTTGAAGCGGGGAGGGATAAAAAAGAAGTCCCAGATAAAAGCGCTGAGCGTGGCTGCGAATAATACAGGTGCGATATCCATCGTGATAGCCAGCAACGAAACAGCCAGTAACAATAAAAAGGCGATCACCCTGTAGCCCAGCCAGGGAGATATGGCATAACATATCAACGAAGCCAGGAGCACTGTGCCGAGACTGATAAGGTATTGCTTTCGATGACGCATTGTTCAGCAAATGTAAAAACCCCCGTTCAGGCAATTCATAAAATAAAGCCAGGGTATAAAGATTTTATAAAGATATGCCTGTAACGCACCTGCATATGCTGGATCTTATCACTGCCCGTTTACATTTGCCCCTGCAATTTACCAGCTCATGTCTTCTTACAGTAAAGTCTCCTTCGCAGGTTTGCTAATCGCTCTTGGTATTATTTACGGTGATATTGGAACTTCCCCGTTATACGTTTTAAATGCTATCACCAATGGTAAAATGATAACTGAGGATCTGGTGGTCGGATCCCTATCACTTATAATCTGGACACTGACGCTGCAAACAACCATCAAGTATGTCATCCTTACATTGAACGCGGATAATAAAGGGGAGGGTGGTATTTTTTCATTGTTTGCTCTTGTAAGAAGACGCAAGAGATGGCTGGTATTTGCAGCTATGCTCGGTGGCGCGGCGCTGCTGGCCGATGGTATGATCACACCTCCCATTTCTGTTACTTCAGCCGTTGAGGGATTAAAACAAGTCCCGGCGCTATCCTCGATTGCGCAGTCTACCATTATCTGTATTGTTATCGGCATCCTGGCAATTTTATTCTTTGTTCAGCAATTCGGTACGGCTTTTATAGGCAAGGCTTTCGGACCTATTATGGCTTGCTGGTTCGTGATGCTGGCGCTGTTGGGCATTAATCATATTTCCGATCATTGGCAAATACTCAAAGCATTCAATCCATGGTACGGAATTGAATTGCTGATCCGATACCCGCATGGGTTTTATATCCTGGGTGGGGTTTTTTTGTGTACCACCGGCGCTGAAGCCCTTTATTCCGACCTCGGTCACTGCGGGAAATGGAATATTCGCTACTCATGGATATTCGTCAAAACCTGCCTCATTATTAATTACCTGGGGCAGGGTGCATGGTTATTGACCCAGTATTCCGGTCAGACTATCTCAGCTGATATGATCAATGCGGGTTTTAATCCTTTTTATGGTATCATGCCTGAATGGTTCCTGTATTTCGGGATCGCTATTGCTACAGCAGCTGCAGTTATTGCCAGCCAGGCCCTGATCTCCGGCTCCTATACACTTGTCAGCGAAGCGATGCGTCTTAATCTCTGGCCCAAAGTAAAGATCAACTACCCCACTGAAGCAAGAGGCCAGCTTTTTGTTCCCGGAGTTAACCTGATACTCTTTATGGGTTGTGTGGGTATCGTTCTGTTTTTTCGCAAGGCATCGAATATGGAAGCTGCGTATGGCCTTGCTATTACTCTTTGTATGATCGCAACATCAATTCTTTTTTCAAATTACCTGGTTTTGAAAAGAGTTAAACGGGCCTGGATCTATTTATACCTGCTCGTATTCCTGGCGATAGAGTCCAGCTTCCTTTTTGCCAATATTCAGAAGTTTCCGCATGGTGGATATGTCGCATTGGTTATTGGGGGCATTTTATTTATTATCATGTGGGCCTGGTACAAGGCAAGGAAGATCAAGAATCGTTATGTCGAGTTTGTAAGACTGGAGCATTATATTTCCAAGATACAGGAGCTGAGCAATGACAGGTCGATCCCGAAATATGCGACACACCTTGTTTACCTTACCAGCGCGGATAATCCAAAGGAGATCGAACATAAGATCATCTATTCGATACTGAATAAGAAACCCAAGCGTTCGGATATCTATTGGTTCATACATGTGGATACGATGGATGAGCCGTATACCTGCGAGTATAAAGTTGAACATATCATTCCCAACGATATTATCCGTATCGATTTCAAATTAGGATTTCGTATAGGCCCCCGCATCAATTTAATGTTCAGGAAAGTGGTGGAGGACCTTGTATCGAATAAGGAGGTCAATATCGTAAGCCGGTACGAGAGTCTTGCCAGCAGCAATACAGTAGGGGATTTTCAATTTGTCGTAATGGAGAAGTATATCAGCCAGGATACCGAATTGCCCTTTCTTGAAAAGCTGGTCATGCGGGTTCACTTCTGGCTAAAGGATCTGAGTCTTTCTGAAGAAAAGGGTTTCGGTCTTGACGCGGCGAATGTAACGGTAGAAAAATTTCCGCTTGTATTAGGGAATTCGCCGAAAATAAAACTGAGGCGTGTAACAGATTAAAATAAATGGATACCAGGGAAAAAATAAGGGACCTGATCTTCATAGGCATTGCCTGGCTTGCTGCCATAGCCATGGTTTTGTTAGTGGTCGCCAAAGTCAGGTATAAAGTAATGCATGCGCTGATCCTTTTTGCGATCATACAGGGACACTAATAAAATTAAAATGAAAAGAATAGCTATAGTCATGTTCATAGTATTGTCATTTAGTTCAGCGGCACAAGACAAGGTCTTTACAAAAGTCCCCTTTGAGGGGATGGATCTTACATGGATCAACGGGCAAAACCGGCAGAAGAATTATCCTTTGACGGTACCAGATAAAAATACCGGTGAAATTATTCTCACCGGGGTTGCGTACCTGGATTCCTATTTCAACTATAACTTTAATAAACCCATTGATAACACACATACGATCTCTTCCACGATTGGCAGGCATAACGAGTTCACTCTAAACCTCGCAAGCATCGGGATCGAAACAAATTATAAGAATATCATTGGCAGGATTTGGCTTCAATACGGCCAAATGGGTTCTATCGTACAGGAACAGGATGGCTCAGTGGCGCGGGGAAGAAATACGAGTATCAGTAATTTAAAAAATATCCGCGAAGCCGCGGCAGGTTATCATTTCAATAAATGGCATGGGGTCAATATAGAAATGGGGATTTTCATGAGTTATATTGGCCTTGAGAGTTATGTTACGCAGGAAAACTGGAGTTACCAGCGAAGCATGGTCTGTGACTTCACTCCATTTTATTTCTCTGGTGCAAGGGTCCAGGTTTTTCCATCAAAGAGGTATAGAACGGAGTTGTGGTTACTAAATGGGTGGCAGACCTATAACAGTTGGAACCGTTCCATCGGTATCGGAAACTCCAACTACTGGCGCCCCAATGAAAATTTGCAGATCGTTGGCAATTTATACTTAGGTAAGGATAGTCGTGATGATGTTACCCGTTTCCATCATGACAACAGCATTGTTACACGATATTTCAATAAACCCATTTCAAAGGGTATTTCCCAGGCTGCTTTTAGTATCAATAATCACTATGGGTTTCAAAAAGGGAAAGGGATAAGGAGGTCTGATCATTATATGATCGGTAGTTCCATCGCCAACCGTATTTGGTTCCAAAAAAATAAATATGCCCTGACACTACGGGGGGATTGTATCAGCAATCCAGGTTTATATCTTGCGTTTACACCCTCACCTGTTACTCCAAACGATTATACGGATGCGATCGCTGCAGATCCAAAGCAACAGCTCCATATTTTACAGGGTACAGCCACGTTTGATATCATGCCAAATGACCACGTTACCTTTCGTCTTGAATATGGTTACCGCCAAAGCAATGTTCCTTATTTCGCCGGGGGAGGAGGCACTACTTCACCTGACGGCTGGATCGATACTCCTGTTACTAATTTCCGGCCTGATCTGCAAAAGAAGGAAAACAGGTTAACGGTAGCGATGAATTTCCGATTATAAGTCAACTCAAAATAAAAAAGAGATATCTTTTCAATCAACTATCACTCAACCGCGGTAGCTTTTATTTCGATCTGTGCATAATGCCGGCTTGATGAATCCCATATCTCAATTTGAAATATATAGGGTCTGTCGCCCACTTTAATATCTGAGATAGGAACACTTACCCTTCGCCTGCCAGCATTGAAATGTTCATCATCATCACTTGGATCGGATTCCCACATATCCGCAAAAAAACGAAATGCTGCCTGCGGATCCTTTCTTACATCAAAAATGAATACGGCAAGCGTATAGATGCCATGCATATTCAACGTGATATCCTTGGTTCGTGAATTTAGAGCGATCCTTCTGTCCCCGCTTCCATCCGATTGTCTCCATAAAACCCGGCCATTGGGATTTGTGGATTGAGGGCTTGGTTCGACACCACCATTGATCTCCTTATCTACGGGATTTTTATACGTATAATCAAGCTGAACAGTAGGGGGATAACCTGCCGCGGCCAGGCAAACACTTATAGCTCCATATAATTCCTCGGTATAATCGGATCCCCCATCCCATGATTTTTTTGTGTGGATATTAGCCAGCATGATCTCATATTTTACTTTACTCGGCGCAGTACTGGCGACTACGGTTGGCTTTTTAGGCTTTGTTTCCCTTGTGCCCTCAGGCTGCGCAGTTGAATTAAGGCATACGAAACTTAAACCAATTAAAAAAAGCTGTTTCATAAATTTTATTTTTAATCGAGTTTGCTATCACGTACACCGCCCGTATTAACTTTTATGGGTATTTGCTTGTTACCATATACACGATAATATAATCGTCCTTTTGTATTGACCATGATTAGTGTACCATTGTTGGCAGCAAGCGTAACGCCATCACTTCCGTCGAGCTGGTTCCAGCCATTGCCATTCCACTCATAGATATTTCCGACTGTGTTGGTCAGGAATACTTTTCCCTCATTGGAAACACTGATGTCACGGCCCGCACTGCCGGCTTTTTGTGTCCAGGAGGATCCATTCCATTGATAGATCTTTCCAACCGAATTGACCAGCCACACTTGTCCGCCTCCCGCGGCTATCCGTCGTCCATCGCTGCCGGCCATTTGATTCCAGGAACTGCCATTGTAGCGATAGATCTTCCCGGCTGAATTCGTCATCCATACCGTACCATCATTATTGACCGCAATATCACGTGCATCGCTTCCTTGCATTTGTGTCCATGCGTTTCCATTGAATTGATACATCTTACCTGCTGTATTCACCAGGCAAACTTTTCCCGCATTCGCGGCAATGCTCATTCCATCACTTCCTGCGAGCCGGTCCCAGTCCATACGGGTAGCATTGTATTTATAAATGATCCCTGCGGTATTTACGAGGTAATAAGTACCGCTCTCGTTAACGGTCATATCCCGTCCATCACTACCGATCAATAATTTCCAGGTCTTACTGGGAAGCGAACGGCATACCGCTGTAGGACAAGCCATTTTTTTATAATAATCCCGAACGATATCGCCCTGCTGTTCTGCATTATAATCACTGAGCGTTTTATTGACATCACATGTATAAGAATACGCATCATCGGAAAGGACCTGGTTCTCTAAAGCCTGTTTCCCGTACCAGGCCAAACCATAATGTTCTATCTGCCAGGCATGCGTGAGTTCATGAACGAACTTACCCTGGAAAGCAGGGTCCATTGTCTTATCGAACATATCTCCCATATTGATCCGGATATGACCATCGATAGTTGGCCGTACATAAGGCCTGTTGCCTACGCCGGTAAAGTTGGTGATCGTGATCTCATCACGTGGCGGGAATTCCCTTTCGAAAATGGTTAGGGCGAACTGGTACTCTTTGGTAGAGATGGTCCGCATTTTATCTTCCCTTACAGGTTTATTGTTGTTAGAAAGAAAAAAGAACGAACAACAAAGTACAATAACAGAAAGGAGGATATATTTTTTCATAGCTGATAAGTTTAAGGTTAATAACTTCTTGTATAGATCTCACGCTGCGTATTGATCAATAATAATTTCCTGTTATTGGCCGCAATGCGTAACCCATCACTACCATCGAGCTGGTCCCAACGGAAACCCGTCCATTGATAGATCCTTCCCTTATTATCTACCATAAAAACATAGTTCTCATTGCTGACCGTAATATCACGAGCATCGCCCCCGGGCATAAGCTCCCAACCCATACCGATATGTATGCGATCTTTTAACCGGTAGATTTTTCCCTGCTTATCGATCATCCATACCTGGTCCCTCCCTGCACCGATCCTCGAGATCGCAGGACCGGGAAGTTTGGTGAGTGAGCCGAATTTGCTTGCGTAGGATATATTATTAGAACGCAAATTCCAGAGAGTACTATCCCAGCCGATCGCTACATCCGTTTCATCCCAATAGTATTTACCTGTTGCATCCGGGTTACGCAACTTTGTATAATCAGTTAAAAGCCAATAATCCTCCATGTAGAGAACGCTGACTCCTTTATTTGCAGCCCTGAACTTGATATTCTTCAGTTGACTTAGTTGTTGTTTCCACTTTGGACCTTCGTACGTATAAAATTTTCCCGCCGTATTGACCAGGTAGAACTCTCCTTTGTCAGTTACACAAATATCTTTTCCATCACTGCCGCTGAGTTTTACCCAACTGCTCATGCTGCCCTTTGAAGGATGATGGTTCCATGCACAAAAAGCTATTACCACGAAAAACGAAGTAGTGAATAAGGTTGCTGATCTCATAGCAACAAGTTTTTGATACTTCATCGGATACACCCTATTTTATTAATAATTCCGGGTATAGATCTCTCCATCGGTGTTTACCAGGGCAATCTTTCCATTATTGGCTGCGATCCGGTAACCATCGCTGCC
>DATLCB010000085.1:0-3083 GCA_035526625.1 Chitinophagaceae bacterium
GAACTGGATCACAGCATCACTGATGAAAAGGGCCAACAGCGGTAAAATGAAAGCCATATCTTTTTGTTTGATGATAAACCCGGCAAACAAGGCAATGGCAATAACAGGAGAAAAGCCTGACCAGTCAAGATCGGGGCCAAAAAAATATTTGCAGGCTGTGGTCACCGCTACAAGTATCAGCGTGAAAAGGATCAGTCGTCCGCTCTTCATATGAGTGATTGATTTAAGCAGCAAAAATAGAAGAAATAAGGCAATAATTCGTTGTGTTCTTCGTGCTGTATTCTCTTCGTGTCCTTTGTGTTCCCGTATTTTGGAGCACAAAGGACACTAAGGACCACAAAGGACACAAAGGTATTATGCTGGCGATGAAGCTCTGAAAATAGTTGATCCTTCACTGGCACCCGTAATAGTATAAGAAGTGCCCGGGAAAACAACTGCTACCGGGTGGCCTGTACCAAGGTTAATTTCTTTATTGATAATGACAGCACCTTCTGTTGCCAGCAAGATCGTTGTTGTATCTGCAATGAACTGTATCGATTTGCCAACTGCCAGTTCAATTCTATCAAGACTGAAATCATTCACCGGCGCTTTATAATGTACTGTGATCGCATCCAACGCTTCGCCGGTTATGATAGCAGGATAAGTGGCTTCGCATTTTACATGTTTCAGCAGTTCCCCGACATCAATATGCTTATTAGTAAGACCGCCACGCAGCACGTTGTCTGAATTCGCCATGATCTCCACGTTTTGTCCTTCGAGGTAAGCATGCGGAACACCTGCGGCCTGGAAGATGCCCTCCCCTTTTTTTAAATGGACAAGATTGAACAGGTAAATAGAAAAAATGCCGCGATCAATATTCCCATCGCGGTTAAATGCCTTCGCAGCTTTCTGCACCCAATGATCTTCATCATATTTATCGGGATCATTGTCTTTATAGATCGTATCCAGGTTGGTAATAAGCGGCTGCAATATCCTGTTGACTTCTGCCTGTGGCAGGGTCATTATATGCGTATAAAGCCCAGAATAGCCTGACTGATTAAAAATTGGCAGCATTTCTCTTAACTCTACGACATTCAGTAGCGTATAAACCAATTCTTCGGGCGGTTTAAAGCCATGAAGCAACCAAAAATCACTTAACGCCACCATCAACTCCGGTTTATGGTTATCATCCTTATAATTGCGTTGTGAAGAGTCCACCGGAATGCCTGCTTCATTCTCCCGGGCGAATTCCTTTTCAGCCGCCTCCTTTGAAGGATGCACCTGTATCGACAGCATATCTTTTACATCAAGGACCTTGAAGAGATAAGGGAGCGGGTCAACAAGTGATGATAAAGGTTTTTGCCCATCATGGGTTACCACCATAGCGTCACCCAGCGGGTGTGTGCCCATCCAGTATTCGGCAAAGGGCTGATTATTGCTGTTCGGTTCTTTTAACAACGATGGGATGAGGGAAAACCCACCCCAGTCATACTGCTTTACTATACCTTTTAGATGGAAAACGGGCATCTATACATTCTTTTATGTTAGAAGTGATTTCACATTTCATTCCGCGAAGGAGGAATCTAATTCATACCTTCTGTGATCACAATCTATCAGGTGCCTCATCCTTCGCATGACAATGAAACTCCTCATAATATTGAAGTAAAGATAATAATGGCCTCGCATAATGAACTGGGAAAAGAAGGTGAAGAACTGGCTGCGAAATGGCTTGTCAAAAAAGGTTATACCCTCTTGCACCGTAACTGGCGACACCGTTACCATGAAATAGATATTGTGGCGACAAGTTACAGGCCAGGCAAGCCGGAAGGACGGCAACACTTTTTACATTTTGTCGAAGTAAAGGTGAGGAATGAATCTCCCTTCGGTTTGCCGGAAGATAGCGTGACCAGGAAGAAATTCAGGCATCTTAAAAATGCCGCCGATGAGTACCTCTTCCAAAACCCGGGTTACCGGTGGATACAGTATGATGTGCTGGCAATAACGTTTCGTAAGAATAAGGAGATCGAATATTTTCTGATCGAGGATGTTTTTTTATAAGGTAGTAGAGTTCAGCAAGTAGCTAGTAGGATTTCCTACTGCTAATTTCTTATTTATAGTTTTATTTTTTCTTTCCTACTAGCTACTAGCCATTCCCCACTAGCCAACATCATTTTCTCCACCAGCCGATTCGTCGCAGGGCAAAGTTCTACGTTCTGTTTATGTACATGGGCATACTCCCTGAATTTTTTAGAGAGGTGCGGGAAGCCGGCACAATCAGCAGGGCGAATGGCATAGATAGAACACATATTGGTTCGCAGATCGAGGAATTGGCAGGGCTCTGTTTTATTCAGCCAATCCTTGTCGCCACCCCTTTCCCTCCGAAGCCATTTAATTTTAAAGGCATCCGGTGTCATTTTAAAATGTGTGGAGATCCTTTTAATATCTGCGTGGGTAAATGTCGGGGTCATGGTCTTGCAGCAATTGGCACAGGTAAGACAATCTGTTTGCTGCCACATTTCCTTTTCAAGTGAATTGATCTTCTTATCAAGATCCCGGTCAGTGCTTTTTTCAAGACGGCTAAGGAAGCGGCGCATCTTGCTGCGGGTGTGACGGATCTTTTGCCTGAATGATCGGAGATTGACGGATTGCATACTGCTCATGAGGTCGAAGATACTGATTGAATGCTTTCGCAGTATACTGTAAAAATAATTTCTATGCTGTAGCAGTGCAATAATTACTTTTGTTATCACTCAAACCAATAATATGAGAGCGTTCCTGGTCACTGTTGTTGCGATAACGATCTTATTCGCTATTGAAGCCTGCAAGTCTTCTTCTGCTCCCAAAACATTTTGTGATACCACCTGTCTAAAGGATACTATCCGGTTCACGGGAGATCATGTCCTGGCTCCTTATATCTATATTAGTCCAAAGGATTGTGGTGCAGGTAGTATTATCAGGGGACATAAGGCATTGGGTGAAAGCTTCAGTACGGATTTTGGTTTTCCTGCTGTAAAGATCAATAAGGACCATATGCGTTGCATATTCAGCGATACAGCCTATGCATACCTCCTATTTAATGATTGCGAAACGGGACGGGGTTACCA
>DATLCB010000086.1:0-11174 GCA_035526625.1 Chitinophagaceae bacterium
AGATCATAACAAATTTTAATCATCATAAGGATCAGCGTTCTTCTTCTTTCAGGTACTCTCATTTTTCACTATGCCGATCTTTTTAAAGAAGCGCTCTTTGAATTGCACCCCGATGGGTATGGAGAATTTATTGATGTTCACCGTATTGGAACTGATGGCGGTAATGTGTTTTCGAGATACGAGAAAGGAGCGGTGTACCTGGATAAAATCCCCGCCCGCATCTGCTAACAACGTATCAAGTTTTGTAAGAGGAATAAGTGGCATAAGCTTCTTTTCACTCTTCAGCATTACCATGGTATAATTCTTCATGGCCTCACAGTATAATATATCTTCTATTGCAACCGGGTAATTCTTCCCGTCCGATTTGATAAAAATGATGCGCTCCTGTTCAATGGGGCTCTCTCCCGGCACTGTCGATTTTTTCAAAACATCCACAGCCTTGTACACCGCTTTGGTGAACCGTTCAAAAGAAAATGGTTTTAATAAATAGTCAACCGCATTCACATCGTAGCTCTCCACCGCGTATTCTGAATAGGCCGTAGTGAAAATTACGGGCTGCTGCGGCTGGATGATCTTTAATAATTGTAATCCGGAAAGGTTGGGCATATTGATATCCAGGAAAATGATGTGTATGTCGTTATGCGTACGTAAATGATCGATCGCACTCAATGCATTGATGCGCTCCACCGCCAAATGCAGGAGAGGCATCCTTTCTATATATCCCATGATGATCTTGCGGGCGATGGGTTCATCGTCCACTACCATGCAATTGTATCGTTCCAATTCCATTTCCAAATTATTTACCCTTTACCAGCCGCATTTGTAAGGTCACTTTAAAAAATGTTCCATCCCTATCTATCGCCAGCTGGTGCTTCGGGTAAAGCACTTCCAGCCGCCGCTTTACATTTGCCAAACCAATGCCATTTCCACTTTCTGCATTCTCCGGGTTATAATTATTTTTTATCGTCAACGTGAACAGTTCTCCCTCCAGTGTTGTACTGATGTCGATATTCACTGCTCCTGACTTAACGAGCCGGGAGTGCTTAAAGGCATTCTCCACAAACACGATCAATATCAACGGCGTTACCTGGTAAGGACTTCCTTCAGGTACGGTATTATCAAATTCCAACTCGAGGTTATTCTCCAGTCGGATACTTTCCAGCTGTATATAGCTTTTTAATGTATTGAGCTCCTCGTTGATGGGCACCAGCGGCTTTTTCGTTTCGTACAGCGAATGCCGCAGCAGGTCAGACAAACGCAGCATCAGGTTGGGCAATTTATCCGACTTCTCCACGGCCAAACCATATAAGTTATTCAGTGTATTGAATAAAAAATGCGGGGCGATCTGTGAACGCAGGTTATTTACTTCGGCCATTAACTGCTGTTCCTTTTTCTCCGCGTCGAAATATTGCCGGATATACCCGTCCTTGAAATATTTACAGGAAGTGATAAATAAAAAATACAAAAGGACCACCGCTATATTGTTAAAAAAGAAATCCGCAAAGTCGGCATTCTTGAAAGCTGGCTCATTGCCGAGCCACCAGAATTGAAAGATCGTTCGGCCAACGAGGTAGGCGATCCAGGTAATGGCCCCTGTAAGAAAATAGAGAGAGTAGATCTTCTTTTCAAAAAAGCGCCAGTATAACCATAAAGTAAAATAAGTGAAGCCAACAAATATCAATTCGGATAGCAGCATGTACTGCAGGAATACGGGTGGATAGTTATAATGGAGAGTGATATAATAGGGCCAGAACCGGAATATCACATATCCCAGCCAGAATAACAGGTGCCAGGGCCAGCGCCGGTTCAGAAATAGTGTATTCAGTTGCCAGTTTTTCATTGGTCGAATAGCTGTAGTTAGTTCTCGGTAGTGAGAGTTTGAAATAATAATATTTTATCACAGACCCGATAGCTATCGGGGTGCACAGATTAAACACACACAGACCTATACAGTGTTATCTGTGACCTTATCAGGGAAATCTGTGGTAAACATTCAGACATTAACCCGGACGTCCCAAATATAACCGTTAATCTTTTTCGCGAGTCATCTTATCTGTCCTTAAAAACTACATTTCGTCCTATAGGTCCGTTACTGCTCATCCGCAATAGAAATTGTTTGTACAACAATTTTCCAATTAGTCCTTTTGATAAAAAAATCTTTCAGCGCTGTGATAGTTTGCAGGAACTAAAAAATAAACTCATGAAAAAAATTTTATTAACTGTAGTCGCATCTGTTTCGCTTTTCATTGCACAGGCGCAATGGCTACCGCAGAATGCGGGATTTACCAAAGACACCCTGGGTTTTTATGAAATGTCAATTCCCAACAAAAACACGGCATGGGCGGTTTGTTTTGATATCAAATGTGGCTTAGGCTGTGGGAGGTTCATACAGGATTTTACGCGAACCACCGACGGCGGTGCCACCTGGATCCCCGGGAAAATGGGAAACGATCATACACTGGACTTTTCAAACATCAGCGCCATAGATGAGAACGAGGCGTGGGTGGCTATGAACAAACGCTATACCGGTGGTGGAGGATTGTATCATACCATTGATGGGGGCATTACCTGGGAAAAATCAAATCCTATGGAGATCTTTGATGAGAACTCCTTTCCCAACTTCGTTTACTTCCAGGATAAGAATCACGGTATCGCCATGGGCGATCCTAACGGGGGGTACTTTGAAGTATATACCACTAATAATAAAGGTAAAAAATGGAAAAGGGTACCGGAGGCAGATCTGCCACCGGCACTTCCCAATGAGTATGGTTTCGTGAGCGGATATGCCGCAGTCAACAATACTATCTGGTTCGGTACCACACGTGGCAGGATGTACAAGTCTGTAGATTTCGGAAAAACATGGACCGTTAATGTGGTTGATCCTGCAGGAAAGTTCGTCAACGAAATTGCCTTTAATGATGATATGCTGCATGGCGTAGCGCATTTAAGAAACAATTTTGGCCAAACATTTTTATACTCGACTGCTGATGGCGGTGTGACCTGGACCGGTCTTGGTCAACCTGCCAATTGGAAGAGCAGCCGTATTACTTCAGTGCCTGGTACCAATGCTTTAATTTCTACGGGTATAAGCGGCAACCCCAATTTTCGTGGTTCAGCGATCTCTTATAACAATGGTACCACCTGGACAGAAATTGAAAGGGCAGTAAATAAGACGGTATCCAGGTTTTATGACGCTACTACAGGTTATGCGTGCGGTGCTTTCTTAACAGGCCCTCCTCTCCGTGGCGGTATATTCAAGTCGGATATAGTATTTGAAGAGACCGTGACAGCAAAGAAAATTTTACCTGAGGATCTGAATGAGCTGGATGCATTTGCCAAAGTATTCCCGAGCCCTGCGAAGGATGTTATTAATATCCTGTTGCAGGATCAACCTGTGAACAGCAAAAATGTAATCAATATCATGGGTATGGATGGAAAATTGATTGAAACCGTAAGATCAACAGGATCAAAATTGTTACAGTTAAATATCAGCAGCCTGGTTCCCGGCGTTTATATGCTGCATATCGAATCCAATGGTCGAACAGGCAGAAAGATGATCGTGGTAGCAAGATAAGGTTGAGCTATAAGGGTATAATTTGATGTTTACCACAGATAGCAAAGATTAAATGCACCACAGGTTTACACAGAGTTGTCTGTGACAATGATCTGTGTACCCGATAGCTCTCGGGTCTGTGGTAAAATCGGTTAAGGTTAGAGTTCCAGCGTCCAGAAAAAGGGCAACCTCGTGTTGCTCTTTTTTATGTGCAGTTCCATCGCCAAACAATATGTCCTTCAAATATTCATTTCGTCCTTTTCTCAATGGAGAGAAAGCCTGTTATAATAATTTACAAGTATGAAGAAATATATTTTTTTACAGCTCGTCATTTTAGTGATCGCCGATGCTGTTGCCCAGGTCCCTTATAACGAAGCCGCGCCAAATGGCTATACAAAAAAAGCCATGGTTGCCGAAGAAGTGGGACTTACCCAGGTGTCGATCGTCTATCACCGTCCTGCTGTAAAAGGTCGGGAAGGTAAGATCTGGGGCGGAGTGGTCCATACAGGATTTAAAGACCAGGGATTCGGGAACAGGAACCCTGCGCCCTGGCGGGCGGGCGCAAATGAAAATACGCTCATCGAGTTTGATAAGGATGTAAAAGTGGAGGGTCAGCCGCTGGCAAAAGGAAAATATGGATTCTTTATTGCCTACGATGCATTGGAAGCTACCCTTATTTTTTCCAAAAGAACAGATGCCTGGGGTTCCTTTTTTTACAATGAAAAAGAAGATGTGTTACGTGTAAAGGTCAAACCCCAGTCTTTGGAGAAAAGTATCGAGTTCCTCAAATATGAATTCTCCAATGAAACAGCTAATGCTGCGCTGATCACGCTTTCCTGGGAAAAATTAGCCATTCCCTTTAAAGTGGAAGTGGATCATTTGAAACAACAGTTTGAAGCCTTTGTCGCTGAATCACAAAGACCATCGGGTTTTACTTCGCAGGGACTGAATATCGCTGCGAACTGGGCCTTACAAAATAATTACGAATTGGAAAAAGCACTTGAATGGGCCATCTTAGCGACCAGCCCTAATTTTCCCGGTGATCCGGCATCTTTTACAGCGTTGATAACAAGAGCAAATATTCTCGACAAATTGGGCAAAGCAGATGAAGCGGCAACAATTATTAAAACTGCATTGCCATTGGGAATCATGTCACAGCTCCATCAACTAGGAAGACAGTTCCTGGCTGGCAAAAAAAATAAAACTGCCCTGGAAGTATTTCAATTTAACTACACAAAGAACCCGGATAAGTTTATGACGCTGACAGGTATGGTGAGGGGACTATCGGCAAATGAAGAGTATGAAAAAGCGTTGGAATTTGCAAAAAGAGCGTTGCCATTAGCGCCTGATGATACAAACAAGCAAGCGGTACAGCTGATGATCGATAAGCTGAAAGAAAGAAAAGATATCAACTAATTCGACAATTTGACAATTCGGCAATTCGACAATGGGGTGGGAAGAGTCTGTGAAGTAGTGGGATTCTCTGATACGTCTGAAACTAATATCGAATTGTCGAATTGAATTCAGAATTTATAGAACTCCTTCATCCTGCTAATGAGCAGCTCTTTTTTTCTTCTTGATACTTCTATCTCCTGTCCATTGGCAAGAATGATACTTCCGCCTTCTCCGCGGATATACTCCCTGATATGTTCCAGGTTCACCAGGAAGGATTTATGAACACGTAAAAAATTACTGTCCTCCAGCAACACATCGTATTCGTGGATCGGCTTTGACACCAGTACCGGTGGCTGGTCGAGCAAATAGAATTGTGTATAGTTACCGCTTGCCTCGCAATAAATGATATCGCGGATATGGATCACGCGGAAACCTTTGAGTGAAGGGATACACAATTTCATTTTCTGTACCCCACCTTTTTCCTGCATGTTGTGCAGGAAGGTCTCCAGCGGCTTGTTGCCGGTTTTAGACCCTATTCTTTTCTCCGCTCTTTTCACTGCTGCTGACAAAAGCGATTCATCAACGGGTTTAAGCAAATAATCAACAGCGCTGAAACGAAAGGCCTGTACCATATAATCATTATGCGCAGTGACAAATATGCTCTCGAAGTCCGTTCCACTCATTTCATGCAGCAGGTCAAGCCCGGTTTTACCCGGCATAGCTATATCGAGGAAAACAAGATCCGGCTTTAATCGTTCGATCTGCTCCTTTGCCTGGTCGGCATTGCTGCAGGTAGCCAGCACCTGTACCTCCGGGCAATTCTGTTGCAGCAATTTCTGTAAGGCGCTCTGGCCCCTGGGTTCATCATCAACTATTATGGCATTTATCCTGTTCATTATTCATGCATGTCTAAAGGTAAGCGGATAGTGACTTTTGTACCATTGCCTTCTCCAGGTAAAATTGATTTATCTATGATATCGACACTGCAAGCCAAACCATATTTCTCATTGAGCAATTGTATCCTGTTACGGATATTGGCGATACCCACCGGAGTGTGTGCTCCCATTTTATTCTTTTTATCTTCCAATGACCGGTTAATACCCATCCCATTATCATCAATGATACAAACCAGTTGCTCCCCTTCTTTGATAAAATCTATATTAATATTGATATCCTTTCTTGTCCCGGTCACGCCATGCCAGATCGCATTCTCGATAAAAGGCTGTATCAGCATAGGGGGTAAATAGGTTTCGTCAGGATCAAGGTCCTCCTCTGCCAATATCCTGCAGGTAAAATAACTATTTCTGATCTGTTCCATCTCCATATACCTCTCCAAATATTCCATTGTACTGCGTAAACTTATGAAATTGCGTACCGAATGATCCAGTGTCATGCGCATCAGCTGGGCAAATTTGCTAAGGAAATGGGAGGCCTCTTTGCTTTCGTTGTTCAAAATCATTTCCCTGATACTGTTCAGGCTGTTGAATACAAAATGCGGGTTCATCTGAGCATGCAGGGCCTTCATTTGTGTTTGCGCTATCTGTTTATCGATATTCGCTTTCTGGTGGATCGAATACATGCGACGTCTGTAAAGCCAGACCCCGATCGCCGTACAGAGTAAAACCACTGAAAGCAAGAAACCAGTTGTTTTCCAGAATGGCTTGGCAATAAAAAAATCCAGCTCTTTTAATTTTTCTTCACCGTTCTTACCACTCATCTTTAACCTGATGGTATGTTGCCCTGGTGGTAATCCTTTGAATTGAATAGAACGGTTGAGCCCGGCAAGTGTCCATTCTTTTTCTTTATCCAGGCGATAAGAGAACTGGTAGCTGTTGGGTGATTCAAATTCAATGGTATTGAACTGGAGATTGATCGTATTCTCGTTATGTTTTAATTTGATCTTTCTATCGGGATGATACCAGCTTTTATTATCGTTGACACGGAATTCCTGTATCAGAAGCTCACCGGACTCTGTTGAAGGTTTCGATATAGTAGCTGGGAAACGGACAATAAAATTATTACAGAACAGGTACATATCATTGCGCTCCTTATCATAAAATATTCGCCTGTTATTAGGCGATTCATCCGGGAACCCGTCGTTATGATCATATATAAAACTCTTTTTGGTCTTTATATCGAAACGAGCCAGGCTATTGGCCGATGCTATCCATAAAATATTATTAACTACCGGGCTTAAACACTGAAGCACAGAGGAAGGCAAACCCTCTTTTGTGGTATAGGCCACAAATCTTTTTTCCCTGATGCGGAATTCAAGCAAGCCGTTCTCCGCGTTGTGCAACCAGAGTGAGCCATTATTATCCGCCGTAAGCGCAAGGATATTATCATTGTACTTATTGACGCCTCCATATACCGTCATCATGGTATCGAATTTTTCTTCACGGCTGTTCCACCTGGCAAGTGCATGCCCCCCAAACCATACATCACCGTATGAATCATAGGCTATACTTTTGATCCTGTTGAAAGGAAATAGCGTTTTTGTTTTAGGTCCAAAAATATCAAGGTGCCGGCTGGCTACATGATACCGAACCACCACCCCTTCCATAAAGTAAAAGAACCAGGCATAGCCATCTTTATTCACCGGGTAAAAATGAGGCACCACTTCCGGGAGTAATGGATATTTAGCCGGATCAAATAATTTACCATATGTATAAGTTTTTGTGTCCAGCCATAATGCTCCCTTATCAGTACCTAACCATAAGGTGTCGGGATGATACATTATTATCGAATTGATTTCGTTCCAGGAAGTATTTGGGCCATAGAACTGTACCCGTTTTATCACATTGCCTGTAGCGGTATCGAGCACTACCAGTCCATTGGTCCTTGAATACCGGGTCACGTATAACTTGTCCTTGTAAGGGTAGCAACTTTGGAAACCAACTACAGCAAGGTCACCGGGAGCTGGTTCATAATACCTGCTTTGCAAAAAATTTTTATGGATGCGTTGCCTGAGCAGCCCGTTCCGGGTTCCTGCCCACAACCTCTTATTCTTATCTACAAATAATACATTGATCGTATGACCTGTAAGATATTTGTGCGGATCAAATCTTATAATGCCGCTCCTTCTATCCAGTAAGAAAGTATAGAACCCCCCGTTGCCACTGTTAACGGCAAATAAAGAATCATTGATCGCAACCGGGCGGGATTGCCAATTGATCTGTGCATTGCTGTAAAAGGGCATTTGACTTTTAACCAGTTTTTGGATGCGATCGTCATAATACCCAATACTATCTTCGAGCAGGTAGAAGAACAAGTATTCGTCCGGTCTGATCGGCACCGGAGTGGAATGTACAGATACCGCTCCCGGTGGTTGGACCCGCAGGACATCCCATTGCTTTTCTCCCGGGGACATTTCATGATATTTTTTACTAGAAATAGCATAATGAGCCAGTCCATAATTATGAGTGTAAATAAGCAAGTCATTTGCTGAAACCCGCAATATATCACGCCCATATAATATTCTTTTACCATAATCCTGGAGGGTAAAAGCATCATGACGAACACGAAGCTCCCCCGCAGGTCCAAAAACATAGAATCCCGTTGCGGTACTTACAGCAATCGATCCATCCGGAAGTAATTGCGCATCCCAGGCAGCATTCCGGTAGGTGGACAACAAACTGCTGTCCGGAATGTAATAATATTTAATGGAGAGGTCCTTTGTACTTAAAACATGCAGTCCCCGGGCACTGATGATCGCTAGTTTACCCGGCTCTATTTTTTTAATATTTTTGATCGAGCCGGAAGGAAGCTGAAAATGCTCATCATTGAATTTCTTAAAACTAAATCCATCAAACCTGTTCAACCCGACTTCCGTTCCTACCCATATATATCCCAGCTCGTCCTGTTGTATGGAAGTAATATAATTACTACTCAATCCCTCTTTGAACGTATAGCGCACGAAGGATGAATCCGCGAATTGTGCATTTATATCCAGCGGCAAAACAAGCAGTAATAGCAGGATCAATTTTACAGGAAAGGGTGCATGTCTCATAAAGCTCATCGTTTTTAAAGTTAATGTGTTCCTGCAGTAAAATGCAAAAGAATAGGTCCTCCCTGTTTGAAATAACCGTAAAAGAATCCACTCCTGCCGTTCGTATGTTGGCACGCACTCTTGCTAAAATGACTTAGTAGATTGGGTATAGAATAAGGCTCATGGCAACAAAGGATTTAGCATTAGAACCAGACGAAAAGATCATTGACACGTGGCCTCTTTTTTACTCACCTCCTGGCGGAGAGATCTATGAGATCCGCTGTACGATCACCAATAAGCGACTGATGTATGGTGGGCAGGGAATGAGAATAACAGCAGACCTGACTGGCCTTGTCGACCTGACAACAGGGAACCGGGAATGGCTGGTAATACCTAAACAACGGATACGGCAGATCGAAACAAAGAGATCCTATCTCGAAAAACGTATCATCCTGACATTGGATGATGGCCATCGCCATGAGTTCAGTTACGGGGCGTTGAATATTGACAAATTGGTCGAAGCTATAACATCCGGAGATGGAAATACGCTCATACAAAACATATAACCATGAAACATTATCCTTTTATCCTGGTCTTACTTATTGCTTCCTTAACAGTAAAAGCAACCGATCCTGTTGCCGGAAAAATATATTTCTCTAACCAACCCATGACTTCCAGTACGGGGAGCAGGAGTTCCTTCAATTCCGGGGAAAATATTTATGCCAGGCTCGAATTGAATAGCGGCACGATCAAGGAGGCTTTCAGGATCAAAGAAGGAAAAGGTTATCCTTATATACAGTACAGAGTGACGATCACCAACTCAAATGACTATACAATGGGTGGCAGTGGCAGGAACTATCTCCTGCTCAAGGATGATCAAAAAGATCAGTCTTCTCTCAATTTTGATGTTATGCCAGAACCCTCTAAGGCCACCACGCTGATCTCCGCGACTGACGATTTCACGGCGGGCTATGGTTATTTTCCACTTTATAACACTATTATAAACGAGAAACTGAAACCAGGGAAATATACCGTCAAGGTTGAGTTATATTCAGAGCCATTGAATGCGTGGGGCTCATATGAGGACCGGGAAAAATGGCCAACCATCACGGAAGAATTCGAATTCAATTTCAGGGATGAGGATATTGCCCGTGTAATAAGTAATAGCAAAGAGGCCGGCGATTTCATTTATGAAAATGCGTTCCGCCATACTACAATGCCGGATATATTTTCCCATGGCGCGACTATTACGGATCCTATGGCTACAAATGCAAAAGTTTTAGCCATCGTGAAGCGTGACCTGCCCAAGCGGACCATCCTGAAAATGGTGATTGAAAAAACAGGAACACTGTGGTCACTTGCTCACGACGATTTTGGATTACCTAAATACCGTTATTTCTATCCGGGAGTTTATGTAGCGTATAAGATAGATGGTAAATGTTATATCGGGAAGATCACCTTGCGACAGGATTATTCGGGTGGCGGAACCTTTGGCCCTTTGCATGTCGGGTTTACTTCAGGTAACGACGACAAGGGGATCGATTGCGCTAAAGTCAGGTGATCATTTCTTTTTATTGATCTTCTAAAATCTTAGTTATGAGATCAGCAAGCTTATTCACAACTTCTTTTTTCGTAGTCTTTGCTTTCTGCGCCTGGAACAGCCATCCTTCAAAGAACAGTATGAGCAGTTGGGTGAAGCTTAACGGAAGTGACGGCAGGGATATCAATGTAAATGAAACAGGAGTATTTCACCTTGTCAATACTGCAGGCAAATTATATGTTTATGAGGGACCCAACTGGAAACAGATCGGTGAAAATGGAGGCAGAAGCTGCTATGTCGAAAATATGGGACTAAAAGCAAGGATACAGGATAATTCCCTGTGGACCTACGAGCGGCATCCCTTCCCTGGTACCGATGGAAGAAACAAATGGATCCTTACCTGGGAAACTCCGGAGTCAGGAGCAATACGCCGCGATCTCAAGGATATCGCTATCGGGAGCGATAGCGTTTTCTGGATAATAGATCATAGACGAAATATACAACGCTGGCGTCATTACTCTTGTGTGGAAATGCCGGGTAGCGATGGAGTAAGGATAGCTGCAGGCGGAGGTCAATTATGGCTGATCAATACACAAGGAGAAATTTACAGGTATAAAGATCTCAGAAATCTTAAGATAGGTTGGGAACAGATCCCCGGTCAGAAAGGCAAGGATATTACCGTAACAAATGATGGACAG
>DATLCB010000087.1:0-2954 GCA_035526625.1 Chitinophagaceae bacterium
GCCAGTTTTAAAAGAGATACGCTTGACCAAAGGATCGTCGCTAATGTAAAGAACAGGACAGGGAATTTCATTGATGTACAGGGAGGTTACCCTCATGGCACGGCTTATGAATTAACCAGGAACGCCTGGCCCGCATTAACATCGTTGACTGCTCCCACAGATCACGATAAGGACGGGATGCCTGATGAATGGGAAAAGAAGAAAGGATTGGATCCAACTGATTCAACCGATGCCTCAAAAAATAAATTGGACAAGCATTATACCAACATCGAAGTGTATATTAATAGTATCCTGAAATGAAAAAAATACTGATCCCCGCGATCGCATTACTCATTATGGCTTTTACACTACCGGCAAAAAAGAAAATAAAAATATTCCTTGCAGGAGACTCGACGATGTCTGTAAAAGATGTGAAAGCATACCCGGAGACCGGCTGGGGAATGCCTTTCGTTAATTTCTGGGATTCTTCAGTAACTGTGGTCAACCGTGCAAAGAATGGCCGCAGTACCAAAACATTTATCAGTGAAGGGTTATGGAAGTCGATCTATAATGAGGCCGGCGAAGGTGATTATGTCTTCATACAGTTTGGGCATAATGATGAATCCGTAGAAAAGAAAGAACGCTACTCAACGCCCGATACGTTTAAAATGAATCTTACCAGGTTCATTAAAGAAACAAGAGAGAAAAAAGCAACCCCCATCCTCCTCACTCCTGTATCAAGAAGAAAATTTGGTAAAGAGGGCAACGCCATGCAGACACATGAAGCTTATTCTGCTTTAACAAGAGAAGTGGCAAAAGAACAAAATGTGCTATTCATCGACCTCGACGAAAAAAGCAGGGCATTGTACCAGCAATTTGGACCGGAGAACTCCAAATTGTTATTCCTGCAATTAAAACCCGGTGAGCACCCGAACTATCCCGAAGGAAAAGAAGACAATACACATTTCAATGAATTGGGCGCAAGATTGATCGCTCAATTAATATTAAAAGAGATAAAGGGGTTGAATATTGATCTGGCAGAACGAATAGTTATAAGGGAGATTAAAAAATAAGTGCTTCAATGAAAAAAGGCTTTCCATTTTCCCTGGCGTTTGCCAGCTTATGGCTGTTATCTTTTATTTTCCATCCAGAGAAGAAGAAAATAAAAGTATGGATGATCGGGGACTCCACGATGGCACATTACGAAGCCAGCCGTGCCCCCATGTCAGGATGGGGAATGCCCTTTGCGTATTTTTTTGACAACACAGTAACGGTAGATAACCGTGCAAGAGGAGGAAGAAGTACACGAACCTTCATCAGCGAAAACCGCTGGCAACCTATTGCTGACAGCCTCCAGGAGGGCGATTATGTGCTGATGCAATTCGGCCATAACGATGAAGCCAAAGAAGAACGTTACAAGGACCGCTATACTCCTGTCCCCGATTATAAGGCCAACCTTATAAAATTCATTACAGATACGAGAGATAAAAAAGCTATTCCTGTTATTATTACACCGGTCACAAGGATGCGGTTTGATAAGAATGGCATCCAGCAGGAAACTCATATTGAATATACTGCCGCTGCATGGGAAGTAGGTACAACTTATAAAGTACCCGTGATAGACCTCGATGCAAGGAGTCGTGAATTGCTGCAGCAAATGGGTCCGGAGAATTCAAAGCTGCTTTTTATGCAGTTGGATTCATTAGATCACCCTAACTACCCGGGTGGGCAAAAGGACAATACGCATTTCAATGAATACGGGGCAAGGATCATAGCGCAACTGGTTTTAGCCGAGATAAAAAAACTCAACCTTGAACTGGCGGAGAGGATCATTAAGCCGGTTGTAAAAAAATAATGAAAAGGGTTCTCCTCATAGCCTGTCTTGCCTTAACTATTAAAGCAAGTACACAGTCAACAGCGGGTATCACCGGGGTGCGGGATACTTCTTATAATATACTGAATGAGTATAATAAGCACCTGAAGAATTACCCGCATATAAAGATCGTAAAGGAATTTTCTTACCCATATATCACCGAAGAGAAGAACATTTCTTATTGCGCCACAAAAGAAAGAGAATTAAAACTGGATCTTTTTTATCCAAAAGAAGATGCGAAGATAAAAAGAACAGCCATCATCTTCATCCATGGCGGTGGATGGAGAAGCGGGAACAAGGCCATGCATTATCCTTTACTGCAGCAACTGGCCTCTCTCGGGTATGTTTGCATCACTCCTGAATACCGGCTTTCAACAGAAGCTCTCTACCCTGCTGCCATCCATGATATAAAAACAGCGATCCGATGGTTGAGAAAGAATGCAAAGCAGTATAATATCGATGCCGATAAAATTGTTTTGTCTGGTCATTCAGCGGGCGGCGAATTGGCAGCTTTCATGGGCGCAACGAATGGCATAGCACAGTTTGAAGGAGATGGGTGCTATAAAAATTTCTCCAGCAAAGCAAATGCAGTGATCGATCTCGATGGTACGTTAGCTTTTATCCACCCCGAATCAGGTGAAGGTGATGACAGCAAAAGGATCTCTGCAGCCACCCAATGGTTTGGTTATTCAAAAACTGAGAACCCTGAATTATGGAAACAAGCCGCACCGCTGACGCATGCCGGGAAGAACACTCCTCCAACCCAATTCATCAATAGCGGTGTAGCAAGAATGCATGCCGGTCGTGAAGATTTTATTACCGTGCTTAAACAGAACAATATCTATGCTGAGGTAAGGACTTTGGAAGGCTCACCGCATACTTTCCTTCTATTCAGTCCATGGTTCGATACCACGGTGTACTATATTGACAGGTTTCTCCGTAAGATCTTTCCCGCGGAAGAAAAAAAAACCGGTCAGATAATTACGGTCGCCGGTGATGGAAGTGGTGACTTCACTTCGGTCCAGGCAGCGATCAATACTGTTTCCACAAGAAATACTAAGCCCGTAACGATCATCATCAAACCAGGCATCTATAAAGAAAA
>DATLCB010000088.1:0-3113 GCA_035526625.1 Chitinophagaceae bacterium
ATTTTGAAAGTTGAGGTTACAAAAGTTGTACTCAGATGAACCCTGTAAGAAAAACATTCTTTTGATGACGTAGCTTTAAAACTAATAGTGGTAAGTTTTATCCATAATTCCAGATCGCCGAGAATTAGATTAGGGTATGCAGGTATTCCTCCAACATCCTTAAAGTCTGCGGCCCTCATCATGTACCCTGTTCCCATTATATCAATCTTAAATTGAAGAAACGATCTAAGAAAGGCTGGCCCGTCTTCTATTTCAGCCATAGGCTTGCACTTTCTTATCACATCGCCTTTGCCGTTAATATAAGTATAATGAGCCTGGTAGAGGGAGGCATGAGGATGAGCGCTGATGAGCTTTTCCATCTCAGCTAGATATTCGGGGTATAAAATATCATCATGCCCAATCAGCGTAATAAATTCATTCGTATCTATGCCTGTTATTCTCCCCCAATTCTCTTCGATTGTTAAGGATTTGGCAGAAGGATGAATAACGATCCGGTCATCTGTTAAAGATTGTACGTATTCCAAGGTTCCATCTGAACTGCAATTATCTAATACGATCAGGTTAAAATCATTCACGGTCTGTCCGAGAATGCTGTTTATACATAGCTTTACATATTCGCCTCCATTTCGAACGGGTAATATAATGCTATACTTCGCTTTTTTCTGGTCAGGCATATTAAGATCCTCAAGATCAATTCAGGGCAGGGAATATTTTATTTTGGATTGCGTCCAAGCTTTACCAAATTTTCCATTTTGCCTCGTTTGTTTCCCAAAGCTCTTCCAATTCGATCTTATCACGCATTGCATCCATACATTTCCAAAAACCATAGTGCTTGTATGAAATCAACTCATCATTTTCCGTAAGGTTAACAAGCGGAGATTCTTCCCACATGATATCGTCTGAGTCTTCGGGTAGGTAATTAAAAATACCTGGTTCTAAAACAAAAAAGCCTCCATTAATCCACATACCTTCATCATCCGGCTTTTCTTTAAAGTTTACCACCGCTCCTGCTTTGTCTATTTTCATATTACCAAAGCGGCTTGGTGGTTGAACGGCGGTCACAGTCGCAAGTTTTTTATGCTGGTTATGAAAATCTATTAGTTCGTTAATATTAACGTCTCCAACGCCATCTCCATAGGTAAGCATGAATGTATCTCCATTCAAGTATTTTTTTACCTTTCTCAACCGGCCTGCAGTTTTAGTATCTACGCCAGTATCTACCAAAGTAACCTTGAAAGATTCTGCGTTCGTAAAATGTACGTCTAATTTGTTGCTCTGCACCTCAACTGTAATATCTGAGTTGTATAAAAAATAGTTCAAGAAGTACTCCTTTATAATGTTTGCCTTATATCCGCAACAAACAATAAATTCATTATGCCCAAAGCTTTCATATATCTTCATTATGTGCCAAAGAATCGGCCGGCCTCCAATTTCTATCATAGGCTTTGGCCGCAGATGTGATTCCTCAGATATCCGGGTGCCCAGACCCCCGGCAAAAATTACAACTTTCATATATCACGAATTAGCAATTATTTTTAAATACTCACCATAACCGCTTTTTTTTAGGATCTCGGCCTGGTGCATCAACTGCTGCTTATTAATAAAATTCATTCGCCAGGCCACTTCTTCAGGGCATCCTATCTTCAATCCTTGTCTTTTTTCTATCACCCTTACATATTCACTCGCATCTCCCAAACTTTCAAAGGTGCCCGTATCCAGCCAGGCAAATCCACGATTTAGCACGGCCACTTTCAGCTTTTTGTTTTTGAGATATGTATCATTTATTGCCGTTATTTCAAACTCTCCCCGTGCACTTGGTTGAATATCCCTGGCAAATTGAACAACATTGTTATCATAAAAATATAAGCCGGGCACTGCGTAATTACTTTTAGGTTTTACAGGTTTTTCTTCGATGCTAACGGCATTTAAAGCAGGGTCAAATTCTACCACCCCATATCTTCCAGGATCACTTACCGGGTAAGCAAAAATAATGGCGCCATCAGGATCTACAGATGCCTGCAGTAATTTGCTAAAACCACTTCCGTAGAAAATGTTGTCTCCCAAAATAAGGGCGACGGTATCTTTGCCGATAAAACTTTCTCCAATTACAAATGCCTGGGCAAGTCCATTAGGTGTCTCTTGTACTGCGTACTCCAGGGAACATCCCCATTGTGCGCCATCGCCCAAAAGCCTTTTAAACTGGGATTGATCGTCCGGCGTTGTTATTATCAAAATCTCTTTTATACCCGCTAGCATTAGTGTACTTAGTGGATAATAGATCATCGGTTTATCATAAATAGGCATTAGCTGCTTGCTTACACCCATAGTGATCGGATATAACCGTGTTCCTGATCCGCCTGCTAAAATAATTCCCTTCATGATCTATCTTTTCTCGTATTGATCCTCATAGTAGTGCTGATAATTTCCACTGGTTACATCGTCCGTCCATTCTATATTATTAAGGTACCAGTCAATTGTTCTTGATATTCCCTCTTTAAATTGAAAAGATGGTATCCAGCCCAGTTCATTCGTTAGCTTGCTGGCATCAATAGCGTATCGCAAGTCGTGGCCCGCCCTGTCTTTCACAAAAGTGATAAGCTGTTCAGATGTCCCTTTTGCTCTTCCTAATTTTTCATCCATTTGCCGGCAAAGCTCTTTAATAATGTCAATATTTTTCCATTCATTATGTCCGCCGATGTTGTAGGTTTCTCCCACTTTCCCTTTATGAAAAATAAGGTCAATTGCGTTCACATGATCTTCTACATACAGCCAGTCTCTTACATTTTCGCCTTTGCCATATACCGGCAGCGGCTTATTATTAATGATGTTATTGATGCAAAGCGGGATTAGTTTTTCCGGGAAATGATATGGTCCGTAATTATTAGAACAGTTGGATATGATAACAGGTAACTGATATGTGTGATAAAACGCCCTTACAAAATGATCCGAAGACGCCTTCGAAGCGGAATATGGGCTACGGGGATCGTAAGGTGTTTGTTCCGTAAAAAAGCCTTCATTTCCCAACGAGCCATAAACCTCATCGGTTGAAATATGGTAAAACCGTCTATTAATAAGATCTTTTTTCCAGCCTTCCTTAGCAGCCTGCAGAAGCG
>DATLCB010000089.1:0-3328 GCA_035526625.1 Chitinophagaceae bacterium
AAGGCTCTCAGGTATCAATGTATCTGTAGATAATGATGACCTGCCGCTGCAGATCAAAGTAGCGTCACTTCCCAGCGCAAGGCTGCAGGTTTATTTCCTCGATAATGAAGAGCTTTTCAAAAGAAAATTCATTTTCCATGATGAAAATGAAAAATGGTATGATGACAATGACCTCCGTACCGTATTCTTCTGCAAAGGGGCCCTTGAAACCGTGAAAAAATTCGGATGGCCTCCTGATATCATTCATTGCAGTGGATGGATGACAGGACTGATTCCTGCTTATCTTAAAACTATCTATAAGAAAGAACCCGTATTTGCACATAGTAAGATCGTTTATACGATAGGACAGAATACTTTTAAAGAAAAATTGGGCAGTGGCTTTATTAAGAAGGCGCTGATCCACGCTTCATTGAAAGAGAAGGACCTTGAAGTATTCAAAGACGGAACCAATACAGCTATGTTCCGCGGCGGCGCCACTTATGCAGATGCAATAACATTCGGCGCGGAAAAAATAGAGAAGAAACTGGTTGAAGAGTTTTCTAAAGTACGGGGAAAGAAGACATTGCAATATAATCCCGAGGGAGATTTAACAGACTATTTACAACTCTATAACGACCTTGCGGGCAAATAAAATCACTAACCCCTGATCAAACCTTTTTTGTGAATAGACGAAACCTGTTCTTATCTTTCATGGCAATCGTTGCAACGGTTGCTGTTTTATTTCCAGCCTGCCGCAAGATCAATGAGTTTACTGAAGTAGGAGGTGATATCATTCCCGCAATTGATAATATAACAACATTCGATACCAGCCTGAGCGTGCAGGTATTCAATGATACGTTTGGACTTGCTACAGATTCAACACGCCTGACAACTTCAGATGTCCATTTCCTCGGGTTGATCGGCCCGGGAAGTAATGCTGATCCCATCTTTGGACAAACAGATGCCCGGATCTTTATGGAGCTGAAGCCTGAATTCTTTGGTACTTATCCTTTCGCAAGAAAGGACAGCCTGAAACTTGATTCTGTTGTATTAGTTCTCAGTTATGTTGAAAGGTATGGCGACTCTACGGTCGGCCAGAATGTAAGAGTGTATGAGCTAAACCAGGCATTCAAAAGTGATTCGACTTATTTAATAAGGAAAGAACCATTTACTTATAACACCCTTTTGAACGACCCTACAAGTCCACTACCCTTTATTTTCCCATCAAAGCTGGATGATTCGGTAAAAGCGTTCAGAGATACTACTGCCGGTCAATTAAGAATAAAACTGGATACAGGGCTTACTCTGGGCCGGAGATTAATGAACTATGACACTTCGACTGCATATAAGACCGACTCTGCATTCAGAAGCAGGTTCAAAGGTTTTGCGATAAGATCCGAAGGAACCGGTAAAGCGATCATGGGCTTTGATATGAATAATAGCAAACTCGCTTTCTACTATAAAGTACCAAAGAAGAGCGGAACATTCGATTCTCTCGCTGTCACTTATTTCACTTTCCACACAGGCTGCAACTCTGCTAATTATATGAAGAGAGACTATACCGGCACACCTGTGGCTGCTGCAGCTGGTTCTCCCATACCTGCAACATATGGATATATCCAGAAGACCCCGGGTACTTTTGCGAATATTAAAATACCAGGGCTGAATGGACTGAGCAACCGGGTTGTGCATCGTGCGGAACTGATAGTAGAACAGGTATGGGATCCGAGTGATGCGATCTTCCCTCCACCGGCGAACTTATTCCTCGACGCTTTTGATCCCACGATCACTAATAGTTATAAGTTCAGAACACTTCCTTATTCATTAGACCTCTCATCCACTTCAGGATTTGATTTTACTTCTTTTGGCGTTATTCCTGTAAACGCAACGGATGGGGTAGGTAACCCCATCAAAATATGGAAGTTCAATATGTCACGTTACGTGCAGCATATTGTAACCGGAACACAGACTTCATATGATCTGCGTCTCTATGCGCCACTGACGATCCGGGGAAAAACAAAAGTTGTTGGTGGAGGCGCCACTGATTTTGACATATTCGCCGGCGCCTATGTTAATGGATCGATCGGCTCAGGAAGAGTAAGAGTCGGAGGAGGCATACATCCTACCCAGCGTATGAGGCTTCGTATTATTTACTCAAAGCTTTAAATAGTTATCAAGATTTGTTTAAAAGCCCTGCTGGTCCACAGCGGGGCTTTGTTCTTTAAAGATGACAACCTTATCTTTGCGCCTCCAAAGGAGTCCTTTGGACTAAAAATTTATACATGCCTTATTTATTTACTTCAGAGTCTGTGAGTGAAGGTCACCCGGATAAAGTAGCTGACCAGATATCTGATGCGTTGATCGATAATTTCCTTGCTTTCGATGCACAATCAAAAGTTGCCTGCGAAACATTAGTAACGACAGGACAAGTGATGCTGGCAGGTGAAGTAAAATCAAAAGCCTATCTCGATGTACAGGAAATTGCACGTGAAGTGATCCGCCGTATCGGTTACACCAAAAGTGAATACATGTTTGAAGCCAGTTCATGCGGCGTACTATCCGCTATTCATGAACAGTCATCTGATATCAACCAGGGTGTTGACAGGAAGAAAAAAGAAGAGCAGGGAGCCGGCGACCAGGGAATGATGTTTGGTTATGCCAGCAATGAGACAGACGATTACATGCCACTTGCGCTCGACCTGGCACATAAACTATTGATCGAGCTGGCAGCCTTAAGAAGAGAGAATAAACAGATCAGGTACCTGCGCCCGGACGCTAAAAGCCAGGTGACACTGGAATATAATGACAGGAACCAGCCGGTGCGTATCGATGCCATTGTTGTTTCTACCCAGCACGATGATTTTGATGCCGAAGGAAAGATGCTGGCAAAGATCAAAAGTGATATCATAAATATCCTTATTCCAAGAGTAAAATCGAAATACAAGAAGTACGCAAAACTTTTTAACGACGATATCAAATACCATATCAATCCCACAGGAAAGTTCGTGATAGGCGGACCACACGGAGATACAGGATTAACGGGCCGTAAGATCATCGTGGATACCTATGGCGGAAAAGGTGCTCACGGTGGCGGTGCATTCAGTGGCAAGGATCCTTCCAAGGTGGACCGTTCTGCTGCTTATGCCACGAGGCATATTGCAAAGAACCTTGTAGCCGCAGGATTGTGCAGTGAAATACTGGTCCAGGTGTCTTATGCAATTGGTGTGGCACAACCGACCAGCATCAATGTGAATACATATGGTACTGCCAAAGTAAAAATGAACGATGGTGAGATCAGTAAGATCGTGGAAAGCATTTTTGATATGCGTCCATATTTTATCGAGCAGCG
>DATLCB010000090.1:0-4813 GCA_035526625.1 Chitinophagaceae bacterium
AGTGGATGTGATCACCGATGAAGGTGCGTTGGGTCGTGCCGCCGTTCCCAGTGGCGCCAGCACCGGGATCCACGAAGCCGTAGAATTACGGGATGGCGACAAAAAAAATTACCTGGGCAAGGGAGTTTTAAAGGCTGTGAAGAATGTGAACGACATTGTTGCTCCCGCATTGCTCGGTAACGATGTGGCTGACCAGACCGGTATTGATGAGATGATGATACAACTGGATGGCACGGCAAATAAGGGGAAGCTCGGCGCCAATGCTTTGCTTGCGGTGAGTATGGCGGTGGCAAAAGCAGCGGCAGAAGAAGCTTCGCTTCCACTTTACCGGTATATCGGCGGTACCAACGCCAAAACATTGCCTATGCCGATGATGAATATCCTTAATGGTGGGGCGCATGCCGATAATAAAATAGATTTCCAGGAATTCATGGTAATGCCGGTAGGTGCATCCAGCTTCAGTGAGGGTCTTCGGTGGGGTGTGGAGATATTTCATGCATTAAAGACCGTGCTGAAGAAAAAAGGATACAGCACCAACGTAGGTGATGAAGGCGGTTTTGCTCCCAACATGCAGAGCAATGAAGAAGCGATCGATACAGTGATGGAAGCCATTGTTGCCGCGGGTTACAAACCCGGTTCGCAGATCTGCATTGCCATGGATGCGGCCAACAGTGAGTTATGGAATGGCAAGAAGAAAAAATATATCTTTCATAAAAGCAATGGCAAAGAAATGAGTAGCGACCAGCTGGTAAAGTTCTGGGAAGGCTGGGTGAAAAAATATCCTATCGTTTCTCTTGAAGATGGCATGGCCGAAGACGATTGGGATGGCTGGGCAGCATTGACAAAAGCGGTCGGGAAGAAATGTCAACTGGTAGGCGATGATCTTTTTGTTACCAATGTAACAAGACTGCAGCAGGGTATTGATAAAGGGATCGGCAATGCATTGCTTGTTAAAGTGAACCAGATCGGAACGATCACTGAAACGATCAATGCTGTTACGCTGGCGCAACATAACGGTTACAATACGATCATGAGTCATCGTAGCGGCGAAACAGAGGATACGACGATCGCTGATCTTGCCGTTGCATTGAATTGCGGCCAGATAAAAACGGGCTCGGCCTCGAGGTCGGATCGTATGGCGAAGTATAACCAGCTGATCCGGATCGAAGAATTGTTGGGCATGTCGGCCGTATATCCAAAAGGAAAGATTAAATTTGGAAAACAGCTAACAGCTAATGGCTAACGGCCAATGGCTTCGAATTCCTGAACACTAACCCATAACTATGAATCGCATCCTAACCCATGTTCCTGCCTGGCTCAAAAACAAGTATTTTATCTCCTTTGCTGCTTTTTGCGTGGTAATGCTTTTCCTGGATAAGAATGATTTTCTTACCCAGGTGGCCCGTACACGGGAGTTGAACAATCTTCGCCAGAGCAAGCAGTTCTATTCAGCCAAAATTGCCGCGGAACGCAAACAATTACAGGCCATTGAAACAAACCCCGCTGCCGTTGAAAAAATAGCCCGCGAACAGTACCTGATGAAGCGGGATAACGAGGAACTCTTCATTATACCGGAAAATTACGATTCACCAAAGAATTAGCAAGTACAGCACAATAAGGCCATTTCAGCCCCGTTAATATCACGGACATTTATTATATCCTTCTACCAAGGACAATCACTATTTCTGGACAACTTAACCGGTTTGCTAATGACCAACTTTACCCCCGAGGATCTATTATTGTATTTGTACAATGAAACTTCCTTATCACAGACCACTGCCATTGAAGCCGCATTGGAAAAAGACTGGACGCTACGCGAAAAACTGAACGTACTGAAAGCATCCAAGCAAAGACTCGACAAACTAACTGTTTCTCCCCGCACCGAAGTAGTACTGAATGTACTGAATCATGCTAAGGAGCAAACAGCTGAAAAAGTTTAACCAACCGATCGGCTGAAAAGTTTTTAGTCCTGTCTCTTAAATGAGATGGGACTTTTCTTTGAACGTCCCCTTCCTATTCACTTTTCACCATTCACCTTTCACTATTCACTTTTCACCATTCACTTTTCACTATTATCTTGCGCACATGACCCGCAAGGAACGATATGCCTTTGTCATTGACTGGTTCGAAAAGAATGTGCCTGTCGCCGAGACCGAACTGGAGTATGAAGATCCATATGAGTTGATCGTTGCTGTCATCCTATCTGCGCAATGCACCGATAAAAGAGTGAACCTTACCACGCCCGCGATTTTTGAAAAATACCCCAACGTACTATCATTAAGCAAGGCCACATTCGACGAGCTCTTTCCATTTATCAAAAGCATTTCTTATCCTAATAATAAGACCAAACACCTGATCGGGATGGCCAACAAAGTGGTCGCTGAATTCAACGGGCAAATACCTATGACCGTGGATGAACTCATGCAACTCCCAGGTGTAGGAAGAAAGACCGCCAACGTGATAACATCTGTTGTCGACAAACAACCCAATATGGCCGTGGATACCCATGTGTTCCGGGTTAGTAAGAGGATCGGGCTGGTTCCGCAAACATCGAATACTGCGTATGCTGTAGAAAAAGAATTGGTCAGGAACATTCCGGAATCTCTGATACATAAAGCTCATCACTGGCTCATTCTTCATGGGCGGTATATCTGCGTAGCCAGGAATCCCAAATGCGGGCAATGCGGATTGCGACCCGCCTGCCGGTATTATCAGCAAGGGCAGATGTTAGTATAAAAAGCTTTCCGCAGATCCTGGCAGTTGAACGAACGTATACCAAGTTATTGGTATGCACTGGATATGGAAAAGGGGTACATTAGTATCCTCCATCCTGTAAAAAACCAGTTGTAAAAAAAATGCGTCATGCGTACAATTGGCTTTTTATTGATCGGATCTCTTTTACTCCCGTTGGGAATCGTACAGGATCGTGCATCATTGACTGCAGGGAAAATTCAGTCTTCTTTTATCATCCCCTCCATACAACCTGTTTTTTCAAAACTATCTGCGAATACAGCTGATACGGCTTCATTGAAAGAAAGCAGCTGGTATGCCAATGCAGTTGGCAATATTGAAGAGAGCGAGTACAGGATAAAATATGATGAAGCGACTCAGAGTTATGCTTCTCCCAACCGGAAGCAGGGTCTTCGTTCCTTTTATTCAGCCAAAACCTTTTCTCTCCTGTCCCGTAATGACAGCGCCAATAAATGGCGGCTGGAGTTAACAACAAAAGGTGTTTATGCGAATAACAAACTAATCTATGCGCCTGATGAAAATGCTACGGTAACTGAAAGCGATAAGAGCATTCAGTTCAACCACCATGATAATTTCACTACCGAGTATATCAACAGCAAAGAAGGCGTCAGGCAGAATTTTATTATTCAGAAGGAACCTGCAGAGAAGCCGCAGGCTTTAAGCATCAGGCTACAGGCAAACAAGGGATGGTTCGTCAACAAAGTGCATGATAAAGAGATCCATTTTGCAAAGATCAAGGGTGATGCTGCTGAAAAGAAACTTACGTATAATGATCTGAAGGTTTGGGATGCGGACCACAAAGAATTATCAGCGCATTTTGAAATAAAGAAAGCCGCAATAGAGATCATTGTTGACGTTAAAAATGCAATGTATCCTATTACGATCGATCCGATAAGTACTACAGCAGCGGCAACACTGGAAATGAATCAGGTGGGTGCATTTGGAGGCTATTCAGTTTCTTCTGCCGGGGATGTGAACAGTGACGGATATAGTGATGTTATCGTGGGAGCATATTATTATGACAATGGACAATTCAATGAAGGTGCTGCGCTTATATACCATGGGTCCGCTACCGGAGTAAGTTCTACTCCCGCAACCCTTTTAGAGATCAACCAAGCTGACGCAAATTTTGGAATTTCTGTTTCCACGGCAGGTGATGTAAATGCAGATGGGTACAGTGACGTTATTATAGGAGCCTGGCTTTACAGCAACGGCCAGAGCAATGAAGGCGCTGCTTTTGTTTTTCATGGATCGTCCACGGGAATAAACCCAGTTGCTATATCACAAATGGAAACAAACCAGGCTACCGCCTGGGGTGGTTATTCGGTTTCCGCTGCAGGCGATGTGAATGCCGATGGATACAGCGATGTGATCATGGGTGCAATTGAATACGACAATTCAGAATTGAACGAAGGGGTTGCTTTTATTTACCTGGGTTCAGCTGCGGGCATAGTTATTACTCCATCCTCCCAGATAGAATCTAACGAGGCAGATGCCCGTGCCGGATATAGTATGGCTTCCGCCGGAGATGTGAACGGGGATGGATACAGTGATGTGATCATAGGCATACCTGATTATGATAATGGACAAGTTAATGAAGGGGTTGCCCTGATATTTCATGGAGGGCCCTCTGGCATTATCGCATCCGGGAATCCTTCCAATGCAAATTCCCTTTTACAAAGCAACCAGGTAAATGCGAGCTTAGGGAACGCCGTATCATCTGCGGGTGATGTTAATGGGGATGGATATAGTGATGTGATTATCGGAGCGCTTTTCTTCGACAATGGTCAGACGGATGAAGGTGCCGCATTCATTTATATGGGCTCTGCTGCTGGTTTATCAACTACCGCAGCAGCTCAATTGGAGAGCAACCAGGCATCTGCTTATGGAGGCTCAGCGGTCTCATGTGGCGATGTGAATGGCGATGGGTATAGTGATATTTTTGTTGGGGCATATTTTTATGATAATCCTGAAGCAAATGAAGGAGCAGTATTTATTTATAACGGATCATCTGCGGGTATAATAACGATTCCTTCGGCTCAACTGGAAATTAACCAGGTCA
>DATLCB010000091.1:0-6262 GCA_035526625.1 Chitinophagaceae bacterium
ATACGCGGTTCTCTTGGCTGATAGTAATGCGCCACCCATAAAGGATAGCTGTCAAACTCGGGTCCCAGGTGGCGATTATAAAAATCTACATTGGTATAAATAATAGGCTTGACATGATAATACGCTTCCGCTACTTCAAGCCAGCGTTTGGCTTCTTTTCTTAGTTGAAGCGAGGTGACCCCGTTCAATTGTTCTATATCCAGCACAGGAGGAAGATCGCCGGGTTCCAGTTCCACTTTATCGATAAAATGCTCCGCCTGCATCTTACCATCTTTTGAAGCAATGAAAAAATGATAAGCCCCACGGTAAACACCTGCGTCTTTTGATCGCTTCCAGTTACGCCTGAACTGTGGATCATGGTTGCCGATCCCTTCGGTTGCTTTTATAAAAGAAAAACCCATCTGGATCTGCTGCACCCGCATTGCTTTTACTTCTTCCCAGGCGATGATCGATTGATATTTTGAGACATCAATTCCGTGAATGGAATATCCATCCGGGACTGCGATACCAAACTCGGGGTAACGGGTGAATTTGGCTTTCTGGAACTGGATCCTTTGATAAAATAACCATATAGCCACAGCAGTTATGGCAGCAACGAGGAGGATCAATAAGGAACGACGCAATTGTTTTTTGGCCCGGCGGGATGACATGATGAGTGGCTTCGGTAATTACCAGGACAAATATAAATGACAGCTTTATGGAAAAATGTTAATTCAATATAGTTTAAACCTTACGCAGGGAAGCCAGCTTGCGCAGAGTTGGGAGTTACAAATATCTTCTGCGCTCTCAGCGCTCTTTTAGTGCAACTAAAAAGAAACCTTTGCACCCACTGTCACGTAGAACATTTCTTTTCCCCGCTCGGAAAGATCGGGACGGCCAGGCACAGTAATGAGGTGCTGTGGTATTACATACGCTGGATTGGCGATCAGCTGAAGTTTGCCTTTTGTCAATACTACAGGCATAGAGAATTCATAAGAAAGTATATTGAACTTACTTACTTCTTCCGTCACCTGCTGTTGTGCCCCCGGGAAGATGAGGAAACCACTTTGCTTATAAGAGGTCTTTGTAAATTGCTGGGTGCCGGCATTGATCAATGCTGACGGATCAAACACCAGTACTGAGCCTTTGGAAAGTTCAAAGCGGATGATATGGTCAAGTCCTGCTGTAGCTCCGTAGTCAAGGTTATCACTTAGTTTGATATCACCTCCGGCCGTTATATTCAGAATTTTGGTGATCCAGGTATAAGTGCCAACAGCCTGGGCCTTCAAAGCTGATTGAACAAGCTGGCTCCTTCCCCTGTAAATTGGTTTTACCAGGTAGAGGTTGCCTGCCCATTTATTATCCTTCCCAAACCGGTAACCAAGTGTAGCAACAGAACCGGCGTATTCAAAAGAAACGGCATTGTTACTAACAAAGACCGGGGCTGCGGTAATGTATACATGCTTGTTGACCCACAGTTCCGCTACGGGGAAGACAGCACTGCTTTGTAAACTATCCGTTCTTCCATAATAGTTCAGGCCGCTGTTATAATAAACTCCCAGCTTGAATGATGCTTTATTCTGCCTAACCTGCCCGGAGTCTGTTTGTGCCTTACAGGGTATAAAACACATGGCCAGGAAAAGAATGATAAGGAATGAGTGCTTATTCATAAAATTCATTGGGTGGAAAAAATGCCCTCCTGCCTTCACACCTTCTACGTCCCAGGACCAGGAGGGCCCGTATATATCGAAGTTTACGGATTACTGTTTTGTAACTGTTGCTTTTGTTTCTGTTTTTGCTTCGGCAGACACATTTGCCTTCGGCTGGACGGAACTGGCTGTTTGTTTTGCAGACTGGACATCAGATCTTACTTCACCGCCAACTTTTACTTTAACTTGTTTTGAAGTCTCTACCGCGGTTGAAGTGGTAGCTTGCACTGTTCCTTCTGGCTTATCTATGATCTTACTGCCATTGAATTGTACATCAGCATTAGCGGATGTACTGGAATTGGCTCCGGTCTGAACAGAAGAATTTCCCGGAGCAGCGCTCCCACTAGTTTGAGAAGTAACATTCACAGCTGAGCTTGCGTTTACATCAGCGCTCTTCTTTACATCGGTACTTACATTACTTACTGTGTTCACTGTTTGCTTTCCTGTGGTATTCACGGTAGCACTTGCAGTTTTTGTAACATCCACAGCTTTGGTTGTGGTTGCACTAACTGTCGCTTTTGTTGCAGCAGTGGCCGCATTTGTAGTTTGAGTAACTGCTTGCGTGCTTGCCGTAGCATTTACAGCTGCTTGTGTTGTCGAGGTCACTCCCAGGCCCACCTGTCCAAAAGCAAGAGAGGAAGTGAATGTTGCAATAGCAAGGGCAAGGGTTTTTTGAATCGTTTTCATAGCTAATTTGTTTTTTGTTTGAATAAATAGATCCATATAGTACAGATAGATACCTGTTACTTCAAGGTTGTTCGAAAATGTGCCTGGTGTTTTGATCCCTGAGTGGTGGGGTTCAGGGGTTCTATTCGGTTAAACGGTTACAGCGAATTGGATATTCGTTCGTCCGTAACGCTGCATTATAGACAAACGCTGGTCCAACCGGTTTAATGCTATGTGGGAAAAATCGGGATTTTTTTTATGACAATCTTGTGAACCAGCTCTTAATCAATGATTTTCAACTTGGCATAATTAAGCATAATCTTCTTCTCCCCATTGTGTTCGAATTTTACAGTAGCGATAGGGTTATGGGCAGCCCCTTCCATTCTTAGCACTTCACCGAAACCAAATTTTTGATGCTCGACTTTCTGACCAGCCTGGAGATTGGATGTATCGCTGGCAATAAAATCAGCAGAGGGAATATGCTCTATTACTTTTGGTACACTTGATTTTGGTGAAAGATAGGAGGGTGTCTGTTTTGATGAATTGTCCTGGCCATATGCCGAACTCCCAACTCCGGACTCACGGCTGTCTCCCCATCCTTTCATGCGGTTGAAAGCTGAACCGCCGCCCCATTTAGTTTGTGTTTGGTTCCGGCTGCCCCCACCTGCAAAGCTCCTGTCCAAAAATTGCTCGGGTATCTCTGCGATGAAACGGCTGGGTTCATTTTGAACCAACTGACCAAAACGATAACGTGCATTGGTATAAGTGACCCAAAGCCTTTGCTTCGCCCTTGTTATTACAACATAAAACAATCTTCTTTCTTCTTCCAGTTCTTCTCTGGTGTTTATCGACATGGCATTGGGAAAAAGCATTTCTTCCAATCCCGCTGCAAACACACAACTAAACTCCAGCCCCTTTGCCGCATGGATGGTCATCAGCTTAACCGTATCGGCATTAGGATCTTTTTCATCGGCATCTGTCAGCAAAGTGATCTGCTGCAGGTAAGCGGCAAGACTTTTATCTACCAGTTCACCATCTTCTGTATCCGGGCTTTCCGTCCATTCTTTGATGGAGTTCAGTAATTCCTGTATGTTCTCATAGCGGGCAACGCCTTCCGTGCTCTTATCGTTGAATAATTCTTTTACGAGGTTGGTCTGCTTGCCCACATGAAAGGCCAGCTCATAGGCATTTTGTTTAGTGAGCATGCTCGCAAAACTCTTTATCATGATCACGAATTCTTCCAGCGCAGATAAGGTTCCTGCCCTGAATCCGTATTGCGCGGCGTTCTCCATTACCTGCCATACACTGATATCTTTTTCATTGGCGGCCAGGATGAGCTTGTCAATAGTTGTTTTGCCGATCCCTCTTCCGGGATAGTTGATGATACGCTTTAATGCTTCCTCGTCTTTTGGATTCACGATCAGGCGGAGATAGGCCACGATATCCTTGATCTCTTTTCTCTGGTAGAAACTAATGCCGCCATAGATAGTATAAGCAATACCCATTCTTCTCAACGCTTCCTCGAAAGCCCGGCTTTGTGCATTGGTACGGTATAAGATCGCAAAATCCTTGTTGCTGTAATGATTGCGTAGTTTTTGTTCCTGTATGCTGTCTGCCACAAACTTTCCTTCGTCATTGTCTGTCATCGTCCGCACCAGTTTGATCTTTTCACCTTCGCTGTTCTCGGTAAATAATACTTTCTCGATCTGGCCCTTGTTGTTACTGATCACTTCATTGGCGACATGCAGGATGCTTTTTGTGCTGCGGTAATTCTGCTCCAGTTTTATAAGCTTTACGTCGTCATAATCTTTCTGGAACTGCAAAATGTTCTGGATCGTGGCGCCGCGAAATGAATAGATGCTTTGTGCGTCATCACCCACCACGCAAACATTCTCATGCATGGCCCCGAGTAATTTGATGATCTCGTATTGTGCGGGGTTGGTATCCTGGTACTCATCGATCAAAACGTATTTGAACTTGTGCTGGTATTTGGCAAGACTTTCAGGAATATTTTTCAGCAGTTCATAGAATTTCAGGAGCAGGTCATCGAAGTCCATCGCCCCGTTCTTAAAACAACGCTTCACGTATGCATCATATATCTGGCCGATCGCAGGACGGTTCGCCCGCATATCTTCCTGCTGAATACCGTAATCATTCCTGTATTCCGCGGGACCGATCAATGCATTCTTGGCAGCAGATATCCTGTTATAGACAATATTGGGTTTGTAATGCTTATCATCCAGCTCCAATTCATTGACGACAGTTTTCACTACCGATTTTGCATCATCGGTATCATATATGGTGAAATTGCGGGGATAGCCGATCTTATCAGCTTCGAAGCGGAGTATCCTGGCAAAAACAGAGTGGAAAGTTCCAATGTACAGGTTACGGGCTTCCCCATTCCCGAGGATCTTCTCCACCCTTTCCTTCATCTCTTTTGCTGCTTTGTTGGTAAACGTCAGCGCCAGGATATTGAACGCATCCACGCCATTTGCCATCAGGTGAATGACCCTTGTAGTAAGCACTTTAGTTTTGCCGCTGCCTGCTCCGGCCACTATCATCAATGGCCCCTCTATATGTAATACGGCTTCTCTCTGCCTATCGTTCAGGCCCTGCAAATAATCGGTCATGGCCGCAAGTTACGAAGCGGGGCAAGAATAATTTTCACCCTGTTTCCCGGTAAAAACACCGATCCGGTGAGGTATTTGATTATAAAAACAGGCAACCTGTCTTCTATAAACCTCGTTTATTAAGCATATCTCAACTAAAAAAATCTATATGAAAAGAATATTTTATCTGTCAGCCGTTCTCCTGTTTACAGTAGTAATAAATTTTGCCTGCAGCAAAAGCGATAGTGGTGGCAACGGCGGTGGTGGGGGTGGAACAACAACGCCTACTATAAGAATGACAGCAGCGATGACCTATTCACCCGCTACACTGACCGTAAAACAAAATACGGTGATCAATTTAACCAACGATGCAAGTGTAACACATAGTGTGACTTCCGATAACGGAACTACTTTTGATAAAGATGTTCCGGGAGGAACTACGGTAACTTATAATTGTCCTACGGTCGGAACTTTTCCTTTTCATTGTAAGTTCCATGCTGGTATGAACGGTACACTTACAGTAACCCCCTAAGCTCATTCTCCGGGATGATATACCTTCTTAGCCGAGCGCAGGACCTCTTGTTTGTCCAGCGTCATCGGCTTTGTTATTTGCGCCTGGAACATTCCCATCTGGTCTTTGAAATGTGGAGAAGCCGGGTTCATAGAGGCGCCGAAGGTGTTGACAGATTCTATTAAAGGCAATCCGCCATTTTTGGGATAGCGGACAAAACAGATATAGGCATCACCGCCCATGACCTTCCGCATACCATTACCATAAGGTTCGGAAAATGTAGGCGTCAATACATCCGGGAAACCCCAGGCCGGGCGGACATCATTGCCTCTTACCAGTTTCTGCACATCGCCAAGTAGCAGATCTGTTTTTCTAAAATTCTTCATCATATGATCATATACATATTGAAAAGTTTCCACTGCCTCTGCCTTTGTTATCTTTCTTGATGGCGTTCCTTTCAATTTATCTGCCAGGTAATAATAAGTGATAATGAAGATCGCCGCTCCTTTACTATCAGCCGTTGCCTTCTTATCCCAGCTTTGGAAATTTACGATCACTTCTTTCAATCCCGGGTATTCAGCAGCATTTAAGTTGAACATGCTATCGATACTGTAGGGATATTGTAATTGTTGTGGCAATTGCTGATCGAATTTGGTTCGTTTAAATGTAGCGTAGTCGATCTTCCCCGTATTGTATAATAACTCCGTTACTCTTTTGCTGCGGTTATTATGATAGGTTTCCCAGCCATCGTTCTTGTCATATTTATTTTTGTCCAGGTTGGAAGAGGG
>DATLCB010000092.1:0-2991 GCA_035526625.1 Chitinophagaceae bacterium
ATCATGAACAACGGGGTCCTGGATATTTGTTACATAAAATGTTTGATTCAGGGTTATACTACCTTTCTCCATTCGATGATAATAATTGATATCCCAATTAGAGCCCTGCGATCGCTCTGCTTTTACACTCACGGGGTTACCCAGGGGTAATAATTTTGGATAATCCCTTTCATCGATGTCGCCACTGAATATGGAGGGTATCCGGTAGCCCAGCCCTGCGCCCAATCGCATGGTGATGCTGGGATCCAGTTTATACATTATGGAGAATCGGGGTAGGAAAAAAGTTTTAAAGACGTTATGAATATCCGCCCGCAACCCCGTTTCAATAATAAGTTTGGGATGGATCCGCCAATCATCCTGTATGAAAAGACCGGCCGCCAGGTGATCATAATTACTAATAAAAGTACTGTCAGGTAATTTCTTTCGAACACTCTCACCGGTAAAGTTCAGTCCCGCTACTATATCATGCTTTGCTAATTTTTTAAGATAAGAGGCTTCTGAAAAATAAGAAAGCTGTTTAGCTCTCATGCCAAAAGATGGGGTAAGAATGCTTCGGTTGAAATGGCTGGCGGTCCCTTTAAAGGTTAATTTATCGGAAGCGCCGATCCTTTTGTCCCAAACAATATCGATAGTGTTGCGGAAAGTTTGATTTTGAATAAAGAACCGGTGAGAACTATTCTTGTGACCCGAAAGTACCTCCATGTCGCCTCCTTTCCGGTCATCATAATTGCTGTTGATGCCAACCGAGATGGTATTTTTTTCATCGGGATAAAAGAAAAGGACAGGATGAATAAAAACCGTTTCGGTTCTTCCGAGGTCACTAAAACCATCTTTATTTACATCTTCCTGTTTTTGGTAATTACCTCCCGTAAAGAAAGTATAACCAAACTTGCCACTTCTTTCAGATAAAAAAATATGGAGGTTGGTTTCTCCCAGCGATGACTGGTTGATCAGTAACTGCCTTTCTTTCTGACCCTGCTTTGGTCTTTTGGAAATGATATTGATCATCCCGGCGATAGCGCCACCGCCATATAAAGTAGAATTGGAACCTTTGATGATCTCGATTTGTTTTAATTCCAGTGGTGGAACCTGCATAATGCTAAAGCTTCCCCCATAACCACCGAATAAGGGCACACCATCCTTTAATATTTGAGTATAATTTCCCGGGAGACCCTGGATACGAAGCTCAGTGTTGTTGGAAACAGCCGAAGTTTGCTGCGCTTGTATCCCGGCAACATCACCCAGCAGGCTGACTGTATGAGATGGTTTTATCCCGCTTTCTTCATCCACTTCTTCAGCGCCAAGGACTTCAACTCTTGTCGGCGTATTCTCTATTCTTGAATTTGTGCGGGAAGAGGAAACGATCACTTCGCCTAACTCCTTTTCTTCCTTCTCCAATGCTACAGCGATAACAGAATCGGTATTGGACAAAGGGATATTGAGTTCGATTGTTTTTGATTTGAATCCAATGCTTGAAAAGATCACGTTGATTTTCCCAACGGGCACCAATGTTGTAGCCTTGCCATTCGTATTTGTAACCGTATGTATGGCGTCACCTTTTGCCATAATAGATACATTGGATAATGGTTCTCCAGAACCCGCATCGGTCACTAAAAAACTTACCCTGTTTTGCGAAATGCCATCCATTATAAGGAACGCAAGAGCCATTGACAGTATGATTTTTTGCAGGACCATAAAAGCAAGTTATATCAAATATGAAAAAAGGTGATAATAATAATGCTTCAACTTTAATGCCGGCTACCAGAACGTTTTTTTTCAGGAGCGTTAGTAAACCTGTAGGTTTGTATGAAATTCACTCATTGATGTCAGACCATTTAAACATATCCGATTTCCTTGATCCTGTCAATCTTCACGATGTCTCACATGATGAAGGGTATAAAGAAGGACAGTTGGGAAAAAGCATTCTTATTTACAGTGAGGAGTTTCCCGACCTGGATGAAGCGCAGATCGTCTTGGTAGGTTGTGGTGAGCAACGAGGCAGCGGACTGATCCATGGACATAGCGAGGCGCCCGATATCATCCGCCGTTATTTTTATGGTCTCTATTACTGGCACCAGGACATTAAGATTGCGGATGTGGGCAATATCAAGGCGGGTTCTCTTTACACAGATTCTTATGCGGCGTTAAAAACCGTGGTGCAGGAATTGATCGGTGATGGAAAGACTGTGATCATACTTGGCGGGTCTCATGACCTTACACTTTTTCAATACCATGCTTATGCAGAAGCTAAAAAACTGATCGAAGCCAGTTGTGTGGATGCGCTAATCGATCTTAACCTTGAATCTCCTTTCAAACACGAGAATTTCCTGATGGAAATGCTGACGGGCGAGCCCAATTTTATCCGGCATTATAATCATATAGGTTTCCAGAGCTATTATGTACATCCGAGGATGCTGGAAACACTCGACAAACTTCGTTTCGATTGTTACCGGGTCGGGAGTGTAAAGGAAAGCATTGACGAGATGGAACCTGTGATCCGCAACAGCAACCTGTTCAGTTTTGATATCACTGCTATTGCACATGCTTACGCTCCGGCCAATACAGTTTCACCAAACGGTTTCAATGGAGAAGAAGCTTGTGTGCTGATGCGCTATGCGGGGATGAGTCCTAATATCAACACCATCGGTATTTACGGTTATGATGCGCAGCATGATAGAGATGAGTTAACAGCTAAACAAATTGCTCATATGCTCTGGTATGTGCTGGACGGACGTAGCCGCGGCCGGAGAGAAGCAACACTTGATGAAAAAGAATCTTTCAATGAGTACCACATGGCTTTTGCTGAAGTGGAGACCACTTTTTTGCAAAGCAAAAAGACGGGAAGATGGTGGATGCAGTTACCCGATAAAAAATTTATTGCCTGCAGCTACAAAGATTATTTGCTGGCGAGTAGTAACGAGATACCGGAGAGATGGCTGAGGGCGCAGGAGAGAGGTTAAGAAATCAGAAATAAGGAATAAGAAATGAGGA
>DATLCB010000093.1:0-3737 GCA_035526625.1 Chitinophagaceae bacterium
GTCGTAGTGAAGATCGCCGTAGTATTAACCTTTATCATTCTGGGCTGGACTTATATCAATAATTCAAATTATGATCCATATATCCCTGATAATACCGGGAAGTTCGGCAATTTCGGTTTTAGTGGAATAATCAGGGCTGCAGCCATAGTATTCTTTGCATATATCGGCTTTGATGCGGTGAGTACCGCAGCACAGGAAGCAAAGAATCCGAAACGGGATATGCCGATCGGTATCTTAGGGTCCCTGATCATTTGTACAATATTGTATATCCTGTTTGCTCACGTAATGACCGGTGTTACCAGCTATACAACCTTTGTCGGACAGGATGGTATCGCTCCCGTTTCCGTAGCGATCGACCATATGGGAACAGTCGATGCGGCCGGTAAGCTCGTACCTGATTATCCCTGGCTGAACCGTGCTATCGTGGTCGCGATCCTTTTTGGATATGCATCTGTTATTTTAGTGATGCTGATGGGGCAAAGCCGTGTGTTCTTCAGTATGAGTAAAGATGGGTTGATCCCGAAGATCTTCTCCGCTGTAAATCCTAAGACACAGACACCCGCAAAGAATAATTTCCTGTTCATGCTTTTTGTCAGCGCCTTTGCGGCATTTGTACCGGCAAGAGTGGTGGGTGAAATGACCAGTATCGGTACATTGTTCGCTTTTATATTAGTATGTATCGGCGTATGGGTGATGCGGAAAAAAATGCCAAACCTTCCAAGAGCATTTAAAACACCTGCGGTACCCCTGGTGCCTATCCTTGGTATCGCAACCTGTTTATTCATGATGGTGTTCTTACCCATGGATACATGGATACGTTTATTGGTCTGGATGCTTATTGGTCTTGATATTTATCTTGTATATGGGGCTAAGAACAGCAAGCTAGGTAATGGAACCAATAGCCGGAAAGGAATGAAGATGGCTCGGATGACCGGTATTGCGCTCGCAGTGCTGTTGGCCATAGTAGGTTTCCTGCACCAAAGATCAGTTGGCATGGATGCAGACAGGACCTTGCTTTACATTTCATTAGGCATCGCAGCTATTCATGCCGTGCTTTATGCGAGTAAACTGGGCAGAGCTGAAGATCTGACAGGCGGCGGAGGTGGATTACCCCGCGGTTAATATTTGAACATAAATTTGGGGAACCGTTCTGCGTAATGCAGGACGGTTTTTCTTTTAGCCCTATTGCCTTAGATTTGCAGCCCGATCTCAATAGACAACTGGCAATAAGCCGATCTTACCTGTTGTCTATTGTTTATTGCAAATTGAATTATTATGGGAAGAATTTTTGAAGTACGTAAGTCCACGATGTTTGCCCGCTGGGACAAGATGGCCAAACAGTTCAGCCGTATCGGTAAAGAGATCGTGATAGCTGTCAAGGCGGGCGGCCCCGATCCCGGGACCAATCCTGCCCTGCGCCGCTGCTTTCAGAACGCGAAAGCAGTAAATATGCCCAAAGACAGGGTTGAAGCTGCGATCAAAAGAGCACAGGGAAAGGAGATGGCCAACTATGATGAGATCCTTTATGAAGGTTATGCACCTCATGGTGTGGCTATTGTCGTGGAGACTGCTACGGATAATCATGTAAGGACAGTGGCAAATGTAAAAGCCATTTTCAATAAAGGCGGTGGTGCATTGGGCAATAGCGGCAGTGTGTCATTCCAGTTCAAAAAAATGGGTGTCTTTAAATTAAAGCCAGAAGGATTGAATGCGGAAGATATGGAACTGGAACTGATCGATTTTGGATTGGAAGAATTGGGTGAAAGTATTGGCGAGAATGGTGAAGATATTTTGGTGGTACGATGTGGCTTTACTGATTTTGGCAACATGCAGAGCGCACTGGAGAGTAAAGGCATCACTCCCATCAGCGCCGAACTCGAATGGATACCATCCACTACTGTTCCCGTAAATGATGAACAAGCTGCTGATGTAAGCAAACTCATAGAAAAACTAGAGCAGGATGAAGATGTGCAGAAAGTGTTTCATAATATGGGATGACAAATAAAAACGAATAGATAAAAAAGAAAAATTGGGTCGCTGCTAAACAGAACCCAACTTTTAATTTTTAGTTATTATCTATTCACTATTTCCTTATATCCCCTTCCACACTGGTATTCATTTCCTTTCCGGATATCGCGCCTACTACCATTTTGAATAACGAAATGATCTTTCCCTCCTGGATAAGATATTCAGAAGATTCAAACGAAATCGAAAAGCCGGATTGATCCGGTCTTTTCGATTTATTATAGGGGCATCTTTATTTCTTCAATTGTTCCCTCAATTCCTTTAGTTGCTCTTTCAATGATTTCGCAGCATGGCCATTCAGGAAAAGCATCGGCTGAATTGATGTTTTGGGTAATGGGTGAGCGAATACAGTTGACTTAGTGGTTTTATTTTCCGATCCGCAATTCTCATAAGCAAACGTAGCGATGAGAGCTCCGCCGGTAAGGATGTCGGTATACTCCACCTGTTGTGGATAATTTTGCTGAGCCGGATGCCAAATGGTTTTAGCAGGATCCAGGTCGTATTGAACATAAGCATTCCCCTCCTCATCATAATAGGTCCACTTTTCACTGGCAGGCCAGATAGGAGTGCTGTATATCCCGGCATTGGTATAAGCAAAGGCATACTCAATTCCTTTCGCAGATCTGAATGGATTTTTATAGTGTTGATGATAAGTGTAATCTCCGCTTACCACCATCATTCCCCCGCTGTAAAGCTCCCATCTTTTAAGACCACCGTTTGCCTCGTACGAATACAGGGTATGATAATTATACGCCGCGCTTTCATTCTTTATCATTTGCCCTTTTGCGTTATATGTATTGGTAACTTCATCAAGGGTGGTCGTATTCTCCTTGTACCATAATTCCTTTACTACCTTATTATTCCTATACACAAATACAACAGTATAAAGCAAGATGCCATTTTCGTATACCCTGGCCTTCTTCATTTTCCCATTGCTGTCATACTCCATCTTTTCCACCCAGCCGTATTGGGTTGTCCACTCATCCACGAGACCGTTTGTATAGGTGAAATAATCTGCCACATGATAGCCATATATACTGTTATTAAAATCATACATGGTCATTCGGCAGCCAGCCGGATCATTGGGAATAGTTGGAACAATTCCATTTTCTGCGGCAACTGGCGTGGTCTGAGGATTATCTTCCTGTGTTTCTTTTTGACATCCCGTGGTGAAAAGCAACGCAAAAACGATTCCCAGGGCAGCCCATAAAAATCTCTTTTTCATAATGCTTGATTTGGTTGTTGATTAATGACAGAAAGGTCGGATACCGGGGAACCGTTTTCAATACCCCAATGGGTGATTTTTGAAAAGGAAGGATAGGGGTATCAATGCAACCCCTGTTGGATGGCTTTTTGAACAGCCTCGTTACGGCTGGCAACATGAAGTTTCTTATAGATATGCTTTACATGTGTGCGGACAGTCTCATAACTGATAAAAGATCTTTCAGCAATAGTCTTGTAGTTATAACCTTCCACCATTAGCTTGAGTATTTCTTTTTCCCTTTCACTGAGCCGGAAATCGGTTTCGCCGGGAACAACTAGTATCACGTTCTTGTTCGAGAAAAAGCCCAGCATTTTTTTGGCGACAGCAGCGCTGATGGGTGCACCACCATTATAGGCCTCATTGATGGCATCAAGGTATTTATGCGGAGGATCATTTTTTAAGATATACCCTGAGGCTCCCGCACACATGGCTTTGAATATTTTTTCGC
>DATLCB010000094.1:0-12496 GCA_035526625.1 Chitinophagaceae bacterium
AGGTCCCTGCTGCTGGCCTGCACTGTCCTTAAAATAATACTTTGTCATTAGTGTGGTTTAATGGTTACAATTGATGGGGGACGAAACTAATAGTATTGACAGGGGTTGGAAAGGGGCTATAAAGCTAAAGGCTTTAGATCGATAGTCCAAATTTGAGGAATAGTAGCATGTCCTTTTTTTTGTCACGCCGGGGAACGAGGCGTCTATAGCGCTGCGAATCATTTCCCATAATGTTTTTGTCAGATTCTTGCTTCGTCGGAATGACAAACTAAATTACTACTTGGGTTCATCAAAATTTAAAATTCCATGTCACAGCCGGAATGACCGGGAATAAAGAAACCTGCCTCGCTTCCACTTTCAGATCGCCATTTGCCACACCTCCTTCCTGGTCAAAATAAATAAAGTAAGGATTCAGGCGGCTATATGTATTGTAGATACTGAATACCCAATAGCTGGAGAATCTCTTTTTCTTTTTAGGTACAGGTGTATAAGTAGCAGAAAGATCAAGACGATGATAGGCTTTCATCCTGTATTGGTTCAGGCGGCTATACTCCTGCGTCAGTACACCATTGATAAAGTAAAAGCGTTCGGGCAATGTGATAGCATTGCCTGTACCATAAACAAAGACAGCACCGAATTTCCATTTCCGGTCTTGCTCATAATTCATCACCAACGACATATCATGCCGACGGTCATACCGGGTTGGGAATTTTTCACCGTCATTCAACTGGCTGAATTTTCTCCAGGTCCAGGAGAGAGTATAGCCGACCCAGCCCGTGAATTTCCCTTTCTGTTTATTCACTAATAATTCGGCTCCGTAGCTCCACCCCTTTCCTGCTACAAATTCTTCTTCCGGGTCTTTGAGCGATGGCGTATACCCCTCTTTATAATCCACCTGGTTCTGCATATCCTTATAATAGAACTCGAGCGAGGTCTCGTATTTATTATCCTCAAAATTTTTGAACAACCCTGCCGCATAGAGCCAGCTTATCTGTGGCTTGACCAAATAAGTACTCGGCACCCACAGATCTGTCGGCAATGTGTTACCGGAATTACTAACCAGGTGGATGTATTGATAGTTGCGGGATACCGCTGCTTTTACCGAGGTTTCATCATTCAAAGCATAACGGATAGTAAAACGCGGTTCAAATCCCGTATAGGTTTTTACAGGCTCGAGATCACTATAGATGGTACTATCTAATTTATTTCCATCAACGTCTTTTGTATACCGTTTATAAGGCCCCACCTGTGTAAAGCTGCTGTAACGCAAGCCATAGTTGATCTTCCACCTTTCACCCAACTCCCAATCATCCTGCAGGTAGAGTCCTGTTTCCACCGCGTACTTGGTGCTTTCGTTATTGGGAGTGAAAATGATAGAGTCCTGTCGTCCGCTGACCACATTGGGAATGAATTTATGATAGGTGAACAGTCCGCCGAATTTCAACTTATGATCTGGCAACGGGTAATAATCAAAGTCGGTCTTAAGTGTGCCGTCCTTGATCCCGGAAGCAAGCGATATCTGGAAATTTTCCTGGTTGGCAGCAAATTTGAACTTATAATCGTTATACACTAATGTTGAGTTGCTGAACAGCCTCCGGTTGAACACATGGTTCCATCTCAGGGTAGCAGTCGAATTACCCCAGGGGATGTTGGTCTTGAAAGAACGCTTCCCGTTGACAAAGTCAAATACATCCCTGCCGAAATAACCACTCACATATAGCCTGTCCTTTTCCGAGAAACGATAATTCACTTTTGCATTCAGGTCGTAGAAGAAATAGCCAGAGCCATAAAAACTACTGCTCTTTTTGATAAAGGGCTTGACCAATGCGTCGACATATGTACGTCGTGCAGAGATAATAAAAGAAGCTTTATTCTTTTTCAGTGGCCCCTGTATAGAAAAACGTGAAGCAATAAGCCCGATCCCGCCATCCATTTGAAGCTTATTGATATTACCATCCTTCATCACCACATCCCCCACGGACGAAAGCCTCCCGCCATACTGAGCGGGCATTCCCCCTTTTATCAGGGAGACATTCTTAATGGCATCTGAATTAAAAACTGAAAAAAAACCAAACAAGTGACCGGGGTTATATACAACGGCATCGTCCAGTATGATTAGATTTTGATCAGGGCCTCCTCCCCTTACATAAAACCCCGCATTGCCTTCGCCTGCATTACGGACACCGGGAAGTAATTGCAATGCTTTCAGCAGATCGATCTCACCCATAAAAGCCGGGATATTGCGGACCTGGTTCATGGTTAGTTCCAGTTTTCCCATTTGCGCATTCTTTACATTACCATCACGCCGTTTGCTGTACACGACCACTTCCTCGATAGCTGCTGAACGGGATAATAATTCTGCATTAAAGGAGATATTACTGTCAAGGCCGATAGTAAAGGATTTACCAAGATAGGAGATGTGCGAAATAGTGATAACGTGAGTTCCTTTATCCAGTGTGATCGAATAGAAACCATATTGATTACTGCTCACTCCTTTGGATCTGCCATCAACACTGATCGTGGCGCCGATAATGCTTTCGCCGGAAAGACTGTCCCTCACATATCCATTAATAACAAAACGTTCCGTGACCTGGTCCTGGGAAAAAACCTGGCTCCAACTCATCAATAATAGTATCACAGGAACAAATCTTCTCATAACCAATTCAGCAAAGATAATCCTGTAATACCTCCGTTTGAAATTTGTTGTCAGTGGGTAGACGCAGATCATTATGATCGGTAAGATCAACGCAGATATCTTAACAAATCTACCATCATAATTATCAGCGTTCGCCCTGTTTGCGTTAATTTTGCCGACTATTTACGTGAATAGTCAATGGTGAATGGTGAATGATCTTGCCAGTTGTCCATTGCCTATTGACAATTGACATTCACTATTCACAACTATGCTGGCAGGACTACAAAATGTAACATTCGAATTCGGGGCAAGGACCATCGTGGAAGATGCCACCTGGCATATTCAGCCCGGTGAAAGGATCGGTCTTATCGGTTATAACGGCACGGGTAAATCCACTTTATTAAAATTGCTTGTTGGCGAATTCCAGCCATCGAAAGGAACGGTAGAAAGAAGCCGCACCACTTCGATCGGTTACCTGCACCAGGACCTGCTGAGTTTTGATACGAATGATTCTATCTTGCAGGTGGCGTTGGCCGCTTTTGAAAAGGTATTACAGCTGGAAAAAGAGATCGAAGAGTTGGGCAAAGAACTGGAAAAGACCGGTGATGAAAAGACCTTACATGAATACAGTGATAAACTACATGAACTTGACACGCTTGGTGGTTATAACATTCATCACAAAACAGAAGAAGTATTGCAGGGTCTTGGTTTCTCCAATGCCGACCTGAACAGGCCATATAAAGAATTCAGCGGTGGATGGCGGATGAGAGTGTTGCTTGCTAAAATGATCCTGCAACAACCTGACCTGCTGTTATTAGATGAACCTACGAATCACCTTGACCTTCCCTCCATCGAATGGCTGGAAAAATATCTCCTGCATTACCAGGGAGCGGTGGTGATCGTCAGTCACGATAAGTACTTCCTGAACCGCATGGTGACCAAGATCGTGGAAGTGTACCAGCAGCAACTCCATATTTATGGCGGCAACTACGATTACTTTGAAAAGGAAAAAGCGATCCGCATCGAGATGCAGCAAAAAGCCTATGAGAACCAGCAGGACTATATACGGCAGAATGAAAGGCTGATCGAACGCTTCCGGGCCAAAGCCAGTAAAGCGGCGATGGCGCAAAGTCTTATTAAGAAGCTGGACAAACTGGATCGCATTGAAGATGCTGCGCTGGAACGGCCAAATATCCGTATCAATTTCCGTGTAGATAAAACACCGGGTCGGGTGCTGGTCGAATTGAAAGATGTTTCCAAATCGTTTGGCGAGAATGTTATTATTAAGAACTCAACAGTGGAGATAGACCGTGGTGATAAGATCGCTCTTATCGGCGCCAACGGAAAAGGAAAATCAACCTTGCTGCGTATCATCGCGGGAGCAGAATCTTTCAGCGGTGAAAGAAAATGGGGTCATAATGTTGATGAAAGTTTTTACGCACAGCACCAGTTGGAAGCATTGCACCTGAATAATACCATTATCGATGAGATGAAGGAATGTGGTAGCCAGATGACTGAACTCGAACTGAGGGGTTTGCTGGGCTGTTTTCTTTTCAGCGGCGATGATGCCGACAAAAAGATCCGGATATTAAGTGGTGGCGAAAAAGCAAGGGTGGCGCTGGCCAAAGTAATTGTAAGTAAAGCCAATTTCCTGATGCTGGATGAGCCGACCAACCACCTTGATATGCATAGCTGCGACCTGCTGATCGAAGCATTGAATAAATACGAGGGAAGCATTATCCTGGTAAGTCACGACCGTTATTTCATTGCCAAAACAGCCAATAAGATCTGGGAGATCGTTGACCAGGAAATAAAAGAGTTCAAAGGTGGTTATGAAGAATGGGTAGCGTGGAAAGAGAGAATGGCGCGATTGGAAGCAGAGAGCAAAAAGGCACAAAGCTCCACCACGAAAATACAAGAACCAAAAAAGCAAGAAGCAAAAAAGCAACAAGAGATACAAAAACCCGCCCCTGTTATTCAAAAGAAGAATATTGCAATAGATAAGGACACAAAGAAAGAACTCCAACGATTGCAGAAACAATTTCAGCAACTCGAAGAGCAAATAGCTGCTTTGAAAAAGAAACAGGCTGAACTTGAAGCCTCCCTCTCCGATCCTGCTACTTATTCTGATAAAACTAAATTCCTCGAAGCAGAGACAGCCTATAAAAAAGCGGGCAGCGATCTCAAGCAGCTCGACTCCACCTATGAGAGGGTTTTCGAGAAGATCGTGGAATTAGAAGCTAAATAGGAATTTTTTTTAAAATCAGGTCTTGTCCTGTAGGGACAACTAATGGGTAGTGGAGTTTTATAATATTAGCATATGTTCGGTAGGAACATTTGCTGCTAACCATAGGTGATATCTAGCACCAGGTGTCCCTAAGGGACACCTCTTTAATCTTAAACATTCTTGCTCCCCACAAAGTGTCCCGCTGGGACACAGGATTTCAAAAGAAAGTAATATCAGGAATGATGTGTTCCGTGGCAAAATCCAAAAAGTCGTACCTTTTATTTTCCAAAACTTTACGCATGAGATCACGACTTTTATTGCTGACTGTTCTTGCATTTATGACAGCTTTACTTGCTTTCCGTATCGGTCCCGGCAGCAAAAACAGTTTTACCAACACAGGTAAGAAAGAAAAGAAGAATGTCATTCGATGTGGTCCAGATTGGGAGGAACTCAAAGAATGGCTTGAAGAAACCGATATTCCTGTAATTCCAGGGGCCGGAAATTATAAATGGAAGATCTCCACGAAGAATGACAGTGCCCAGTTCTATTTCAACCAAGGCATCAATATGTATTATTCCTTTCACATCATTGAATCGATGGCTTCCTTTAAAAAAGCCGCCAGGTTCGATCCCCGTTGTGCCATGCTCTATTGGGCGCAGGCCTTGGCGTATGGTCCCAATATAAATGACCTTGGTTATGCCGCATCTCCGGAAGCGCTGGCAGCTACAAATAAGGCCATGGAACTTTCAATAACGGCAAGTGAAGCAGAAAAAGGATTTATAAATGCAATGGCGGTAAGATATACTGCTGATTCTGCAGATGTGAACCGCCAGCAACTCAATGAACTTTATACGGCACAGATGCAAAAGCTTTATGAAAAGTATCCAGCCAATGCAGATGTAGCCGCGATCTATGCCGATGCAATGATGCTGGAACATCCCTGGGATCTGTGGAATATTGATGGTACTCCCAAAGCCTGGACACCACGCATCCGGCAGGTATTGGAGAAACTGCTTGCCACAGCTCCGAATAACCCCGGTGCCAATCATTATTATATACATGTGATGGAGCCTTCACCTTATGCAGCTAAAGCAACGGCGGCCGCTGACAGGTTAGGCAAACTCACGCCCGGTCTTTCTCATACGGTACACATGCCTTCACATATTTATTTAAGAACGGGGCAGTACCTGAAAGGTTCTTCTGTCAATGAAACAGCTATCAAAGGTTATGAAAAACTAAGCACTCTTTATGCGCCGGTTACCAATAACGCATTTCTTTACCTTATTCACAACCTGCATATGCAAACCAATAATGCTATGCTCGCAGGACGCTCTGCTTATTCCTCCTTATCCGCCAAGGAAACCGTAAAGAGTGTGCCTGCTGATTACCTGTCAGCGCCTGGCGCACTCGGTAATTTTATTCAATACGTGTACATGACCCCTACCCTTACTGATGTCCGTTTTGGCAACTGGAGTAACCTGCTTTCTGCTACACAACCTGCTGAAAATTTGACCTATGCAAACATTATCTGGCATTTCGGAAGAGGCATGGCTTATGCCCACCAAAATAATATTGAAGGAGCAGAAAAAGAGTTGTCACAGCTACAGGTGCTCTTAAAAGATTCTTCACTCTACATTCCACTTACTCCTTTCTCAGCTTCTATTGACGGAGCAATGGTAGCAGAATCTATTTTGTCCGGAACGATCGCTTTGAAAGAAAAAAATTACGACCGTGCCATCGACCAGTTCACTATTGCTGTTGAGCAGGAAGAGCAGATGGTTTATGATGAACCAAGGGACTGGATGCTGAGCCCTAAACATTATCTGGGAGACGCTTACCTGAAAGCCGGCAAGACTAAAGAAGCAAAAGCGGTGTTTCAAAAGGACCTGCTGAATAATAATGAGAATGGCTGGTCGCTATTTGGGATGTGGCAGGCTTTAACTGCTGAAAAGAAAACAGTGGAGGCTGCAAGAATGCTGGCAAGGTTCAAGAAAGCATTTGATAAAGCGGATGTTAAACTATATGGAGCTGTATTCTAACTTTACCACATAGATACATAGGCTCAACATAGAAGCCTATGTGTGTATTTCTTTGTGCCGTATATTTCTATGTGGTTAAATTATTTTAAACTGATATCACTTCTGATTGAACTCCCTTGCCTTCACAAAATCACTCACCAGGTAACTGATCATCTTACCACTGGTAGCATCGGTCCTTCCATCGCTTAAGCGTGTTGCCCCTTCGCAGATATGGAGATATGCAGGTTTGGAATCGGATGCCACATAAGAAATATATTGCCTTGCATGGATAGGTAGGATGCCTACTGGTGTCATGGCGCTGCTCAGTGTATGTTCGATACAATCAATATCCAGGTCGATACCACTGTAATTATCTTCGGTAAAACCCGTGGCATGCGCCACCGCCTGCATAAAGGTCCTCTTCTCGTGGACAAATATGTCTTCGAAAGTGATACAGTCGATAAAAGGATTATTCACGATATCGATCCATACATTCTGCGGAAGATAATTTTCGTGTAAACCAACTATGCAATATTTCTGCAGGTATCCATCTTCTTCAGCATAGCGGAAAGCATTGCCGCTATGTCTTCCTTCCAGCGGGCGATAATCCGAATGAGCATCGAGGTTGATACAGTTGATCTGAGCCAGTGGTATCACACCTGCTTTATGCCAGCCCTTCGCGGCGCCTTTTATCAGCGGGTAGGAATTATTATGACCGCCACCAATAACGATGGGTATCTTTTTATGCTCAGTGATCATCTTCGCCAGGCGTTCCACTTCCTCATCGATGGTATTCACCGCATGCCGGTAAGCTTCGATCTTTTCATCATTGCTTTTTGCTGTCGTATCGATCAGGTATTGAATATCTCCAAAATCAAAATGTCCTATCAATAATATCTCGCCTCCATCGAAGAAGTCGTTACTCTGTATATTCAGAAAGGATTGTAGAAAAGGGATCCATAAAGTATCCGTACCTCCAATGCCATAATTGCCTTTAGCGCCCAGATCTTCCGGTATCCCGAACAATACATATTTAGCTTTGGATATCGCCAGCGATCGTGAAAGATCATTGCTGTCTCCGGAGGAGTCCTTTTGGACATGCACTATCTCCAGTCTTTCACCCAGTTTCGTTTCGAACCGGCGCAGTTTGGTCAGGGACAAAACATCCTGCTTGCTGTATATCTTTAGATGAGGTAACTGGCCCTGCTTCTTTACAGGTTCTGCTGTTTCGCTAGATTCCGATCTTTTCATTGACTGTTTTTAGAATTTGGGATTCTAAAGCTATTGCTTTCTGCTCAATCTCCTTTCCTTTTGCTACAATATCCTTTACATAAACCGCATCATCATATCCCGCGGCATTGATCCTCACATTCATAAAGGCACCCATTACAGCGCATCGGGCACAGAGGGCGCCAACCCCCGCATCCGAGACTGAGTTAGGATTGCCGGTCTCCGCCATGGCTTTGATGACCTCCATGCTTTTATAAGATGCCTCCATCACTTTAAAAGGTATCTCGATGGCGAATTTCGTAGCCTCCTGTATGGCTTTCCTCCGGGTTTCTTTTTCTTCATCGGTTCCTTTGGGAAGCGACATAGCCTGCATGATCTGGTTAAAGGCCAGGGTATCGGCATCTACCAGTTGCAAGAGTTCGTCCTTGTATTGTTGACCTTTCTCCGCCCAGTTGCCGAATTCTTCCCAACGATCATCCCAACCTTTTTTGTGAGAAGAGAGATTAGCAACCATCGTGGCTAAAGATATTCCCAGCGAACCCACATAAGCAGCAATAGAACCTCCACCAGGTGCCGGACTTTCACTGGCCGTTTCGCTGGCAAAATCAGCCAGGCTCATGCCGACTAATTGTTTGTCAGTTTTCGTATTCAGCATATACTCGATAATTTTCTCTTCCGGTTTGAAAGGGGTGAGTTCATCCAATCCCAAAGACTTCACCGCGATTTTGATCAGCTCTTTCTCCGATACACCCACCGAACGATGCTGTTTGCGGAGAAAATATTTGCCCGCATCAAGCATTGCCTTTAATGGAATGAGCCCCACCAACTCACTGCCTGTCACCCTTACTCCTCTTGCATCTGCTTTCCTGCACACTTCATCAAAAGCTATATGCACCGGTGTGATATTGATATTAGTGAGGTTGATACTGATCTGTGCAACACCATACTCTTCAATATACCAGCCGATAGCTTTTACCGCTTTCAAACTTCCCGGTATAACTTTCATCTGTCCACTTTCATCTTTTATCTTTCTTCCGGCTTCACGTACATCGAAAGCGATAGCATTGGCTCTTCTTGTTGAAGTAGTATTCAGGTTCACATTATAAGCCACCAAAAAATCCCTTGCACCGATAACCGTTCCTCCCCTTTGTGCATCAAAGGTTGCGGGACCATAATCAGGTTTCCATTCAGGCTGTTGTATTTTTTTAAAAAAACCTTCATACTCGCCGGCACGTATAACAGATAAGTTGCTCCTTGTTTTATCCGGTTGTGCCGCTTCGTATAAATACACCGGTATATTAAGTTCCTCACCCACTCTTTTCGCCAGTTGCTGTGCATACCTGGCGGTTTGTTCCATCGAAATATTGGCTATAGGTATAAGCGGACAAACATCAGTAGCCCCCATTCTTGGATGCTCACCTTTGTGCTTACTCATATCGATCAGCTCCCCTGCTTTTTTTATAGACCGAAAAACAGCTTCGATCACCGCAGCAGGATGGCCGACAAGTGTTACCACAGTCCTGTTCGTCGCTTTACCCGGATCAACATTCAGCAAACGAACTCCTTCGACTGACTCAATCTCGTCTGTGATCTGTTTGATGATATTCATATCCCGTCCTTCGGAGAAATTGGGAACGCATTCGATGAGTGGCTGCATTGTATCCATATGTTACGAAGATATTAATTGCATGCGAAGTTAAAACAGCCTAATGCTTACCATGTGTCCCGATGGGACACTTACCTATATTCACCATTCTTTTTACCCTACAAACGTCCCGCTGGGACGTATCTTATCATCACCACCAGTTGATAAAAAAGTAATCGTATTAACCTTGATTATTCCGCTGATTGCACCGCAGGGAACTGAGTAAACTAACAAAAATTGTCCCATAGGGATATCTCCTGGGTAGAACAATAGCCAAAATTAAACATGTCCCACAGGGATATCTCGTGGTTTGAACAATAGGATATTGAACATGTCACATGGGGACATCTCCTGGGTAGAACAAAATTAAACATGTCCCACAGGGATATTCCGTGGTTTAAACAATAGGAAATTGAATATGTCCCGGAGGGACATTTCATGGGTAGCGAAGGTGAATATGAAATTACGTTCCGTAGGAACGTTTGGTGCACATACCTCCGCGAAAAAAACATTTCGTACCGTTCTTTATCACCTTGCGACAATAGAAGTCTATATTATTTTTAAGCTACTATGCCTAATACCTACACCCAGCTTCATGTACAGCTGGTCTTTGCTGTAAAATACCGGGTCGGCCTTATAGGCAGGGATTGGAAAGATCGGCTACATCAATATATGACAGGCATCATCCAGGCAAATCAACACAAAATGCTTCAGATAAACAGCATGCCTGATCATATTCATATCCTGGTCGGCTTGCGTCCACATCAATCCATTTCTGCTGTGGTGCAGAATGTCAAAGCAGAAAGTAGTAAATGGATCAAAGGAAATAAACTTGCCGCATCATTTGCATGGCAGGAAGGTTTTGGCGCTTTCTCCTATTCCAAAAGCGATGTTCCTGACCTTATACGATATATTCAAAACCAGGAAACACATCATAAAAGGCAGGCTTTTGTAGAGGAGTATCGCCTTTTATTAAAAAATTTTGAAGTTGAATACGACGACAGGTATCTTTTTACTGAACCTGAAGAAACCATTACTCCATGATCACCTTCTTCAAATAAAACACTTTCGGATCGATCTGTATCGCCGTCTTGCTGGTCACGATGATACCTTTTTTATCGACAGTCATCCGCTTAATACCTGCATCGGTTTCGATGTCCAGCGGTAATGACATATCCATATTCAATAGTTTTACCTGGTATTTTGTATCATCCATCTGTCTTACATGTATCTCCAGTTTATTGGTCGTATAAAGAAATAAATGGAACAAAGGCTCAAGGTTCTTTCCCGAAGCGCTGCTGAATAATTTCTCTACATCTGCGGTGACAACCGTATTATCATAAGTGTATTGGGGATCTGTTGCCAGCTTCTTTAAGGTTGGAAAGAATATCTCATCTCCTATCACATACCTGATCGTATGCATGAAGAAAGCTCCCTTACCGTAGATATCTCCCTTATAAGCGCTATCCGAATCGACCTGCTCTCCCCGCACAACCGGGAATAGGTTTTGGGAGCCCCTGGCATTAGCCTGCATTCTTTTGAGGTAAGCTTCTTCACCAGCGAGTTCACGAACCGCCATCGCATCGCCAAATACACAGATACCTTCCTGTATCCACATATGCGCCCAGTCACGGTTCGTCACTTTATTCGCCCACCACTCATGACCAAACTCATGATGCAGCAGCCAGTCAAAATCCTTTCCTCCTAATTTTTCATAGCGGTACTTATTGCCATACGCAATATTGGTCTGGTGCTCCATACCAAGATGCGGCGTTTCAGAAGCGGCGATCCTTTCCTTTACCCAGGGGTATTCTCCAAAATATTTTTCCTGTATCCGGCAGGACTGCTCAAAAACATCGAGCAGTTTCTCTGCTTTATCAAAATTCTCCTCCAGCACATAATACTCCATGGGCACTTTATTACCGGCGACGGTGGTGTAAATTCTTTTAGCAACTTTATACTTTCCAACATTAAATAGGATACAATAATTGCTGATGGTATAATTCGTTTTCCAGTGGTAGGTCGATCTGTCCTTCCCCTGGGTTACTTTCTGCAATAAGCCGGGGCCCGCCACTACCAATCCTTTGGGTACAGTGATGATCAATTCAGCACCTTCATTCGGTTCATCACTTGGATGATCTTTGCAGGGAAAATAGATCTTGGCCCCTTCACCCTGGCAGGTAATAGCGATCCATGGGTTACCATTCTTATCCTTTTCCCACTGGAAACCTCCGGTCCAGGGCGCTCTTTCCGCGACGCCTGGTTTACCGCCATAGGCGATCTTTACTTTTACTTTTCCCTGGCCCAGGGTTGTGGGGATATTTACAAGATCATTAGCTGTATGTTTGAAACCTAGCTCTTTGGCATTGACCCAAACTTTAGTGATGGTAAGTCCGTGCCAGAAATCAAATAATAGATGATCGGTTGCTTTTAATAAGTTAAGATCGATCTCCGCGTAACCGTTGATCGTTTGCTTTTGCGGATCAACATCCAGCGCTACGGTATAATGACGAATATCCATGATGGCTTGTTCGGGTTTTAATACACCGCCAGACTTAAGGTTCTGCGAACAAAGGTTTAGGGAAATAGCGCTAATGAATAACAGGAAAAGATTACGCATGACAGTAGTTTTAGTGAGAGAGGAAGAAAGTTAATCAATCTTTTTCATCCTGCTGAAAGGAAACCCGCCACAACCTTTTTTTGGATTGCTTCGGTCGGCAGCAGCTGTAGTCCTGGCTTCC
>DATLCB010000095.1:0-5438 GCA_035526625.1 Chitinophagaceae bacterium
GGAAAAGGATCCCGATCATTGCAGAGACTGTCTGTATCCATGGCGACGGAGAGCATGCAGTTGATCTTGCAAAAGCTATTCGTGATGCCATCAAAACTTTCTAAATACAAACTATTTGGAGGCGTCGGGCTTGGCGCTGCCTTCCTGATGGCGAATTCCTCTATCGGCCCTGGTTTTCTTACACAGACCACGGTGTTCACCCAGCAACTGATGACGAGCTTTGGTTTCGTCATCCTTGTTTCAGTCCTCATTGATATCGGCGCACAGTTAAATACCTGGCGGATATTGGCAGTAAGTGAGCTAAGGGCCCAGGATATCTCCAATAAACTCTTACCTGGTCTCGGCTATTTTTTATCCGTGCTTGTTGTGCTCGGTGGTTTTGCCTTTAATATTGGAAATATTGCGGGCTGTGGTTTGGGAGTAAATGTATTGACAGGACTATCTTTTCAGCAGGGTGCTATTATCAGCGGTGTTGTTGCCCTTGTATTGTTCTGGATAAAGGAGATCGGAAAAATGCTCGATGGGTTCACTAAAACAGTGGGCACGATAAAGATCCTTCTCACTTTATTTATTGTATTTAGCGCACACCCGCCGTTGCTTGAAGCTGTTCAGCATACCATCGTTCCGGAAAAAATAAGTTTGATCGCTATTGTTACAGTTGTGGGAGGAACCGTAGGCGGGTATCTTACATTTTCGGGAGCACATCGTTTGTTGGATGCCGGAATCAAAGGGAAAGAGAGTTTAAAGGAAGTAGATCGCAGCGCTTTAACGGGTATCATCATTTCCACCATCATGCGGTTCATATTATTCCTGGCAGCGGTTGGTGTTTTATCACATGGAGCGATATTGGATCAAAATAACCCAGCTTCAACCATCTTTCATTTTGCTGCGGGGGAGATCGGGCTTCGCATTTTTGGAGTGGTGCTATGGAGCGCTGCTATCTCTTCTGTGGTGGGAGCTTCTTATACTTCGGTTTCATTTTTCAAAACCTTTCATCCCTTGCTGGCGAAATATGAAAGGTTGTGTATTTCAATTTTTATTATTCTGACTACCTGCATATTCGTCATGGTGGGTAAGCCCCGCGAATTATTATTGTTTGCCGGTGCGATCAATGGATTAATATTACCCATCGCACTTTCTATCATGCTGATCGCTGCTACCAAAAGCCGGGTCATGAATGATTATAAACACCCGTTGTGGATGCAGGTGGCCGGGTGGTTAGTGGTAGGAGTAATGAGCTGGATGGGATTTGTTATCATTGAAGAAACAATAAATAAACTCCTCTGAACACTTCGGAATACAGTGGCCACAGATTACACGAATTTCCACAGAACTTATACTGGGCTCACAGATTACACGGATTTACACAGAATTTTTCTTATAGTTTGTATTAATCTGTGTTCATCTGTGTTGATCCGTGGCAGACCACTTAGCAGCAACTAAAATGGATTGAATAAATACAGGGCTCACAGATTACACGGATTTCCACAGAACTTTTTTTATAGTTTGTATTAATCCGTGGCTAACCCTTTAAGCAGTTAAAACAAAAAAGCCCAACCATAGGGGAGTCGGGCCTTTTGTTATCATCCATCCTTGTTTGTGTGTCCAATCAACCGTTTAATATTTTTGAGTTTAAGAGATAATTCCTTGAAGGATGCCAGATAAAAAGACAGGTACCGTTTTTTATGGTGCTAATGATCTTTTGCGATTCTTTTTGCGGAACAGCAGGGCATCCCCAGCTTCTACCCATATACATACCAGCCTTCACCCTTGCGGCATCCACATACGCAGCGCCATGTATAACAATGGTACGCTCCATGGCTTTATCATTGATACCCGGTTCCACTCCCTCGATACGCAGTGATAATCCATGTTCACCGATATAAGTATTGGCTGTTACATAAAACCCCAGGCTGCTCTGCAATGATTCGGGCCGGTTCGAGAAGTAGGTGGCATATTCAGCACCTGAGTTCTTTCCATGAGCTACATAGGTGTTCATCACCAACTCATTCTTTTCTACATCGATTATATAAAGACGTTTTTGCTTCGACGATTGACTGAAGTCGCAGATCGTTAAATAAGCGCTTCTCGTTATCTTATTTTTCCCCAGTAAATACTGGTAGCCTTTCCAGGCATTATCAAATACTTCTTTGGATAAGCCGCACTGCTCCAGCTCGCTTGTAATACATATAATATCACCTGCGGATGTTGTGCCCGTATGATGGGAGGAAACGACAACAGCGTCGCTGTTGCTGACTGTTTTAGGAGTGGGTAGAATTGTGAATGAAGTACACAATAATCCCATGGATATTGGTAGTAAGAGGTTTCTCACTCAGGGTACGGTTTTTCTCCGGGCTTTTCACTTCGTTCCGAAGGTCTAAAGGACTTTTATGGAGAACTCCTTTGGAACAGCGATATGCCAGCGGATCATTTAAACGAAAGGCAGTGCCAAAATATTATCCAAATGTTATATCTGCAAGCAATAATTAATTGTTTTTAATTCATTGCGAAGAATTACGCAGCCTACGGGATACAACCCTTGAAAATTTACGTGATATGAGTATATATACATAGGAAGCTATCTAACCAGAACAAAAAACCAGTAACAGTAAACAAGAAACTTTTCTAGTTCTCCATCACTTTGTTATTACCCGCCTCTCTTTGCTTAACGATGAACTCGCTTGAATAGATCTTTAATAATAACATGAATAAAGAAATAAGAAGCGGACCGAAGATGAGACCGATAAAACCAAATAAGCTTAAACCAATGATAACGCCAAAGACAGTTGTAAGCGGATGGATATTGCCGAGTTTGCGGAGTAAAGTAAAGCGGAGAACATTGTCAGCCGTACCGATCACTCCAAATCCAAATATCAGCACAAATATTCCCTGCCAGGTCTGGTCATGGGCAAAAAAGATAATGGCTATCGGTACATAGGCCAGCGCTGCACCTACCACAGGTATCATGGCTGCGATACAGGTAACACCAAACCAGAAGAATGGCTCATCGACCCCGGCGATCAGGTAACAGATCAGGCCAAGTATCCCCTGTGCAAGCGCTACCAGCGGTATGCCTATCGCATTCGACATCACCATCATCTGAACTTCCTTACTGATCCGGTTCACATTTTCATCACGCAGGGGTATATGTTCATACAGGGAAGTTTCCATTTGCCTGCCATTTACCAGCATGAAATAAAGGATGAAATACATGAAGAAGATATTAGTGAGTGCACCGAACGTAGCGCCTAATATTTTGGGCAGGCTGTTAGCAATTGCATTTCCAAGTTTATTGATATTCGCATCGCTTGCAATGACGATATCGAAACGTTTTTCAAGGTCACCTACAACTTTTTTAAGCGATTCAGTGAGTTCGGCAGAATGCTGGATAGCGTAGCTGACTTTGGAGGAAAGCATATTGGCCAGCAGTGCAACTGGCAGAATAATAACGACCAGGGAAAACAACATCAGCAGGAGAGCGGCTCCTCCTTGTTTCCATTTTTTCTTTTCGGTCAGGTAGAACATCCATTTGTGCAGCAGGATGTATAAAGTGATGGAGCCCAGTAACGCGGGTATGAAGTTCGCCAGCTCAAAGAATAAAAGAATGAAAAGCAGCAGTATGATAAGGATGAAAAAAACCTGGCGCACCCGGTTTTGGCTGATGAAGTCGCTCATGTATTAAAAATAAGAAATACGGTGTACTCAACAAAAGCAGAGGTTTAGTGTAATCAGTGCTTCATAAGTTTCACGCAAAGACGCAAGGGAGCAAAGATGCAGCTGTATTAATTCCTTCTTCTTTGCGTCTTTATTTACTTAGAGCCTTTGCGTGAAATATTAAGAAAGAAATTAGCTGATACAGACTATCGGCTCCGACTATACCTTAACCTGCTTCCACTTCCCTTTCTTAAAATAATACAAAGCCACCATCGCCAGCATCCCCTCGGCTACGGGTATAGCTATAAATGCGCCCGTGACTCCCATTTTAAATACTTTCACGAGTAAATAGGCGAAGGGGATCTGGAAAAGCCAGAAACCAAAGAAGTTGATCCATGTCGGGGTTTTTGTATCACCTGCGCCATTCAGGGCTTGTATCATCACCATTCCGATACCATAAAAAATGTAACCGGTACCGATGATCTGTAAAGCCTGTGCACCGAAGTCCAGGTCTTCGGGTACATTGGTGAAAATATCAATGATAGGCCGGGCAAAGAATACGAAGAGCAGCATCACACCTGACATGAAAATGGCGTTGTACTTTGTTGTAAGCAGCACACTTCTTTCAGCCCGGTCAGGCTGGCCCGCGCCGAGGTTCTGTCCAACTAAAGTAGCAGCGGCATTGCTCAATCCCCAGGCAGGCAGAATAAAGAATACTACATTCCGGATAGCGATCTGGTAGCCGGCTGATGCATGTGTGCCACCTTCTACTGCTACCAATTGCGCCAGTACGATCCAGCTCCCGGAAGCAATAACGAACTGGAAAGTGGCCGGCCATGCGATCTTTATCAAAGATCGCATTACGGAAAGGTCAATGATAAAATGCTCCTTACCCAGATTGATCATTCCTTTTTTATTCCAGAATAAAAAATAACATTGATACAATACACCCATACCCCGGCCGATAACCGTAGCGATGGCTGCGCCTTTTAGTCCGAGTTCCGGGAGTGGGCCCCATCCATTTATCAAGGCGGGGCAAAGAAAGATATTGATAATACTTGCGAGCCACAGGCTGCGCATGGCAATCGCGGCATTGCCCGCTCCGCGAAAAATACCATTGATAAGGAATAAAAGAATGATCACGACGCTTCCACCCAGCATGATACGGGTGAAAAGTGTTCCTTCTTTCACTACTTCCGGTGTAGCTCCCATCATACGTAGTATATCCGGCGCCCAGATGATACCTGCAGCGCTGATAATCACCGTCGCAAAGAGAGCCATGATCAGTGCTTGCATACCCGCATGCGCCGCAGCTTCCGGATCTTTTTCACCCACTCTTCTTGCTACCATGGCTGTTGCGGCGGTACTTAGTCCAATGGCGAGTGAATACACTATAGTGATCACTGATTCGGTGAGCCCCACGGTTTGTGTGGCATTCGAGCCGAGTTTGCCTACAAAGAATATATCTACAACGGCAAATACACTTTCGAGGCTGAGCTCGAGTATCATGGGGATGGCGAGCAATACAATAGCAGCGCGGATACTTCCCTGCGTATAGTCATACTCACCACCCTTGAGTGATTGTTTTATTAATGAAATAAAATGAGATGTTTTATTGGTATGGTTTACCTGCGACATGATTGATCTTTTGAAATTAAATTAAAAATGGATAATGTACAGCAATGGAACATTGCATTGGTTTGAACGATCAAGAATCGTTCAACAGATCAGATGAGTAATGCCAGGCGTGAGTTTCATATTCTTTTCCTTAAAGAGGGGCGAAG